>NZ_JAHKKC010000016.1:0-102470 GCF_020496585.1 Alcaligenes sp. 13f
TTCACGCGCCTGCGAGCTTGCCCCCGGCCCGCAAACGGCCTGATGGTGTGATCTGAGGCCTGATCGACCGAAAACCGTAGAATCGTGAGCGACACCTCATCGCCTGGGCGGGAGAACAAAAAAATAAACCCCAGGGCGCAAAACCAGGGGTTTATCAGCAGTCTGACGGCCCTGCCAGAGCAGAGCCGTTTTTTGACGTCAATCCGCCAGACTTAGAACGCGCGCTTGTCGATCACACGTTTGGCTTTGCCCGTCACGGTACGCTCGACCATGCCGGAGGACTGCACACGAATTCGTGCGCTGACACCGATAAAGGTCTTGATGGAGTGGCTCAGACGACGGGCCATTTGCTCACGCTCGGCGTCGTTCAGGTGATTGAACTCGGGACGCACTTCAACCAGAATTTCCAGTTCGTCCATATTGCCGTTACGGCTCAATACCAACTGATACTGGGCGGCCAGCTCGGGCATCTTCAGAACCAGTTCTTCGACCTGGGTCGGGAACAGGTTCACGCCACGCACAATGACCATATCGTCGCTGCGGCCCGTAATCTTGCCAATACGGCGCATGCTGCGCGAAGTGGGCGGCAACAGTTGTGTCAGGTCGCGAGTGCGGTAGCGAATGACGGGCATGGCTTCCTTGCTCAGCGAGGTAAAGACCAGTTCACCACTTTCACCCTCGGCCACAGGCTCGCCGGTTTCAGGGTTGATGATTTCGGGGTAGAAATGGTCTTCCCATACCACTGGGCCGTCCTTGCTTTCCACACACTCCATGGCCACGCCCGGGCCCATCACTTCGGACAGACCGTAGATGTCCACGGCGTCGATGCCAGCGCGCTGCTCAATATCCAGACGCATCTGGCCGGTCCAGGGCTCGGCACCAAAAATACCGATACGCAAGGAGGTATCGCGGGGGTCCATCCCCTGACGCTCGATCTCTTCGACGATATTGCAGAAGTACGAAGGGGTAACCAGAATCACGTCGGGACGGAAATCCTGAATCAGCTGAACTTGTTTTTCAGTCTGGCCACCGGACATGGGAACCACAGTACAACCCAGGCGCTCGGCACCGTAGTGCGCACCCAGACCGCCAGTGAACAGGCCGTAGCCGTAAGCCACGTGGGCAATATCACCGGGGCGGGCACCGGCCGCCCACATGGAACGGGCAAACAGATCGGCCCAGGTGGAGATGTCATTGGCGGTATAGCCCACCACGGTTGGCTTGCCCGTGGTGCCACTGGAAGCATGCACGCGTGCTACCTGTTCACGGGGAACCGCAAACATCTTGAAGGGGTAGTTGTCGCGCAGGTCCTGCTTGGTCGTGAAAGGGAACTTGGAAATGTCCGACAACTGCTTCAAGTCGTCGGGGTGCACGCCCGCTTCGTCAAATTTCTGCCGATAGTGCGGCACATTCTCGTAAGCATGCTTTAGCGTCCATTTCAGACGCTCCAGTTGCAAGTTGCGGATTTCGTCAACACTTGCATGCTCGATGGCATCGCGGCCAACCTGTTCTTTAATTGCTGTCATGGTGTACTCCTGCCCTGCCGCTGGTGTGGTACTTCCGACCCCCCCGGGTCTACAGGGTATGTATCGTCAAAAAATTATTTTTTTTCAATCCCGCCCAGTACCGTGCCATTCAGCCGGTACGAGCGCCCACGGAACAAGGCAACGCGCTTGTTGTTCTGGTTGACCACCTCGATGTCATACACCCCGGTGCGACCGGCCAGGGAGGCCTCGACCGCACGAGCGGTCAGGACGTCCCCTTCAAAGGCAGGAGCCAGGTAATCGATAGTGCAGCCGGACGCAACAGTCGGTGCATTGCGAGAATTGCAGGCAAACGCAAAGGTGCTGTCAGCCAACGCAAAAATGAAACCACCGTGACAGGTCTTGTGCCCGTTGAGCATGTCGGCGCGCACCGTCATGCTCATGTCGGCCTTGCCCGGTGCCACGCTATCCAGGCTCAGGCCCAAAGCCTGAGATGCCTGGTCATTGCCATACATATGGTCACTGACCTGCTCGGCCAGTGCTTGTGGGTCTTCAACAGCCATTGCGTTGCTTTGCATTACTTTCCTTTAAATTGGGGGGCACGCTTGCCCAGGAATGCATTAACACCCTCGCGGTAATCCTCGGATGCACCCAGTTCACGCATCAAGTCGCGCTCCAGATCCAACTGTTGATCAAGCGAATGGGCATCACTGGCATAAATCGCTTTCTTGGCGTAAGCCAGACCTTTGGTCGGTGCCTGCGCAAAATGGGCAGCCAGTTCGTTCAGGCGAGCCTGGAAAGCGTCATCGTCCACGCATTCCCAGATCAGGCCCCACTGCGCTGCCTGCTCGGCCGAGAGCTTGTCACCCAGCAAAGACAGGCCCATCGCGCGTGCCGTGCCCACCAGACGAGGCAGGAAGAAGGTACCGCCAGTGTCAGGCAGCAAGCCCAGGCGGCAGAATGGCTGGATAAAGCTGGCCGAACGAGTGGCGATCACGATGTCGCCGGCCAGAGCCAGGTTCGCGCCAGCACCGGCGGCCACACCATTGACACCCACCACCACAGGGGCCGCCAGCGCACGCAGACGGCGCACCAGCGGTGCGTAGAATTTTTCAATGGTGGCACCCAGATCCACGGGGGCATCGCCCGCGCTCATCTGACGCTCGGACAGGTCCTGGCCGGCGCAAAAGCCACGGCCATTACCGGTCAGAATCAGCACACGCAGATCCGCGCACTGTTCCACTTTATCCAGAGCCTGAGCCAGCTCGCCGTGCATATCGGCCGTGAAGCTGTTGAGCTTGTCGGGACGATTCAAGGTAATGCGTGCTACGCCATTTTCCAGCTGAAATTGAATACTTTGGTCAGTCACCTGGCCACCCTCCTTTAGAAATGCCAGCGAGTCTGAACGACACGGAAGCGGTTAGCAACATAGGCCGAATCCGACAGGGATGCGTTGGCAGCCGGGTTGGCGCCAGTGCCGTGGAAGTCGCTATAGGCTGCGGTCTGGTTGATGAACACAGCGCCGGTCAGGTTCAGGGACAGGGATACGCCGGAACGCTCGGCCATGCGCTGAATCTTGGCGGTCACGGCATCATCGGTGCTGTAAGCCGACAAGGTCAGTGCGCCGTGCTCGATCACGTTGCGACCTGCCACTTCAATGCTTTGCTCGGTCGAATCGGTTTGCACCACAAAAACGATGGGGCCAAACCATTCTTGTTGAATCTCGGGCTGATCCACACTTGCCTGCAAGACCAGCGGTGTACGTACGCGGGCACCGGGAAATGCGGGGTGTTCCAGCGTCTGGCTGTCAGCCAGGATAGGCATGCCCAGTTGGCGAGCCTGATCAATGCGTTGTGCGCAGGCTTCATTTTGTACAGCACCCGTAATTTCAACGGCACGGGCCGGATCGGACACCAGCTTTTGCACTGCCTGGGCCAGACCTTGAGCCACTTCGTCAAAGCTCATCACGCCATCGGCAGTACGGATACCGTCACGAGGCACGTAAATGTTTTGAGGGGCGGTACACATCTGGCCGGAGTACAGCGCAAAGGAGAACGCCAGGTTGCGGGCAACCGCCTTGAAATCCTCAACCGAATCAATAATGACCTGGTTCACACCGGCTTTTTCGGTGTAGACCAAGGCATGGCGAGCATTTTCTTCCAACCAGTTACCGTTCTGGCTGCTGCCGGTAAAGTCGATCAGCTTGACGGCCTTGTTCAGTGCCAGTTGCTGGGCGGTGTCTTCCGATGGCTCGTGAGCGGCCAGCAAGACCACATTAGGATTGAAGCCGGCTTCGGCCAGCACTTCGCGGGCGACAGCAACGGTAATGGCCAAAGGCAGAATCGCGCCAGGGTGCGGCTTCACAATTACGGTGTTACCGGTTGCCAGCGAGGCAAACAGACCGGGGTAACCGTTCCAGGTCGGGAAGGTGGAGCAACCAATCACCAGACCAATGCCACGGGGCACGACTTTGAACTGTTTCTTCATCTGGATGGGATCGTGCTTGCCCTGGGGCTTGATCCAGTCAACCAGACCGGGGATACGGGACATTTCCTGCCAGGCATAGGCCACGGCTTCCAGCGCACGTTCCTGAGCGTGAGGGCCACCGGCCTGGAAGGCCATCATGAAGCCCTGACCCGTGGTGTGCTGCACAGCATGAGCGATCTCGAAGCTGCGCTGATTCAAGCGATGCAGGATTTCCAGGCAAATGCCAACCCAGGCTTGCGGGCCAGCATCGCGCCAGCTGTCCAACGCCAGTTGCGACTGAGCCAGCAATTGGTCCACCGGCACTTTGGGGTAGCTAATGCCCAGATCAAAACCAAAAGGCGATTGCTCGTTGCCGACTTCACCTTGTGCGCCTTCCAGCGTCAAGGGAAAGGCTTTGCCACGGTAGGCTTCAAAAGCAGCCTGACCATCCTGAGCCGCGGTTTCACCGTAGGCGCGCGGGCTGGGATTTTCAGGATAAGCGCTCCAGAAGTTGCGCTCCAGAATACTGCTCAAAGCCTGATCCAGTGTTGCCTGATGCGTCTTGAAAAAATCTGCTGCCATACAATGTGCTCCTGAAACTAGTAGGACGCCAAGCTGGGAAGCTGGCGTCCAGATTCTTGAAAAACCGCTATGTTGCTGCGGTCTTAGGTTTCCTGATCGAAGTCAATCACCACCCGGTCGGTAACCGGAAAGCTTTGGCAACTGAGCACGAAACCGCGGGCGACTTCGTAATCTTCCAATGCAAAGTTGGCGTCCATGTCCACTTCGCCCTCTACCACTTTGCAACGGCAGGTAGAACAAACCCCACCTTTACAGGAGTAAGGCAACTCCAGCCCTTGCTCCAGTGCCGCGTCCAGAATGCTGCTGTTGCTTTTGCTGATAGTCAGGTTGCGGGTAATGCCGTCCTGAATCACGGTCAGCTCGCACTCTTCCTTGCCCGGAGCCTTGCGCGACTCTTCGCCCGTACGCAGTGCACGTGGGCCTTTGGGAGCGCCGAACAGCTCGAACTTGATCTGGGATTTTTCCAGGCCGTTTTCCTGCAAGGCCGCAACCACCTGCTCGCTCATGTCCTGGGGGCCACACACAAAGGCCACGTCCACACTGGCTGGATCAAACCATTGCTGCATCAGCTGACGCACTTTTTCGCCATCCAGACGGCCGTTGAACAGGTCGATATCCTGCGTTTCCCGGCTCATGATATACACGATGGAGAAACGTTCCATATAGGTGTTTTTCAGGTCCTCGATCTCTTCGCGGAACATGATGGCCGAGGAAGCACGGTTACCGAAAAACAGCGTGAAAGTGGACTTGGGCTCGGTATCCAGCGCGGTTTTTACCAGCGACAGAATCGGTGTAATGCCGCTACCGACCGCAAAGGCGGCGTAACGGTGAGCCTGGCTGGGATCAAAGTCCACGGTGAAGTTGCCATCAGGCGGCATCACTTCCAGAGTGGCGCCCGCTTCCAGATGGCTATTGGCCCAGGTGGAGAAAGCGCCATCATTCACACGCTTGATCGCCACGCGCAGCAACCGATCGTGCGGAGCCGCACAGATCGAGTAGGAGCGGCGCAATTCCTGGCCATCCAGGTGAGTGCGCAAGGTCAGGTACTGACCGGGACGAAACTGAAACACATCCTGCAAATCCTCGGGCACGGTAAAGGCCACCACCACGGCGTCGCGGGTGCTGCGGGAGACCGAGGCCACAGGAAGAGAATAAAACTGACTCATAGGACTAATGCGCCTTAAAGTAATCGAATGGTTCACCGCAGCTGATGCAGCGATACAGCGCTTTACAGGGTGTGGAGCCAAACTGGCTGATCACCCGTGTATGCGTGGAGCTGCATTGAGGACAGGCCACCACGGGCGCCTCGGGCTGACGCAGCAAACCAGAAATATCAACCGCACTTTGGGCCGGAGGAGCGATACCGTAGTCGCGCAAGGCCAGCTTGCCCTGCTCGCTCATCCAATCGGTCGTCCAGGCCGGTGACAACTTGGTATCCACCCGAACCTGCTCGATACCGGCCTGTTGCAAGGCCTGTTCAATCGAGTGGCTCATTTCGTACATCGCCGGACAACCGGAGTAGGTCGGTGTGATGGTGACCACACACACGTCCTGCTCCCAACTCACGTCACGCACAATGCCCAGGTCCAGCAAGGAGATCACGGGGATCTCCGGATCTGGAACCGTGGCCAGCACTTGCATGACCTGCTCGGTGCTCCAGGTCTGTGTCATGGCGATCACCAAGTGGCGTCAGGATACATACGTGGCAGGTGCTGCATTTCTGCCAACAGAAACCCTAACGCTTCCGTGTGACGGCCTTGCGGACCACCACGGTAGGCCTTGTGCTGAGCATCCTGCTCGGCCGGGCAACGCAAGGTGGCGCGCTCCAGCGCATTCTGGATGTACTCCAGGCAAGGCTGCCACAGGCTGGCCATCAAAGGCACAGCCTGACGCTGAGCCAGTTCCTCAGTGACCTCGTCATCCAGGAACAGCTCACCCAGGTAGAACCAGGCATCATCAATGGCTTTTTGCATGCGCTTGTGGCTTTCCGGGGTGCCATCACCCAGGCGCACGATCAAGTCGGTCGAGCGGCGCAGGTGATACAGCACTTCTTTATGTGCCTTCTGGGCAATCTCGCGAATCTGCTCGTCGCTGGATTCGATCAACTGCTCCAGCAGGAAGCAATGCCAGGCATCAAACAGGAACTGACGTGCCAGCGTGTCGCCGTAGTGACCATTCTCACGCTCCACCAACAAGTAGTTGGTGTACTCGTGGACGTCTCGGTGATAGGCCAGACGATCTTCGTCCCGGCCCTGACCTTCGGTCTCACCTGCCAGTGTCAGCCACATACGGGCCTGACCCAGCAAGTCCAGTGCCGTATTGGCACAGGCCAGTTCTTCTTCCAGAGCCGGGCCGTGGCCAGTCCACTCACCCAGGCGCTGAGCCAGCACCAGGGTGGAATCGCCCATGCGCAGGGCGTAGGAAAACAAAGCTTTGTCCATACCAGTTCCTACATATTGATGCCGTCAGGCATGGGGAAAAACGTAGGGTGACGGTAGACCTTGGTGTTGGATGGCTCGAACAGCGGGCCTTTGTCACCAGGGCTGGAAGCAGCGATATCAGCTGCACGTACGACCCAGATGCTCACGCCTTCGTTACGGCGGGTGTAAACATCACGGGCATTGTTGATGGCCATTTCGGCGTCCGGAGCATGCAGGCTGCCTACGTGCTTGTGGGCCAAGCCATGCTGGCTGCGAATGAAAACTTCCCACAGGGGCCAATCGTTCTTGCTCATAACTGAAAATTCCTTGCTGTGCAGCGGCGCTGTCAAAGCGCCTGCTGCGAATCGGATCGAATCAGAAACCGTGCTGGTTTCCTAGCCTTCTTGATCAGGCCACCTTGCGGACGGCTTCCTGCTTTTGGGCATGTGCATCCAGTGCATCACGGAACCAGGCGCCGTTCTCGTGGGCCTGGACTCGGGCTTCGAGTCGCTCACGATTACAGGGACCATTACCCTTGATCACCGCCCAGAATTCTTCCCAGTCGATCTCGCCAAAGTCATAGTGACCGCGCTCTTCGTTCCAGCGCAGATCAGGGTCAGGAATGGTCAGACCCAGGTACTCGGCCTGAGGCACGGTCTGGTCCACCATCTTCTGGCGCAGTTCGTCGTTGGAGAACAGCTTGATCTTCCACTGCATGGACTGGGCGCTGTTGGTGGAGTCCGCATCCGAAGGACCGAACATCATCAGGGCAGGCCACCACCAGCGGTTGATGGAATCCTGAACCATGGCCTTTTGCTCCGGCGTACCGTGCAGGCACATCTGAATCAGCAAGTCGTAACCCTGGCGCTGGTGGAAGGACTCTTCCTTGCACACGCGCACCATGGCACGGGCATAAGGACCGTAGGAGCAGCGGCACAGCGGAATCTGGTTGATGATGGCCGAGCCATCGACCAGCCAGCCGATCATGCCGATATCAGCCCAGTTCAATGTTGGGTAGTTAAAAATACTGGAGTACTTGGCTTTGCCCGACAGCAGATCGTCGACCAGCTTGTCACGGCTTACGCCCAGCGTTTCGGCCGCGCTGTACAGGTACAGACCGTGACCGGCCTCGTCCTGCACCTTGGCCATCAAGATGGCTTTGCGCTTGAGCGAAGGGGCGCGGGTAATCCAGTTACCTTCGGGCAGCATCCCGACAACCTCGGAGTGTGCGTGCTGAGAAATCTGGCGAACCAAGGTTTTGCGATAGGCTTCGGGCATCCAGTCCCTGGCTTCGATGCGGACACCCTCATCGATGCGCTCTTGGAACCGACGCTCTTCGTCGGACATCTGCTCGATATCCTGGACCTGCTTGACGCCTGTCTCTACAAGTTGTGCATACATGACCATCCCCGGTAAGAGTGCAGAAAGCGCCCAAACAAATTTGTTTCGACGCAAACCATATACACTTCATTATTTAATACGAAAAATGTGATGTCAATCGTAAAACCGTATCATATGGCCTTGAAGCAGATACTTTAAGGGTAAATACTTAGACGTAAAAAAACCGAGGTGCGACAAATCGCTATCCTCGGTTTTGATCCTGCCAATGTGTCCCCGCCTACAGCTGCAGCACGCTCACGAACCTTGCTGGGACCCGCATCCCTTCCGCCCTGCCTGCCCTTCCCGTTTACAGACGGATGAAGTGCTCGCGGTAGTGTTTCAGCTCGTCAATGGACTCGTAAATATCGGCCAAGGCCTCGTGGCGGCTTTGCTTGACGAAACTTTTAACCACTTCAGGCTTCCAACGCAAAGCCAGTTCTTTCAGAGTGCTGACATCCAGATTGCGATAGTGGAAGAAAGCCTCCAGACGAGGCATGTAGCGGTACATGAAACGACGGTCCTGGCTGATGGTGTTGCCACACAGGGGCGACTTGCCAGCCGGTACGTGCTCTTTCAGGAATTCCAGCAACTGATCCTCGGCTTGCGCTTCGGTCAGGGTAGAGGCTTTGACCTTGTCGATCAGGCCGCTACGGCCATGCGTACCCTTGTTCCAGGCGTCCATCCCATCGAGCAATGCATTGCTTTGATGAACCACCAGAACCGGGCCTTCCGCCACCAGAGTCAAGTCTGCTTCTGTTACCACGACCGCAACTTCGATGATGCGCTCTTTGTCCGGATCCAGTCCTGTCATCTCCATATCGAGCCAGACCAGACGCTGTGTATGAACCGCCATATAATCATTCCTCAAAACGCCCATTTTACATATAGCCGCCTACATGCTGACTTTGTTGTTCATTATCTTTCTGCTTGCAGACGTTTTGCTGCGCTTTTATTTAGGCCTGCGGCAGATCCGGCACGTTTATCGTCATCAGAACGAGGTGCCGGCCGAGTTTTCCGAACGCATTGGCCTGCATAGCCATCAACGTGCGGCACGCTACACCATCGCACGCACCCGGCTGGGTTTAAGCGAGCGTCTGGTAGAGGCCCTGGTCTTGCTGGGCTTTACGCTGCTGGGCGGTCTGCAATGGCTGGATGTCACGCTGGGCTACTGGATCAGTCATGAACTGCTGCGTCAGCTAACCCTGATTGGCGCTGTCCTGGCGATTATGGGTGTCGTGGGCCTGCCTTTTGCCTGGTATCGCAAGTTTGTACTGGAAGCGCGCTTTGGTTTTAACCGCATGAAGCCTGCCCTGTTCTTTGCCGATACCGCCAAAACTCTGATCATCGTCCTGATTCTGGGTACACCCTTGTGTGCCGCCCTGCTCAGTCTGATGGATTGGGCAGGCCCTTCATGGCCCTGGTACGGCTGGGGTCTGTGGCTGGTTTTCAATCTGCTGGTGCTGTGGCTGTACCCGCGCGTTATCGCCCCCATTTTCAATACCTTCAAACCACTGGAAGATGCCAGCCTGCGTGAACGCATCAATGCCCTGGCGCAGCGTTGCGGCTTTCAAACCAATGGCTTGTATGTGATGGATGGCTCGCGCCGCTCCGCCCATGGCAATGCGTACTTCACCGGCCTGGGTCGCCAAAAGCGCATCGTGTTTTTTGATACCTTGCTGAACAAGCTGCAGCCCGAAGAAGTGGAAGCCGTGCTGGCGCATGAGCTGGGCCACTTCAAGCATCGCCATATCCAACGCCGTCTGCTGATCAGCGTATTCACATCCCTGATCTTTTTTCTGCTGGCCGGCTGGGCCTGGGGCAAGGTGGGCTTTTATACCGGGCTGGGCGTGATTCCCCAGTTAGGTCGCCCCAACGACGCCCTGGCCCTGATCCTGTTCTTTATGGTGGTGCCTACCTTCACCTTCTGGATGGGCCCCTTGAGCGCCCTGCTCTCGCGCCGGGACGAATATCAGGCCGACAGCTTTGCCGCCCTGCACAGCCAGGCCCAGGACTTGATCAGCGCCTTGCTCAAGCTCTATAACGACAATGCCGCAACCTTGACGCCCGACCCTATGCACTCTGCCTTTTACGATAGCCACCCCAACGCGATTGATCGCATTCGACACCTGAAAAGCCTGGCATGACATCTAAATACATTAGCGGTCTGGTGACCGCCGCCCACGGTCGTCACTACTTTGTCGAACTGCCTGATGGCGAAACGATCAAGTGCTTCCCTCGTGGAAAAAAAGCCGGGATTGCAGTGGGCGATCAAGTCGATGTGTTGATGCAAGCCAAAGGGGAAGGCTCTATTGAGGCGGTGCAGGAACGGCGCAATCTGCTGTATCGCTCTGACGACTTCCGCACCAAGCAGTTTGCCGCCAATATTGATCAGCTTCTGATTGTGGTGGCACCGGAACCCGTGTACTCCGAAGACCTGCTGGGGCGTGCCCTGGTCGCGGCCTGGAGTGTGGATATTGAGCCGGTGATTATTCTGAACAAGGCCGATCTAAGCACCCACCTGGAACGGGCACGCACCAAGCTGGCCCCTATCGCCGCCCTGGGCGTCCCTATTCTGGAAATGGTGGCGCTGGAGCCAGAACAGACACGGGAAGCCCTGGCTCCCTGGCTGGCGAACAAGCGCACATTGCTGCTGGGGCAAAGTGGCATGGGTAAATCCACCCTGCTCAATGCCCTGGTCCCCGATGCCGGCGCGCTGACCCAGGAATACTCGCAAGCCTTGGGGGCGGGCCGACACACAACCACCAGCACCCGCCTGTATCACCTGCCCAATAGCGGCGACCTGATCGACAGCCCCGGCTTTCAAGCCTTTGGCCTGTCGCATATGACACAGGAAGATATTGCGCACGGCTTCCCCGATTTCCGAAAAGCGGTGGAGTCCTGCCGCTTTTATAACTGCACCCACAGGCATGAACCGGGCTGTGGCGTGCTGGCGGCCATCGAAGCAGGCAGCATTCACCCTGAACGGCACGCGCTATACCAGCGTTTGCTGGCCGAGCACGAAAACAAGCCACGCTATTAAGGGAACAAGGGGCAAAGCAAAACGCCCCTTTTTTGTGAAGGTGGGATACGCTGCAAAGCGCCCGCCTGTCAGGCCTGATTACAGGCCTTTGGCGTGAGTATCCCCACCGGCAGACAACTGCACCCAGGCAGCCGACAAGTGGTGGTAAAGATTACGGATCAAGACCGCCGTAGCACCCCAGATAAAGTACGGCCCCCAAGGGATGGAGAAGTAGTAACGCCCTGCCCCGTCCGGCAAATCGGCGTGATGCAATTGATGACGCTGCGGGTCCAGCAGGACCGACAAGGGCACTTCAAAGACCTCGGCCACTTCAGAGCTATCGGGCAACACCTGAAAACCCTCTTGCAGCTCGCCAATAATGGGGCGCATCGCAAACTGGGTACTGGTTACAAAAATAGGATGCTGACCCAGATAACGCACAAAGCGCGGCTCGATGCCGATCTCTTCCTGGGTTTCACGCAAGGCGGCTTCGACCGGCCCCAGATCCGAGGCTTCAATACGACCACCGGGAAAACTGATCTGCCCCGCATGATTGTGCAGGTGCATGGCCCGACGCGTAAAAATGACGGTGGGCCCTTCGGGGCGCTGCATCACGCCAATACAGACGGCGGAGCGCACATTCATGGAACCGGGCAAAAACTCTGGATAAAAGGAGCTGCGAAACAAAGGCTCGACCTGCCACTGTATGGGCTGGGCAAAAGCGCTACGCAGAAAATCCAGTTGCTGGGCCTGAGCAGGCAATTCAGGCAAAGAATCTAATGCAACCAGAGGCTGGCTGCGAGGGTCGAATCCAGGAACGATAACGGGCCTGATACGAGGCTTATCCATAAGAACTGGTATGTGATCCCACATAAAAACAAAGGCACCCGCCTGGGTGCCTTTGCATCGCTGTTCGCTTGGGAATTAGTTACCCGAACGACGAACGAGTTTTTCTTTGATGCGAGCGGCTTTACCCGAGCGATCGCGCAGATAGTACAGTTTAGCACGACGCACAGCGCCACGACGCTTGACTTCGATGCTGGCGATCTGAGGGGAATACAGCTGGAATGTACGCTCAACAGCTTCGCCCGAAGAAATCTTGCGAACGATGAAAGAAGAGTTCAGACCACGATTGCGACGGCCGATAACCACGCCTTCGTAAGCCTGGACACGCTTACGCGTACCTTCAACCACGTTTACGTTCACAACAACAGTGTCACCAGGACCGAACTCGGGAGGCAGCTTGCCACCGGTCAGGCGCTGGATTTCTTCTTGCTCAAGAATAGCGATCAAATCCACGATTGACTCCAAAACCATCGTATCAGCCACACACATTATAAAAATCGCGCTGACAGAGGATGAAAAAATGATTAGCCCATGATTCTATCAGCAAAAAGCCTGAATTACCAAGCTTTTTGACTGATCGCAGCGTCGTTTCCCGGCGTTTAACTACGCTAAAATACGACACTTTGGGCACGGTGCCCCCGTATTAAACGCAGCAAAGGCGGAAATTTACTCGCTTCGCCCTCCCCTTGGCAAAAAGGGGCCGACCTTATCAAAGGACACAGTCTATGCATGCTGAATACAAAGTCCCTGGCGGCAAGCTGGTCGTGATCGATCTGGATGTCAAAGACCATATGATCGAACAAGCACGATTGAGCGGCGACTTTTTTCTGGAACCCCCCGAAGCACTGAGCCTGATCAACCAGGCCCTGCAGGGTCTGTCCGTCAACAGCAGTGCCGAAGAAATTGCGGCTCACGTTAGCCGCGCCCTGCCCAAGGACATTGAAATGTTCGGTCTGGACCCGCAAGCCATTGGCGTGGTCGTGCGGAGGGCCTTGGCATGATGAGCTGGAACGAGTTGCCTTGGGAACTGGTCCATATGGAGCCGCAACCCGCTGCCCTGCATATGGCCCTGGATGAAATCATCACCCAGGAAGTCAGTGAAGGCACCCGCGCCCCCACCCTGCGCATCTGGGAGTGGCAGGAAGCGGCGGTGGTGATTGGGCGTTTCCAGTCCTTGCGCAATGAAATTGAAGCCGAGGCAGCTGCCCGTCACGGTATACGCGTCGTGCGCCGTATCAGTGGCGGTGGTGCCATGTTCATCGAGCCAGGCAACACCATAACGTATTCGCTCAGCGTACCCAAGCAGTTTGTAGCCGGCATGACGTTTCAGGAGTCCTACGAGTTTCTGGATTCCTGGGTGATCGAAGCCCTGCGCGAAATTGGTATTGATGCCTGGTACCAACCGCTGAACGACATTACCAGCGCCGGTGGAAAAATTGGCGGTGCCGCACAAGCACGCCGTGGCAATGCTGTCTTGCACCATGTGACCATGGCCTACGACATTGATGCTGACAAGATGCTGGAAGTCTTGCGCATTGGCAAAGAAAAGCTCTCGGATAAAGGCACCACCAGCGCCAAGAAACGCGTGGACCCTATCCGCAGTCAAACCGGCATGAGCCGCGAGGCTGTGATTGAAGCCATGCTGGACGTGTTCCGCAAAAAGACGGCACTTCAACCCCGCACACTGGAAACACCCACACTGGAGCAGGCCGAAAAACTGGCACGCGACCGTTTCCTGTCAAACGACTGGACACAACTGGTGCCCTGATCGCCCCTTGGAACAGCACAAGGGCGTGGCCTTAAAACCCGCCCATGCTGCCCAACCACAACAAGCCAGGAATACTGGCACCCCACACGGCAACCAAACATACATCCATGACCTTGGCCCTGAAAGACAGAGGCTTGGTAAATGGACTGGACGAGGCCGCGGAACGGACAGGGCCACGGAAACGTGGAGTGGCTTGAGGACGGTAATGACGGCTCGGACTGGACATGGCTAACTCCGTTTACTGTTTTCTTATACAGTACTGTACTTAAAACCAGCATTGAGTGCAATTAGTACCTGCGCTGATGTTGCGCCTTGTCCACTGATGCGCTGAGCCCAAGCGAGAGCCGTCTACCTGGAAAGGCTGTACCCACAAAAAAGCCCTCGTGCCATAAGCAGGAGGGCTTTCTGACTGAGCCTAAAGGCCAAGTGGCGATTACTTGTTAGGCTGAGGCGTCACACGCAGGTAAGGACGGATCTCGGTGTAGCCTTTGGGGAATTTCTGCTTCAGAACTTCCGGATCTTTCAGGCTGGGAACGATGATCACGTCGTCGCCGTCTTCCCAGTTCACTGGCGTGGCCACGCTGTGGCTGTCGGTCAGTTGCAGGGAATCGATCACGCGCAGGATTTCGTTGAAGTTGCGGCCCGTGCTGGCTGGGTAAGTGATGATCAGACGCACTTTCTTGGCCGGGTCGATGATGAACACCGAACGCACTGTCACGGTGGTGCTGGCGTTGGGGTGGATCATATCGTACAGATCCGACACCTTGCGGTCAGCATCAGCCAGGATAGGGAAGTTAACGGTGGTTTTTTGAGTTTCGTTGATGTCATCAATCCACTTGCCGTGGGAATCAACGTCGTCAACGGAAACGGCAATCACTTTCACGCCGCGCTTGGCGAACTCATCCGCCAGCTTGGCGGTGTAACCCAGTTCGGTGGTGCACACAGGCGTAAAGTCGGCTGGGTGGGAGAACAGAACGCCCCAGCTATTACCCAAGAACTCGTGAAACTTGATGGTGCCAGCGGAGGATTTTTGTTCAAAATCAGGGGCCAGGTCACCCAGACGAAGTGTAGCCATTACGTTCCTCTTTTCGAAATGCAGCCGCGATCAGGAGATCACCGACTTAAATAATCAGGACTAGTCAGATGATTTTGTCAGTATAAAGAGTACGTTTCAAATAATTAAACGTTATATCAATATACCCAAAAAAGGCCCGGCAGCCAAAGAAGCTGCGCGGGCCTTCATGCCTTGGGGCTGATCGAGTTACAGCAGCTCAGTCGACAGGTAAGGAGTCAACTCCACACCATCCGCTACGGACTGTGCCAAGGCACCGGCACGTGGCAGCAAGTGGCTGGCAAAGAACACGCTGGTCGAGAGCTTGCGGCGCAGGAATGGATCCTGACTGCCTTCGCTCAATGCTTTCTCCGCAGCCAAAGCGGCACGGGCCATTTGCCAGCCAGTCAGCACATAGCCGGACAGCATCAAGAATGGCACGCTGCCCAGGAACACGGCAGGCAGGTCTTTCTGAGCGTTCATCAGAGTGAACATGGCAGCGCGTTCCACGCTCTTCACACCGGCTTCCAGACGATCGGCAATCAAGGTCAAGGCAGCTTTGTGATCACCGCCTTGAGCCGCACGTTCACGCAGCTTGGCAACAGTTGCGCCCAACTCGGGAGCCAGACCCTGGATCACAGCGCCGGCATCACGCAGAACCTTGCGACCGATGAAGTCATTGGCCTGAATCGCGGTTGTCCCTTCGTAGATAGGCAGAATGCGCGAGTCGCGGTAATGCTGGGCCGCACCAGTTTCCTCGATAAAGCCCATACCACCGTGCACCTGCACGCCCAGGGAAGTCACTTCCAGGGACATTTCAGTGCTGAAACCCTTGACCACAGGCACCAGGAACTCGTACAGGGCCTGGTAGCGCTTGCGGGCATTTTCGTCAGCACTGTGACGCGCCTTGTCGTTCACACCGGCAGCAAAGTAAGCCAAGGCACGGGAGCCTTCCGTCAGAGCACGCATTTGCACCAGCATGCGCTGCACGTCGGGGTGATGGGCAATCGACACGGCCTTGCCGCCAGTCAGAGGCGCACCCTGCACACGCTCGTTGGCGTATTCAAGAGCCTGCTGGAATGCACGTTCGGCCACGGCGATACCTTGCACGCCCACCGCGTAACGGGCCGCGTTCATCATGATGAACATGTACTTCAGGCCTTCGTTTTCCTTGCCGACCAGGTAGCCGACGGCACCCTCGCCCACATCACCCTTGCCCGAGCCGTACAGCAGCACAGCGGTTGGGCTACCGTGGATGCCCAGCTTGTGCTCCAGCGAAGCACACCAGACGTCGTTACGGGCACCCAGGGAGCCATCGTCGTTCACCATGAACTTGGGCACGATGAAAAGCGAGATCCCTTTCACACCGGCAGGTGCATCAGGCGTACGGGCCAGCACCAGATGGACGATGTTCTCGGCCATATCGTGCTCACCGTAGGTGATGAAAATCTTTTGACCGCTGATGCGGTAGCTGCCGTCATCCTGAGGAACAGCACGGCTGGCAACCTGGGCCAGATCCGAACCGGCCTGAGGCTCGGTCAAGTTCATGGTGCCGGTCCAGCGGCCTTCCAGCAAAGGAGGCAGGAAACGTTGTTTCTGTTCTTCCGAGCCAACCATGGACACGGCTTCGATCACGCCGTCGGTCAGCAAAGGACACAGGGAAAAAGCCAGGTTGGCAGCATTGATGTTTTCACATGCCACGGCGCCGATCAGCTTGGGCAAGCCTTGGCCACCCAGTTCGGCTTCGTGCTGCAAACCCTGCCAGCCAGCTTTTGCAAATTCTTCAAAGGCTTTCTTGAAGCCGGGTGTGGTGGTGACCACACCATCATTCCACTTGGCGCCATTCTGATCACCGGCGCGGTTCAAAGGTGCTACTTCCTGCTCAACGAAGCGGGCGTTCTCATCAATAATGGCATCGATCAACTCGGCCGAGAAATCCTCAAAGCCAGGCAATTCCAGCACACCAGGTAGATCAGCCAGCTCTGTAAGTGCAAAGCGGATGTCTTGGGTGGGTACACGATACGTCATGAACACTCCTACACAGAAACAAAAAGGACCGAAGCCACAATCAGGCCCCTAGGATATACGCACTGAAAAAAAGCCTGCTGGAGAAGTCCCCAGCAGGCCGATGGGCGCTTAGAGCGCTTTTTCTAACTCAGGCACAGCTTCAAACAGATCCGCGACCAAACCGTAGTCGGCCACGCCAAAAATAGGCGCTTCGGGATCTTTGTTGATCGCCACGATAACCTTGGAGTCTTTCATGCCAGCCAAGTGCTGGATGGCACCGGAAATACCCACGGCCACGTACAGCTGAGGAGCCACGATCTTGCCTGTCTGACCCACCTGCCAGTCGTTCGGAGCATAGCCGGCGTCCACTGCAGCGCGCGAAGCACCCAGTGCGGCACCCAGCTTGTCAGCCAGACCGTCCAGCAATTTGAAGTTTTCGGCGCTGCCCATACCGCGACCACCGGACACGACCACACCGGCACCCGCCAGCTCAGGACGGTCGCTCTTGGCCACTTCACGGCTGACGAACGTAGAACGGCCCGAATCAGCCACGGCGCTCAGCTCTTCAACAGCGGCGCTACCACCTTCAGCGGCCACAGCGTCAAAAGCGGTGGTACGCACGGTGATCACTTTAACGGCATCGCTGGACTGAACGGTCGCCACAGCATTACCGGCATAAATAGGACGGGTGAAGGTATCCGCCGACTCCACGGACAAAATGTCCGACACTTGGGCAACATCCAGCTTGGCCGCAACGCGAGGGGCAATGTTCTTGCCCGAAGCGGTTGCCGGGAACAGGATGTGGCTGTAATTGGAGGCGATGGCCAGCACTTGGGCAGCCACGTTCTCGGCCAGTCCTTCAGCCAATGCAGGACCATCGGCCAACAGGACTTTGCTGACACCCTGAGCCTTGGCAGCCGCCTGGGCCACGCCAGCAGCCTGGTTACCTGCGACCAGAACATGCACATCACCGCCGATCTTCTGAGCGGCAGCCAGGGCGTTGAGCGTTGCAGCCTTCAGCTGCTGATTGTCGTGCTCGGCAATAACAAGGATAGCCATTTAAATCACCTTCGCTTCGTTCTTCAGTTTCTCGACCAGTGTGGCAACATCGGGCACCATAATGCCGGCAGCACGAGCTGGAGGCTCAGTCACTTTCAGAGTTTTGATACGAGGAGCCACATCAATGCCCAGCTCTTCGGGAGTCAGGGTTTCCAAAGGCTTTTTCTTGGCCTTCATGATGTTGGGCAGTGTCACGTAACGAGGCTCGTTCAGGCGCAGGTCGGTGGTGATCACAGCGGGCAGGCTCAGTTTCAGTGTTTCCAGACCGCCGTCCACTTCGCGAGTGACCGACACGCTGTCGCCCGAAACTTCAACTTTGCTGGCAAAAGTGGCTTGTGGCCAGTCCAGCAAGGCAGCCAGCATCTGACCAGTCTGGTTAGCGTCGTCGTCGATCGCCTGTTTGCCCAGGATCACGAGCTGAGGCTGCTCTTTGTCCACCACGGCCTTGATCAGCTTGGCCACGGCCAAGGGCTGCAATTCAGCGTCGGTTTGCACCAGGGTGGCCCGATCCGCACCAATGGCCAAGGCCGTGCGCAGCGTTTCCTGGCTTTGTGCAACGCCGCAAGAAAGAGCGATCACTTCAGTGGCTGCACCGCTTTCTTTGAGGCGAGTGGCCTCTTCGACAGCGATTTCGTCAAAGGGGTTCATGGACATTTTCACATTGGCAATGTCCACCCCGGTTTGGTCAGATTTCACGCGCACCTTGACGTTATAGTCAACTACGCGTTTCACGGGTACTAACACCTTCATGTAATGTTCTCCAGTGCAGTCTTAAATAAAAATTATTCTGTTGAAATAAGGCTTTAGAAGAATTCCAAAGCCCGAAGCCACTCGCCTAAAGCCCGGCGAAGGCCTTGATGTGAGCCACCACGCTGCGCCCCAGGGACGAGGGATCGTACCCCCCTTCCAGCATACTGACCAGACGTTGTCCGGCACTAGGCGCACTGGCCTGGACCACCATAGCGGTCAATTCCGCATAATCGGCCTCAACCAAGCTGAGCTGTCCCATTTCATCTTCACGGTGGGCATCAAAGCCGGCCGAGAAGAAGACAATTTCAGGGGCAAACGCCTCTATGCGGGGCAAACAAACCTGTTTGAACAGATCGATAATCTGAGCAGACTTGGTGTAGGCCTCAACCGGTATATTTACCATGTTTTGCGCCGCCGGGTCCTGAAAGGAATCAGGAAAAAACGGGGACTGAAAGAAACTGCACATCAGAACCCGCTCGTCGCCGGCAAAAATCTGCTCGGTTCCATTGCCGTGATGCACATCAAAATCCACGATCAGCACACGCTTGAGGCCATATTTTTCCATCGCATAGGCCACGGCCACAGCGATATTGTTAAAAAAACAAAACCCCATCGCCCGCGCCCGCTCGGCATGATGACCGGGAGGTCGTACCGCACAAAATGCGCCCGTCGCCCCTTCGTTCATGACGCCATCGACCGCATCCAGGCCCGCTCCGGCAGCGGCGTAGGCTGCTTCCAGAGTGTGCGGATTCATCAAGGTGTCCGGATCGATATTGAAATACCCCTGCTGCGGCAATTGCTCTTTGAGCTTTTGCACATAAGCGGCATCGTGTACCCGCAAGATATCCTCATCCGTCGCCAGCCTTGCCTGTCGCTGAGCCAGATAGGATGCCAGACCGCTTGATAGCAGTTGATCGTTTATGGCATCCAGTCGCTGCGGACTTTCCGGATGCCATCGGCCCATCTCATGCAAATGGCATGATGGATGGATAAAATATAGTGTCTCCATGAGGATGGATTATGTTCAGACCCACTCGAATTTTGCAAGCAGTACTGATCGCGCTGAGCACTGCCGGCTGCGCCACAACCACTTCCCAAGCTCCGACCACGGACACCAAACCCAGCAGCGGCGCGGCTTTCCAGACCTCGGCAAAAAAAACCGGCACCGTCGAAATCAAGGCTTTGGCCGAACCCGCGTCCATTCAGGCCGGTGAATCTCGCTCTGGTCGGACACAATTTTTTAAATTAAACGGTGAATTAAACGATGAGATTGCGAGCTACGCCCAGGAAGTGGCGACAGTACGCAAGATCCCGCTGGATGTCGTCACCGATATGTTGCAGCAAGCTCAATATAACGAGACCGCCGCCAAATTAATGCGCCCCACCAAAGGGCGCATCAAGCGCAGTTGGGTAACGTATAAAAAACGCAATGTAGACCCGGCCCGCATCCAAGGTGGCGTCCAGTTCTGGCAAAAACATCGCCTGGCCTTGGACCAGATTTCCAAAGACTATGGTGTACCGCCCTCTATTATTGTGGCCATCCTGGGCGTGGAAACCGTCTACGGCAAAATCATGGGCGACTTCAAAGTGCTGGATGCCTTGTTTACGCTGGGCTTTGCCTATCCGGATGACAGCCGTCCCGAGCGTGGTCAGTTGTTCCGTGATCAATTAGCGGACCTGATCGAATTGCATTATCAAGGCGAGCTGGACGCACGGATTGTTCAAGGCTCGTTCGCAGGCGCCATGGGTATGTCTCAATTCATGCCCGGCAGCTTGATACGCTATGCCGTCGATGGCGATGGAGATGGCCGTATTGATCTGCGCAATAACCCAGCCGATGCCATGGCGTCGATTGCCAACTTCTTGCGTGCACACGGCTGGGAACCCGGCCTGCCGGTTTTCGCTCCGGTCGAATTGAGCAACGCAAGTAAAGCGATGGTGGACGGCGGCATTTATCCCAAACTTAGTTGGGCACAATTGAATAATGCCGGTGCGACGGTGAAAGGTCAGAGCCAGAACGCAGGCCCCTGGCAGCAGGCTCAATTAGGTGTAGTGAACCTGGTGGACGAGCCACGCAATACCACCGAGTATCGCCTGGGCACGCCCAACTTCTTTGCCATTACCCATTACAACCGCAGTTACTTTTATGCCAGCTCGGTCGCCGATCTGGCTTCCGAACTGGCCAAACAAATGGGCTACGGCAACCCTAATTAATTAAAGATGCCGGTAGACAGGTAACGGTCGCCACGGTCACACACAATAAAAACGATCGTGGCGTTTTCTACGCGCTGAGCAACGCGCATGGCAGCCACCAAGGCACCGCCGGACGAAATACCGGCACAGATCCCCTCTTCAGCGGCCATACGGCGCGTCATGATCTCGGCCTCTTGCTGGCCAATTTCCTCGAACATATCCACTTTGGAGGGGTCGTAAATTTTGGGCAGATACTCTTCTGGCCATTTACGAATGCCGGCAATTTGCGCCCCTGGTGCAGGCTGAGCCCCCACCACCACTATGCCGCTGTTCTGGCTGCGCAAGTAATTACCCACACCCATGATGGTGCCCGTCGTGCCCATGGCGCTGACAAAGTGAGTGACCTGACCATCGGTTTGCTGCCAGATTTCCGGGCCGGTGCTATGCACGTGCGCCGCTGGATTATCCTTGTTGGCAAACTGATCCAGCACCTTGCCCTGCCCTTCAGCCTGCATCTTCAACGCCAGATCACGGGCATATTCCATACCGCCTTGATCCGCAGGCGTCAGAATCAACTTCGCGCCATAGGCTGTCATGGAAGCACGTCGCTCCAGCGACAGGTTATCGGGCATGATCAAAATCATTTTGTAGCCACGCACGGCCGCAATCATGGCCAGGGCAATACCAGTATTGCCACTGGTGGCCTCGATCAAGGTGTCTCCCGGCTTGATATCACCGCGGCGCTCGGCCTCTTGAATCATGGAACTGGCAGCACGGTCTTTCACCGAACCGGCAGGGTTATTACCTTCCAGCTTGGCCAACACGACATTACCGCGTGCCTGCCCAAACTCGCCTGGAATACGCTGCAAGCGAACCAAGGGGGTTTGGCCAACGGTATCTTCAATGGTGGGATAGTTTTTCATCGATCAATCTCTTACCTTGAGCAAGAAGGCAGCCAGCTCGCACTGACTGCCCATGCAGACTAAACAAACTACTAGCTTAAAGCGAGTCTACGCCCAGGGCTACGGCTTTCTTCTTATATCCGCATCGACCGTATTGGAAACCGCCTTGCTGGCGGCTTTGGCAGGCTCCACTTTCAGGCCCGACTGCTCCATCGTAACGATCTTTTTCGCGCCTATCCCTTTGACCCGGTCCGCCAAATCCTGCAAAGAGTCGAAAGGGCCACCCCGCTGGCGCTCCTCCAGAATCAACTCGGCCGTGCGGGGGCCTATACCTTTAATTTGCTGCAATTGTTGAGCATCAGCCGTATTCAAATCAACCGCGGCAGCCAAGTTCCAGGGCCCCAATAAGCATAGGGCAAGCAGAAAGCGAAGAACGGACGCACGCCAACCTTGCATTGAGTGCAACCAGCGATGGGAAACGGGGGACAAGATCAGGGAGGTAGACATGATAAAGGCTCCTTGGAAAGAAGCCTTTATGGTGCTGCCTGGGTGAATGCAAAAGCGGGCCGGAGACCGCATTTAGCCATGCGTGGCAGCCCGCATGGACTTTAAAGCCCTACTGCTTAGCGCAGAGCCCCCGACTGCAGCAGACGGCGTACGTACTCAGCGACACCCGTCTGTACATCGTGGAAAGGCTTGTCGTAACCAGCCGCACGCAGCTGTGTCAGGTCTGCCTGGGTGTGGCTTTGATAACGGCCTTTCAGATCATCGGGAAACGGGATGTATTGCAGAAACTGCTGCGTCACCAACTCTTCCAATGTCAGGGTAGGCAAGCCATCATGCTCACGCAAGGTGTTGACGACGGTCTGGGCTACATCATTGAACGGCTGGGCACGTCCCGAACCGCAGTTGAACACGCCCGACTGCTTGTCCTGACCCAGGAAATGCAGATTCACCGACACGACATCATCAATAAAGACGAAGTCACGTTGCTGACCGCCATCCACATAGCCATCCCAGCCACCAAACAAGAGCACATGACCGTCGCGACGGTATTGCAGCATATTGTGATAAGCCACCGAGGCCATACGACCTTTGTGCTGCTCTTGTGGACCATAGACATTAAAGTAACGCAGGCCGACCACTGGCGCACGCAGACTATCCAGATGACGACGCAGCACTTGGTCGAACAGAAACTTGGAATAGCCGTAGACGTTCAACGGCGCTTCGTTGCTGAGGTCCTCGGCATACAAGGGACCCGCACCGTAAACAGCGGCGGACGAAGCATACAAGAGAGGAATACGCTTGGCCTGGCAGTACTCGAAGATTTCCAGCGTCACGCGGTAGTTGTTGTCCATCATGAACTGACCATTGCGCTCGGTCGTATCCGAACATGCGCCCTGGTGCAACACAGCTTCAATATTGGAGAACTCGTCGCGCGCCAACCGGGCACGGAAATCGTCCTTGTCCATATAGTCGGCAATTTGGCCATGCACCAGATTGACGAACTTGTCGCCATCGCTCAGGTCGTCCACCACCAGAATGTCAGTCACACCCTGCTGGTTCAGGCCTTTCACCAAATTGCTGCCAATAAAGCCAGCGCCACCGGTCACTACGATCATGCCAATTCCTTTGCCGTCACAATGGACGTACCCAATTTTCCGACCACGATACCACCCGCGCGGTTCGCCCAGCGCATGGCCTGCAACCAGTCCAGACCCGCCGCTCGCATCACCGCCAGCGTTGCCAATACCGTGTCCCCGGCACCCGAGACATCGAACACCTCTTGTGCCTGCGCATCCACATGCTCACGCCCCTGCTCGGTGAACAAGGTCATCCCTTGTTCGGAACGGGTAATCAGCAAGCATTCCAAATTCAGCTTGCGACGCAAATCTTGAGCGCGTCGCATCAAATCATCTTCATCTTTCCAGGCGCCCACGGCTTCCTGCATTTCCGAACGATTCGGCGTCAGGATAGTGGCCCCTTGATAGCGCTCGTAGGTTTTGCCTTTGGGATCGACCAGAACAGGAATGTTCTTCGATCGTGCCAACGCAATCAAACTTTCTACCTGGGCCAAAGCGCCTTTCGCATAGTCCGACAAGACCAGCACCTGATGCTGATCCAGCAAGTCGCTCATGCTTTGCTGCAACTGATCCAAAGCACTGCTGGCCGGGCTTTCTTCAAAATCCACGCGCAGCAATTGTTGCTGGCGACCCAGCACGCGCAGCTTCAACGACGTAGGCATGATCGGGTCTTGCACCCAGTGAGCCTGAACATGGTCCGCTTCAGCCAGTTCACGCACGGTCTTGCCCGCTTCGTCCTGCCCAATCACACCCAAGAGGCTGGCCTGGGCACCCAAAGCGGCAATATTGCGTGCCACGTTGGCGGCACCACCCAGACGGTCCTCTACCCGCCCCATCTTGACCACAGGAACGGGTGCTTCGGGGGAGATACGATCCACATCGCCAAACCAGTAACGGTCCAGCATGACGTCACCCACGACCAGCACACGGCCGGCAGCAACAGCCTCACCAGGGAAGGTCATCATTTCAGCTCCTCAAGGCGGCGAGGTGCATAGGTTTCCCAGGAGTTGCAGCCGGGGCATTGCCAATAGAAATGGCGAGCCTCAAAACCGCAAGAACTGCAGGAATAACGATCCAGACGCTGGGTGTGACGATGTATCAAGGAACGCAGCAGGCTTAAATCCGCACCTGCAATAATCTGATCGACACCGACAGCCTCCGCGCCTTCGGTACTTTCCTTGCCCTGCCCTTGATCCTGGAGTTCAACTTCCAGCATCTTGTCCAGACCCAACAGAGAAGGATGGGCACGCAAAGCATCACGCGCAAACGCCCAAGCCTGCAAATGGCCTTCCTGTTCGCGCAGAACACGGAACAGCACATTGAAAATATCCAGGCTGGGATGCTGCTGATAATGACTGCGCAACATGGCAACGCCCTCTTCGCCCCGACCCAGCTTGCGGTAACTGTCCAGCAGCTCGGTCGCGTACAGGCCCACATATTCAGGCGCGCTGCTCAAAATGGAAACCAGGTAAGCCCGCTCCTGCTCGCTCTGGCCTTGCATACGCGCCACACGAGCACGCAAACCGGCAACCCGCGCCTGAGAAGCATACATGCCTTGGCCCGTGCCCAGCTTGCGAATGGCATTATCCGCCTCGTCCAAAGCTTTGGCGGCACGTTCAAAATCAGGCTGCTTGCCTTGCAAAGCCCCTTCAGCCTGCTCACACTGGTAATGCACCAGTTGCGGCACAGGCTCATCGACCAAGGCACGCAAACGGCGCACCGCTTCAATGGCACGCGGCCAATCGTGCTCGGACTCATAAATACGGATCAAGGCGCGCATGGCCGGAATAGCAAAGCGCGTTTCACGCACCGCTTCAAAAGCGGCCTCGGCCCGGTCCAGCATGCCAGCTTTCAGGAAATCCTGGGCAATCTGAAACTGGGCATTTTCACGATCAGCAACCGGCAGATCAGCGCGCGACAGCAGACTTTGATGCACTCGGATGGCGCGCTCCATTTCACCACGACGGCGAAACAGGCTACCCAGTGCAAAGTGCAGCTCGGTGGTTTCGGGGTCCAGCTTGGCCACTTCCACAAAGGCGTCAATGGCACGATCCGGCTCTTCATTGAGCAGGAAGTTCAAACCCTTGAAATAGGAGTCCGGCAAGGTGCGAGTTTCGGACATCATCTGTCGAAAATCCACCCGCGCGGCGACCCAGCCCAAGGCAAATAGAATTGGTACAAAAACCAACCACCAGGTTTCAAAATCCACTGTTTACTCCAAGGACTTACAAAGGCGCCAGCGGGGCGACGGTCTCGGGCGCCACAGCAGCCGTATTCACGGGCGATTGCTGCGCTTGCTCCAGTCTGTCTTGCAGACGGTCCATTTCGCGGCGCAAGCGGTTGACCTCGCGACGGCGGCGCATCACCGCGCCCACCATCAAAAGCAGCCCCAACACCAAACCTAAAATAAACGCGGCCAGCATTACGACGATCAGCGGAACGTCTTGAATAATATGCTCGGCGAAAAAGCTGACTTGCACCGGTTCCGTGTTTTTCAGTGCGAACAGCAGCACGATCACAAAAACGAGCAGACGCAGTACCCAGACTAGATAGCGCATTTTTAGGGCTCCAACAGTGTTTTTATAATGTCTGATTGTACGTGCAAGCGGAATTTAGCGCACACGCAAAACAGGCCCTGAAAAGGGCCTGTGTAATCAGTATGCAAGTAGGTCTTAACCGTGACGGACTCTCGCATTGAGCTGCTCGAAGGCAGACGACTGGTCGTCTGCTTCGATTTGCTCTTGCTCGAGAAAGACAGAATCGACTCGCTCGCGCAATTCCTTGCCGGCTTTGAAGTGCGGCACCTGTTTGCCAGGCACCATCACTTTTTCACCCGATTTGGGATTGCGCCCTACCCGCGGCGAGCGGGTAGAGAGCGAAAAGCTGCCAAACCCTCGGATTTCGATCCGTTGACCACTGGCCAGGGCCTGGGTCATAGAATCCAAAACCGTTTTCACGGCGAAATCCATATCGCGCAGAGCCAGCTGCGGATAGCGGCTGGCCAACAACGCGATCAGCTCAGACTTTGTCACGCTGATTAACCGTCGTCACGTTGCTGCTGGTCCAGCTTGGCACGCAGCAGAGCACCCAGATTGGTCGTACCGGACGAAGCGCTGGCTTCGGTCAGGCGGGCCATGGATTGAGCGGTTTCGGCGGTATCACGAGCCTTGATGGACAACTGAATCGAACGGGTCTTGCGATCCACGCTCAAGATCATGGTTTCGATTTCCTGACCTTCTTTCAGAGCCGTCGTGGCATCTTCAACACGGCCCGAGGAAATCTCGGAGGCGCGCAGGTAGCCTTCAACGTCCAGCGACAGAGTTACAACAGCACCCTTGGCTTCCACGGACTTGACGACACCGCTAACCACGGCACCCTTGTCGTAGGTTGCTACGAAGTTGTTGAACGGATCGCCTTCCAGCTGTTTGATACCCAGGGAAATGCGCTCTTTGTCGGTGTCGATGCCCAGAACCACGGCGTCAACTTCGTCGCCCTTCTTGAAGTTGCGAACGGCTTCTTCGCCAGTCTCGGACCAGGACAGGTCGGACAGGTGAACCAGACCGTCGATGCCGCCAGGCAGACCAACAAACACGCCGAAGTCGGTGATGGACTTGATGCCACCGCGAACCTTGTCGCCGCGCTTGAAGTTGATGGCGAAATCTTCCCATGGGTTGGCACGGCACTGCTTCATGCCCAAGGAGATACGACGACGATCTTCGTCGATTTCCAGAACCATGACTTCGACTTCCTCACCCAAGGTCACAACCTTGCGTGGGTCAACGTTCTTGTTGGTCCAATCCATTTCGGATACGTGAACCAGACCTTCGATACCGTCTTCCACTTCAACAAATGCACCGTAGTCGGTCAGGTTGGTAACCTTGCCGAACAGACGGGTGTTTTGTGGGTAGCGACGTGCCAGACCGATCCATGGATCTTCGCCCAGCTGCTTGACGCCCAGGGAGACGCGGCTCTTTTCCTGATCGAACTTGAGGACCTTGGCTTCGATTTCCTGACCCACCTGCAGAACTTCGGATGGGTGACGAACACGGCGCCATGCCATATCGGTGATGTGCAGCAGACCGTCGATGCCGCCCAGATCCACGAACGCACCGTAATCGGTGATGTTCTTGACGATACCTTTGACGATAGCGCCTTCGGACAGGGTTTCCAGCAGTTTCTGACGCTCTTCGCCCATGGAGGCTTCCAGCACAGCGCGACGCGACAACACGACGTTGTTACGCTTGCGATCGAGCTTGATGACCTTGAATTCCAGGGTCTTGCCTTCGTATGGCGTGGTGTCCTTGACAGGACGCAGATCAACCAGCGAACCGGGCAAGAAGGCGCGGATGCCGTTGGTCATGACGGTCAGACCGCCCTTGACCTTACCAGTGATGGTACCGTTGACCAGTTCGCCGGACTCAAGCGCTTGCTCGAGGGACAACCAGGCCGACAGACGCTTGGCGCGGTCGCGGGACAGAATGGTGTCACCGTAGCCGTTTTCGAAGGCGTCGATTGCCACGGAAACAAAGTCACCAGCTTGAACTTCCAGTTCGCCCTGATCGTTCAGGAACTCTTCCAGAGGGATCAGTGCTTCGGACTTCAGGCCAGCATTGACCAGAACGTAGTTGTGGTCAATACGCAGAACCTCGGCGGAGATAACTTCGCCGCTTTTCAGGTCTTGGTTTTTAATGCTTTCTGCAAACAAATCGGCAAAGCTTTCGCCGCCCGTTGCGTCTGTGTGAAGGTTAGTGGACATTAAATCAATCCGTTAGCCAAAATGGCCATAAAAAACACACCAGGCAGAACCCGGTGGAGTGAACAAAGCCCGATCAGCACGGGATTAGGCTGTCGGGACCGCAATGCCCGACCAAAGGTCGAGCACCTTATTTACAACTTCCTGGATGCTGAGCTGGGAAGAATCCACAATGTGGGCACCCGGCGCAGGCACAAGCGGAGCATGAGTTCGAGAACGATCACGTTCGTCGCGCGCACGCAAGTCCGCCAAAAGACTCGTAAGATTAGCAGAAATACCCTTTTCGCTCAACTGTTTACAGCGTCTTTGGGCCCGCACCTCCGCATCTGCCAGCAAAAATATCTTTAAAGGTGCGTCCGGGAACACAACTGTGCCCATATCGCGCCCATCGCCCACCAAACCGGGGGCAACGCGAAAATCCCGCTGCCGTTGCAAAAGTGCCTCACGCACCAGAGGCAAGGCCGCCACCTGAGAGGCCAGATTTCCTACCTCTTCCTGACGAATAGCGTCGCTGACGTCATCGCCATCCATGTAGATATGGGGGTAGTCAAACTGCACGTTCAGGCTCTGGGCCGCATGCTGGACCTGGGCCTCGTCCTGGACATCCACGCCGCGACGCAGGCAGGACAAGGCGGTCAGGCGATACAAGGCACCGCTGTCCAGCGTATGCCAGCCCAGCCGCTGCGCGACCAGGGAAGCAATCGTCCCTTTACCGGAAGCGGTAGGGCCATCAATGGTTATGACGGGAATGCTCAGCTCTGTCATGCCTGCACCAATTGTTCAAAAACAGAAAAATACTCGGGGAACGTCTTGCTGACACAGCCGGGATCCAGAATGGTGACCGGCACCGGGCCAAAGCTGGCCAGTGAAAAACACATGGCAATGCGGTGGTCATCATACGTTTCGATGCTGGCCGAACGCCATTGATCGGCGGCAATAGGATGCACAGTCAGCCAGTCCGGCCCGGATTCTACTGTTGCCCCCAGCTTGCGCAATTCAGCCTGCATGGCATCAATACGGTCTGTCTCCTTCACGCGCCAACTGGCGATATTGCGCAAGGTGCAAGGACCATCAGCAAACATGGCCATGGCGGCTGCCGTCATGGCGGCGTCAGGAATATGGTTGAAATCCAGATCAAAGGCCTTGAGCTTGTCGCCCTTGGCTACGCACTGACCAGAAACGATCAGTTCATTGGCATGACGCTCGATATGAGCACCCATGGCTTGGGCCACATCCGCAAACTGAATATCGCCTTGCAGACTTTCTGTACCCACGCCCTGAATACGTAGCGGGCCACCGCCAATAGCTCCCAAAGCAATGAAATACGAAGCGGACGAAGCATCGCCCTCCACTACGTACAAGCCGGGGCTGACATAAGCCGCATCGGCGGGGACAGTAAAGCTGCTCCAGCCGTCGCGCTCCACCTGCACACCGAAACGCGCCATCATGGCCAGCGTGATTTCAATATAAGGCTGAGAGATCAACTCCCCTTCCACCTCGATACGCAAAGGCTGGCCCGTACGAGCAGTCAACAAGGGAGCGGCCATCAACAAGGCTGTCAGGAACTGGCTGGATACCGAGCCTTTCACCGACACACGACGCTGATCAGCCTGTACCAACTCACCAATCGCCAAGGGAGGATAGCCCTCTGCCCCCAGATATTGCACCTCAGCTCCCAGGCTGCGCAGCGCATCCACCAGATCCCCAATGGGGCGCTCGTGCATGCGGGCAATACCGCTAAGGTTGAAGCGACCACCCATCAAGCCCAAAGCAGCGGTCAAGGAGCGGAAAGCCGTACCGGCATTACCCAAAAACAGATCCGCATCGCGATGCGCAAAAGGAGCCCCACCGTCGATCACTACCGTGCCCTGCCCCAGGTCCTGCACAGCCACGCCCATTTGCTGCAGAGCGGCCATCATGACGCGGGTATCGTCCGAATGCAGCAAGCCTTCCAGGCGTGTTTGCCCTTGAGCCAAGGCGGCCAACAACAGGGCTCGATTGGAAATGCTCTTGGACCCTGGCAATTGCAGTTGTCCGCTAGCGCGGCTGACGGGGTTCAAAACAAGACTGTCGCTTTGGCTCATTGCAAACCACTCCTACTTGCCCAAAAACGGCGCGCCAAGGCAGCACGCTCTAAAAATTCGTATAAAGCCTGACCATCCTGGTCCTGCAAAGCCTGTTCGGCCTGATCCAGGGCCTGACGTACTTCCTGCAATTGACCCAAGACAGCCTCGCGGTTGCTCAGGAAAATATCGCGCCACACTTCGGCTGATCCGGCTGCAATGCGGGTGAAGTCCCGAAAGCCAGTTCCTGCCAAGGCAAAGCGCTGATCCGAGTTGGCACTGGAGGCCACCTGCCACATAAAAACCGAGGATAAAAAGTGCGGCACATGACTGACCGATGCCAGCACTTCGTCATGCGTGGCCGGGTCCATCAACATGACACGCGCCCCGCAAGCCTCCCACACGGCAATCAAACGCTCGCGTGCGCTGGCACTGTTTTCTTCCAGGGGGGTCAAGATGACGTTGCGACCGTCATACAGATCAGCACGCGCCGCTTCGGGACCTACGGTCTCCGCACCGGCGATGGGGTGGCCGGGAACAAACTGGCTGATACGATCACCCAGCGCATCACGCGCCACACTGACCACATCGACCTTGGTGCTACCTGCGTCGCTGATCAAGGTGTCGTCACGCAGATGGGGTCGCAAGGTTTTCAATACCGAGGCCATGGCCCCGATAGGCGTAGCCAACACAATCAGGTCCGCTTGCTGCGCGGCTTGCTCAAGCGTGGCGACCTCGTCGATCAGGCCCAGTTCTTGGGCACGTCGCAAGCTTTTCAGCTGCCGACCTACGCCCAGCACTTTTCCTACCGCCCCGGAGCGCTTGAGCGCCAGAGCCAAAGAGCCGCCAATCAAACCGACTCCGACGATCGCCAGCACCGGAACCAAGGGCGGCGGCGCCATAGTTTCTGATGACGCTATCATGATTAATTCCGTTCCCTCTCAGGCCGTCCATGCTGCGCGTATTGCGTGAAATAGCACGAGCAAAACCGGGATATTGATGCAGACTTTGCCAGACTGCTGTGTAAACCCCATCAAAGGATTAAAGCAACGCGCAAAGCCTCTATTTTGTCTAGCCAGTTCTTGATGACACAGCGCACCAAGCAACTGCGCAAGACAGACCGAAACAAGCAGATCCTGTGCGAGCCACTCGTCCTGACAAGGCATGTCCTGAACAGGCATGTCCTGAACAGGCACGTCCTGAACAGGCATGTCCCACACAGACAATAAGGCCTTGAGGGGGACGCCCCCCCAGGCCTTTCTTGTTGCTGATGATTAAAAGTCGTTTACGGGGTAAGAACCCAGAATCTTGAAAAAGGCGACTTGTTTCTTCAGCTCTGCCAAAGCGGCGGCCATGGCTGGCTCGTCACGATGACCGATCAGGTCTACGTAGAAATAATATTCCCACTGCCCTGTCCGCGCAGGACGCGACTCCAGGCGCGTCATGGACACACCATGCACTGCCAAAGGAGACAGCATGTCATAGACAGCGCCAGCCCGGTTGGGCACCGCCAGAATGATGCTGGTCTTGTCGTTGCCGCTAGGCAGGGACTCGATATTGCCAATGGCCAGGAAACGGGTGCGATTGTGCGGATCGTCCTGAATACCGGCTTCTACCACGCCCAGATTCCAGGCGGTAACAGCCGTATTGCCCGCAATCGCTGCAACCGTAGGATCGGACGACGCAATGCGTGCTGCTTCAGCGTTGCTGGAGGCGGCCTCACGCAAAAGCTGTGGGTAATGCTTTTGCAGCCAGTTCTGGCACTGCGCCAAAGCCTGAGGATGGGCCATCACACGGGTGACGCCTTCCATCGTGCCAGTTTGGGTGAGCAGATTGTGATGTACACGAATCGAGCGCTCGCCCAAGACACGCAAGGGCGAGTTCAGCAGCAAATCCAGCGTGCGGTTCACAGCACCTTCGGTCGAGTTCTCGACGGGCACCATGCCGACTTCAGCCTGACCCACTTCGACGCTGCGGAAAACCTCGTCGAAGGAGTCACATTGCAGGCCATCCAAAGCATGGCCGAAATGCTCGTAGGCGGCCTGCTCGGAAAAAGAGCCCTGCGGGCCCAGATAAGCCACGCGCAATACGCTTTCCAGACCGCGACAGGCAGAAATAATCTGCCCCCACACCGCTTCGACTGCTGCCGGTGTGAACGGGCCATCATTTTCAGACTGCAAGCGACGCACAATACGTGCCTCGCGTTCGGGCTTGAGGATGACTTCCTCTGTATTGAAGTCCTGCTTGATCTTGCCTACTTCCAAAGCCGCACGAGCACGCTCGTTGAGCAACTCCAGGATCTGGCGATCCAGCTCATCAATACGATTGCGCCAAGGGAGCAGGCGCTCAGTTAAGGTATTAGCCATTCCGTCGTTCAAATTCAGTCATGAAATCGATAAGTGCCTGCACACCCTCCAGCGGCATGGCGTTATAGATTGAAGCGCGCATACCGCCCACGCTCTTGTGTCCTTTCAGGGAAGTCAGGCCTGCAGCCGTAGCCTGTTCCAGGAACAGGGAATCCAGGGACTGATCACGCAACAGGAACGGAACGTTCATACGCGAGCGATACGCCGGATGCACGGTGTTGTTGTAGAACTCGGACGCATCCAGAAAGCCGTACAAGGCCTCGGACTTGGCCGCATTGCGTGCCTGCATGGCAGCCACACCACCCTGGCGCTCCAGCCACTTGAACATCAGCCCGGCCATGTAGATCGAGTACGTAGGCGGCGTGTTGAACATGGACTGCTGCTTTTCAATGTTGGCGTAGTTGAACGCCGACGGGCACAGATCCATGGCATGGCCCAGCAAGTCCTTGCGTATCATCATCAAGGCAATACCGGACATGCCGGCATTTTTCTGGGCACCGGCGTAAGCAACCGACACGCGCGAGAAATCGATCGGGCAGGACAGAATGTTGGACGACACGTCAGCAACGACGGGGACATCCAGCTTGGGAATATCATTGAACTCCACGCCACCAATGGTTTCATTGGTACAAACGTGCAAGTAAGCCGCATCCGGGCGCACATCCCATTGGGAAGGCTCGGGGAACCAGGTCCAGGGCGCCCACTCCTTGCCCTGATCCTGCCATGCCTGACCACTGGTACCGGCAACGTGAATATCACCGTAACGCTGAGCCTCTTCGCAGGACTTGACCGACCAACTGCCCGAAAGCACGTAGTCGGCCTTGCCACTGCCATTGCGTTGAATCAGGTTCAAGGGCAAAAGGCCATTCTGGCCTTGTGCCCCACCCTGAACAAACAGCACCGCGAAATCATCGGGCACGGACAACAAGCTGCGCAAATCGGCTTCTGCCTCGTCACGCACACCCATATAGTCCTTGCTACGGTGGCTCATTTCCATGATGGACATGCCGGTGCCATGCCAATCTGTCATTTCAGCAGCGGCTTGCTCCAGCACTTCCAACGGCAGCATTGACGGGCCTGCCGAAAAATTCCATACACGCATTACTCGTTTTCCTCGCCGGAAGGGTCCGCCTGGTCTTGGGCGGAATCAAGTTGATTATCCTGCTCCTGACCTTCTGGCGCCTGACCCTCTTCGGCCAGCTCGGCGTCGACCTCGTCATCGGTCTCCACCACGCGGTACACACCAGACAGCTCGCTGTCATCGTCCACGCTGATCAAGGTCACACCTTGAGTCGCACGACCCATTTCGCGGATTTCAGCCACGCGAGTGCGTACCAGCACACCGGCGTTGGTGATCAGCATGATCTCGTCGGTTTCACGAACCAGCACCGCACCCACGACCTTGCCGTTACGGGCCGAGGTCTGGATGGCAATCATGCCCTTGGTGCCACGACCGTGACGCGTGTATTCGCCAATCGGGGTACGCTTGCCGAAACCGTTCTCGGTGGCGGTCAGCACGGATTGGGTTTCGTCTTCGGCCACCAGCAAGGCAATCACGGACTGACCCTCTTCCAGCGTCATGCCGCGCACACCACGGGCTGCACGGCCCATTGGGCGCACATCACCCTCATCAAAGCGCACAGCCTTGCCGGCATCCGAGAACAACATGACGTCGTGCACACCGTCGGTCAGCTGAGCGCCGATCAGGTAGTCGCCCTCGTCCAGGCCCACAGCAATAATGCCGGCCTTGCGGGGGTTGGAGAAGTCGGACAGCGGGGTCTTCTTGACCGTACCGCGCGAGGTCGCCATGAACACGAACTGATCTTCGCTGAATTCCTTGACGGACAGCACCACGTTGATCTTCTCGCCATCTTCCAGAGGGAACATATTGACGATAGGACGGCCACGCGAGTTGCGCGAACCTTGTGGCACTTCCCAGACCTTGAGCCAGTACACACGGCCACGGTTGGAGAAGCACAGCAGGTAATCGTGGGTATTAGCGATGAACAGCTTGTCGATCCAGTCGTCCTCTTTCATGGCGGTGGCTTGTTTGCCACGGCCACCACGACGCTGGGCTCGGTATTCGGACAGCGGCTGGCTCTTGATATAGCCGGTATGCGAGAGCGTCACCACCATATCCATAGGGGTGATCAAGTCTTCGGTATCCAGCTCGGTGGCGTTGTGCTCGATCTGCGAGCGACGAACGTCCTTGCCAGTGGCCGAGAACTCGTCGCGCACGGCGATCAGCTCGTCACCAATAATGGCGGACACACGGGCCGGGTTGGACAGGATATCCAGCAAATCAGCAATCTTGTCCATGACCTCACGGTACTCCTGAACAATCTTGTCCTGCTCCAGGCCAGTCAGGCGCTGCAAGCGCATGTTCAGAATTTCCTGGGCCTGCACTTCGCTCAGACGGTACAGACCGTCTGTGTTCATGCCAAATTCAGCACCCAAATCATCCGGACGGTAAGCCTGACGGCCGCCGACAATGGCGCTGGTGTCGGCACGGGCCAGCATCTCGCGCACCAGACCAGAATCCCAGGACCGAGCCATCAGCTCGACACGGGCAACCGGTGGCGTTGGAGCCGCTTTGATGATTTCGATGAACTCATCAATATTGGCCAGGGCCACAGCCAGACCTTCCAGCACATGACCGCGCTCGCGCGCTTTGCGCAACTGGAATACGGTACGGCGAGTAACCACTTCGCGGCGGTGGCTCAGGAAGTAATCCACCAACTGTTTCAGGTTGAGCAGACGGGGCTGGCCATCGACCAGTGCCACCATGTTCATCCCGAAGGTTTCTTGCAACTGTGTATTCTTGTAGAGGTTGTTCAGCACAACTTCCGGCACTTCGCCGCGCTTCAGTTCAATGACCAAACGCATACCGTCCTTGTCGGACTCGTCGCGGATATCGGAGATACCCTCGATGCGTTTTTCGTTGACCAGCTCGGCAATGCGTTCCTGCAGCGACTTCTTGTTAACCTGGTAAGGAATGGCGTCGACCACGATGGCCTGACGGTTGCCCTTTTCCATGTCTTCAAAGTGTGTACTGGCACGCATGATGACGCGGCCACGACCCGTGCGATAGCCTTCGCGCACACCGGACATGCCATAAATAATGGCGCCGGTCGGGAAGTCGGGGGCCGGGATGTATTCGATCAGCTCATCAACCGTGCACTCGGGGTGGCTCAGGCAGTACAGACAGCCGTTGACCACTTCAGCCAGGTTATGCGGCGGAATATTGGTAGCCATACCCACGGCAATACCCGAGCTGCCGTTGACCAGCAGGTTGGGCAGACGCGAAGGCAACAGGGCCGGTTCTTTTTCGCTGCCATCATAGTTAGGCACGAAATCCACGGTTTCCTGGTCGATATCGGCCAGCAGTTCGTGGGCGATCTTGGCCAGACGGATTTCGGTGTAACGCATGGCCGCGGCGTTATCCCCGTCGATGGAACCAAAGTTACCTTGTCCGTCGACCAGGGTGTAGCGCATGGAAAAGTCCTGCGCCAGACGCACGATAGTGTCATAGACGGCAGAGTCACCATGAGGGTGGTACTTACCGATCACATCACCGACGATACGAGCCGACTTCTTATAGGCACGATTCCAGTCGTTATTGAGTTCATGCATGGCGAACAGAACACGGCGATGCACGGGCTTCAAACCATCTCGCACGTCGGGAAGAGCACGGCCCACAATCACGCTCATGGCGTAATCGAGGTAGCTGCGGCGCATCTCCTCTTCAAGCGAAACGGGAAGCGTCTCCTTGGCAAAGGAATCCATAGGTCAATTCTTTATAGATATGGGTTAAGCAGTAAGCCAGCCGTAAACGGACAAGAGGAAATTCTAGCACTTTCACATAGAGGGACGCAGCGTAGCGAGGCGAGAAGGCGGGCGATATGTGATTGAAACGGTCGATTCGCCAAAAATCCATCGTCCACTAATCGTATCGATGATGGATTGAAGAAGCGGCCCCACCCTTTCCCTGTTGCCTAAAACCAACAATAAAAGGAAAGAACAAGGCTAATTCCACGCATCTTCACGAATCGTTCCCCGTCCCCCTCACGCATGTGGCCGAAATGTCTTAAGATTCGACCTAACACGCATGAAACCCAGCGCAAGCAAGTCTTTGTTCCGTTCAAAGGATTGCTATACTGGTTCCGTTAATCAGCGGCAGGGGTTCGCTGCGGTCACTTAACAGCATCAGCTCAACGAGGAGAAATATGAACAAACCCTCCAAAATCGCACTTGTACTCGCCATTGCCGCCGCATCGGCCACTAGTGCAGTTTCCGCACAAGAGTCCGGCGAAGTTAACAACTGGCGCAATCCGTTCGGCGACGTTTGGAAAAACGGCACCAACGAACTGTGCTGGCGCAACAACTTCTGGACACCTGCTACAGGTATTCCAGGTTGTGACGGTGTGCCCGTTGCCCAAGCCCCCGAAGCTCCTGTCGTCGCTCCTACTGTCACCAAAGTGACTCTGAACGCTGACACGTTCTTCGACTTCGACAAATCCACCATCAAGCCAGAAGGCCGCCAGGTTCTGGATCAAGTGGCTGACACCGTTCAGTCCATCGATCTGGAAACTCTGATCGCTACCGGTCACACTGACTCGATCGGCGCTGAAGCTTACAACCAGAAGCTGTCCGAGCGTCGCGCCAATGCTGTTAAAGCATACTTGGTCAACAAGGGCGTACCTGCAGACCGTATCTACACCGAAGGCAAGGGCGAAGCTCAGCCAGTGGCGTCCAACAAGACCCGCGAAGGCCGTGCTCAAAACCGTCGCGTAGAAATCGAAATCGTGGGCAACCGCAAGTAATTCTTGCTGCATCACGTATTTCTGTAGCTAAGGCTACAATTAAGGCTCCGCTTTTGCGGGGCCTTAATTTTTTTGGATGAGCCATGACCGCTTCCACCGTCACTAACGTCAATGTCGATCCCGCAGAGATCGATAAATTCAGTGCACTGGCATCCCGCTGGTGGGACCCTGACAGCGAGTTCAAACCGCTGCACGCCATCAACCCTTTGCGTCTGGACTGGATTCTGTCCTACACCGGCTCCCTGGCGGGCAAGCAGGTATTAGACGTCGGTTGTGGTGGCGGAATCTTGTCGGAAAGCCTGGCTCAGTCCGGCGCCGACGTCACCGGCATTGATCTGGCCGAGCGCTCCTTGAAGATTGCCCGTTTGCACAGTCTGGAATCGGGCGTACCCGTCAAATACGAGATGATCAGCGCCGAAGACATGGCTGATCAGCACCCTGGTCGTTTTGACGTTGTCACTTGCATGGAAATGCTGGAACATGTCCCCGATCCGGGCTCCATCATTGCGGCCTGCGCCAAACTGGTCAAACCCGGTGGCTGGGTCTTTTTCTCGACCCTGAATCGCAATCCCAAATCTTTCTTGTTTGCCATTGTGGGTGCCGAGTACCTCTTGCGCCTGATTCCCAAGGGCACGCACAGCTATGAGGGCTTCATCAAACCCAGCGAGCTGATTTCCTCGGCCCACCGCAGTGGTCTGGATGCCCTGGCATTGAAAGGTCTGGAATACAACCCGATTACCGAGCACTATCGCCTGTCTGGCGACACCTCCGTCAACTACCTGCTGGCCAGCCGCCGCCAAAGCTAAGCCCTCATGAATAAACTGGTTCTATTCGATTTTGACGGCACCTTGGCCGACTCTGCTCCGGATCTGGCTGCTACGGCCAATCGCATGCGCAATGAACATGGCCTGCCTGATTTGCCCTACGAAGCGCTACGTCCCTATGCCTCGCACGGTGCACGGGGGCTGCTCAAGGTAGCGCTGGATATCAATACCGATCACCCCAACTACGCACAATTGCGAGCGCAATTCCTGCAGGACTACAACGATCACATGACGGAGCTGACCTATCTGTTTGAGGGCGTAGCCCCCATGCTGAAACAGTTAGAGCAGGCCGGCTACACCTGGGGCATCGTCACCAACAAGCTGGAATACCTGGCCCTGCCCCTGATCCGTCATTTAGGACTGGAAGCGGGTTGCGCAGTCACCGTCGGTGGCGATACCACCCAGCACACCAAGCCTCATCCCGCCCCCTTGCTGTATGCCGCTGAGAAAACGGGCTTTGATCCCAAAGACTGCCTGTACGTAGGTGATGATCTGCGCGACATCCAGGCAGGTCAGGCGGCGGGCATGGCTACCATGATTGCCGCCTACGGCTACTGCGCTCAGGACGACAGCCTGAGCACTTGGCAAGCCGATATGACCGTGCATCACGCCTCTGATATCTGGGAAGGCGTACAACGCTGGGCCAACGGTCAGCTATCCCGCCCTTCCCCGCTGGCCTGCTAAACAGGCTTAAGGCAGCAGCTCCGACAGGCGCTGCTGCATCCACACTGCCGCAGGGGGCAAAGTTTGCCCCTGTCGCCACAGCATCCGCACTGGCAAGGGTGGCAAAACCATCTCCCGGCAATGCAACTGCGCCAACTTGTTGCGCAAGTTTTCATACTCCGCAATGTTCAGCGGCAAAATCGCCCAGCCCAGACTATCGGCCACCATATCGGCAATGACATAAAAGCTGTCTGAGCGCCACACACTGGGGCTGACAACCGTCTGCTCTGTCCCTTCGATATGAATCAGCAATTGTCGATGTGCCGTCAGCTCTTTACGGCTGACCTGATGCTGACTGGCAAGCTGGTGCGTACGCGCCACACAAATTGCTTGGGGCACAGCGCCAATATAGCTTTGCGCAAATGACGTGGCATCAGCTCCACGATCAAACTGAAAAGCCATATCCGAGCGGCCTTCCTGCACATAGTCCATCACCTCGGAAGCGGTTCCGTTCCAGACCGTCAACTCCAGCGCAGGCCAGCGTTCAGCCAGCTCCTTGAGCAGCAGCCGCAAGGGCTCTTGAGGCAAGGCTTCATCCAGAGCAATTTCCAGTCTAGTCGGTTGCCCTTGCGAGAAATCCAGGGCCCGACGATTCAACACATCTACCTGACGCAACAGAGCCTTGGCTTCCAGCAGCATGATTTCGCCCGGCACCGTCAGGCTTAACGTTCGTCGTGAACGATCAAACAGCTCCAGATTCAGATCCGCTTCCAGCAGGGAAATCGAGGTGCTGACGGCTGACTGCACCTTGCCCAACTCTTTCGCGGCCTGAGTCATGGAGCCAGTTTCTGCCACAGCGACAAAATGTCGAATACGTTCTAGTGTCCAATCCATTTATCTATTTTATAGATGCTAATCAACTTTGACTGTTGATAATATTGATAGATCATACTTGCTTTCCTACCCCTCTGGTCTTTTATGCTGCACAGCTCGATTACCCATCAAGCCCACACTGCTCCCCTATCCCCAAGCCGTCGCTGGTTGATCCTGGCAATTGTGTCGGCAGCTCTTCTACTGATTGTGGTGGACATGACGGTGCTCTACACCGCCCTGCCACGCCTGACCCATGATCTGCAGGCCTCGGCCTCGGACAAGCTGTGGATCATCAACAGCTACGCTCTGGTCGTCTCCGGACTGCTGCTGGGCATGGGCACCCTGGGTGACCGCCTGGGTCACAAGCGCCTGTTCCTGTCGGGTCTGGCCATGTTTGGTCTGGCTTCAGTCGCAGCCGCTTACTCTCCGAACCCAACGGCCTTGATCGCCGCACGCGCCTTTTTAGGTGTGGCAGCGGCCATGATGATGCCCGCCACTTTATCGCTGATACGCATCACCTTTCATGATGAGCGCGAACGTGCGGTGGCCTTCGGTGTCTGGTCTTCTATCGCCTCCGGTGGTGCCGCCTTTGGTCCGGTTCTGGGCGGATTCCTGCTGGAACATTTCTGGTGGGGGTCAGTCTTTCTGATCAACGTGCCCATCGTGCTGATCGCACTGCCTATGGGCTGGATTCTGGTGCCCCGCTCCACGCCAGATGCATCGCGCCCCTGGGATATCAAAGGCTCCTTGCTGATCATGGTGGGCCTGGTAGCCAGCACCCTGGCTATCAAGGAAATGGGCAAGCTGCATACGGATTGGGGTTTGACCGCTGCCGCCCTGCTGATCGGCATCTTGTTTCTGAGCTGGTTTGTCCGTCAACAAAACCGCAGCCCTTTCCCTTTGCTGGACTTTGCCCTGTTCAAGGACGCCACGCTAAGCACCGCCGTACTCTCTGCCGTGACGGCCTCAGCGGCCTTGATCGGCATGGAACTGGTTTTCAGCCAACGCCTGCAATTGGTACTGGGTTTCTCACCATTGGAAGCGGGCCTGGCCATTATTCCTTTGCCACTGGCAGCCTTTATAGCCGGTCCCTTGGCCGGGCGCCTGCTGGTCGTCATCGGCAGCAAGCGACTGCTGATTGGCGCCCTGAGCCTGGCGGGAGCAGGCATGGCCGCTTATCTGCTGTGGCATAACAGTGCACAGCCTCTACAAGTGATCAGCCTGGTCATGCTGGGCCTGGGTATCGGTGCGGCCATGACGGCGGCTTCCAGCACTATCATGCAAAGCGTGCCACCTTCACGCGCTGGCATGGTGGCCTCGGTCGAGGAAATGTCTTATGAACTGGGTGGTGCGCTGGGCGTGACCATTATGGGTAGCCTGCTGTCCTTCGTATATAGCGCCAGCCTGATCTTGCCACAGGAATTAAGTGACCGCGCCCTGGCCTACGACAGCCTGGATCAAGCCTTGTTGATGGCAGAAACCATGCCACAGAATCTGGCTCTGACCTTAAGTGAACTGGCCCGCGACTCTTTTGATAAAGGCTATGTCGCTGTACTGGCCAGTTGTACGGCTTTGCTGGTGATTGCGGCCTTGGCGGTCTGGTACTTCCAACGCAACAACAGCCATCAGAAAGCCCATTAATCTTTCTTCAACAGCGCCAGCTTGTCGTTCTGAGTCGCCCAGTACTCATGATCCGGCAAGGGCGCTTTTTGTTGACTGATACGCTTCCAGGCCGGGTCCTCGCTCAAGGTCCGGTTCAGTTCCACATAGACCTGCTGCTCGGGCGTCACATCCTGATCACTGACAATCGCCCCCACCGGACACTCGGCCACGCAGATGGAGCAATCAATGCACTCGTCAGGATGAATGACCAGGAAATTCGGGCCTTCAAAAAAACAATCCATGGGGCACACCGTCACACAATCGGTGTACTTGCACTGGATACAGGCTTCCGTCACTACATAGGTCATGAAACAGCTACTTCAACAAATAAAGACGGGGCATAGCATAACAGCTGAACATGAACATCATGTGATCGCTGTCGGCTATGCCCCGGGTATTCAGCCTGGGCTCAAGCTACCCTGAAGCGGCCTGAACCACCAGGCAACTTAGATGGCAGGTACTTTCGCGGGCAAGAACTGGAAGGGCTTGGCAGGTTTGAAGTGCTCCAGCGCTTCACCCATATACACCGTGCTTTGCTCGGGACCCAGATCCAGCTTCATGACCTTGCCGGTCTCGGCCGAGAAATCGACCTTTCTCATATCGACCCAGAACGCACCGGGCGACAGTACCGAGTCAAAGTAATACAGGCTGCGCTGGTGATCGAACACTGTACGCCAGCGAGTCGAAGAGTTGTTAGGCTGGTCAGGTACGGTCATGCCGTAAGGTGTGGAGGCATTGCGCATCACGCTCAGTACGCTGGCTACGGCCTTGTCATCGCTAAGGTTGCGAGGCACGGCATCAATATAAAAAGAAGCACGGGCAAAACGATCAGCGGCACGGCTGGTGCCCGGCAACATGTTCATGCCTCCCACAGATTGCCAATAATCCCGGATTGCCAGTTGCTGATCGAAAGTCGGTGAGTTCGTCAGCACCTGATACTTGCGGCTATGGTGAATATGCTGCTTGCCGTCGATGTACTCAATAATGGCGCTGTCACCAGACGAGTCCGACATGGACAGGTGCAAGGTTGCCAAACGCTCTTCGTTGGGGACTTTGTCGCTGATGACCACGAAGGGATTCTTTTCCAAGGCAGCCACCGCTTCAGCCACCGTGGCGAAGTTATCCAGAACATACTGCCCCCACAAGGACATACTCAAGGTTTTGTCGCCCTTTTGAGGTGTGGGGTATTGCGACTCCACCAACCATAGCAAGTTGACGTTCAGTCCCTTTTCATTTGCACCGTCCGTGGAGGCCAGGTCATAACCCGACGCAATCACGCTGCCGTATTTCGAAGTCCACTCAATGGACGAGGGGCCAGCTTCGCCAGTGCGTTTTTCACCGCGAGGAAAAATCCAGAGGTTGGTGCCGACATCCAGCTTCCAGTCCATGGAGCGACCGGTAATCACCTGTCCGTTATCACCCAGAAAAACAGCTCGGGTACACGCCTGAGAGGCCGCAGGCACCAAAGCCAGCCCAACTGCACATGCCAGCAAAGTACGACGACATTTTTTTAGCAACATCTTTCTCTCCAGAGACGGCTAGCCGCCCAATCAATGAAACAAAAAAACCGACTGCTTTCACAGCCGATACATTGGACACGGGTGTAACAAAAACAGGATTAGGGCAGCGCGTCAAGCCAAGTGACAAGTTGTGGCAGAAGACCTACAGATACATGAAAAAGAGCTCTCTTGATTTGAGAAACACAGCGTTTAAATAATAATAACTGTTCTCATTATTGTTCCTTACCTGATTTTCATGTCCCCCTTGTTTCCTCTTTCCCCTGCTGCCCGCGCCGTAATCCTCCTGACCGGCTCCCTTGCCCCCCTCTCCTGTGCCTTGGCTCAACAAAGCGTTAACCAGCTCGACAATATCGTGGTTACGGCTTCTGGCTTTGAGCAAGCGGTTCAAGATGCCCCTGCGTCCATCAGCGTAGTGCCACGTGCCGAACTGGAAAAGAAGGCCTATCGCGATGTGACTGACGCACTGCGCGATGTGCCCGGCGTTGTCATCACCGGGGGAGCCAGCGGCAGCGATATCAGTATCCGTGGCATGGCATCGGCCTACACCCTGATTCTGGTTGACGGCAAACGACAAAACTCGCGTGAGACACGTCCCAATAGCGACGGTGCCGGTATCGAGCAAGGCTGGTTGCCACCCATGCAGGCAATCGAACGTATTGAAGTCATCCGCGGCCCCATGTCGTCCTTGTATGGCTCGGAAGCCATGGGTGGTGTGATCAATATCATTACCCGCAAAGTCCACCAGGAATGGACCGGCTCGCTGCGTACAGAAGGCACCGTCCAGGAGGACTCCAAGTCCGGCAATATTTATCAAGGCAATTTCTACCTGGCAGGCCCCATCAAGCAAGACATGTTGGGCCTGCAAATTTATGGTCAGGAATCCCGTCGCAACGAAGACGAAATTCTTAACGGTTTCAACAAGCAGAACACCTCCTCGGGTACCGTCAAGCTGACCTTGACCCCTTCGGCCAACCACGACTTTACTGCCGAGTTCTCCCGTACCTTGCAAGAGCGTACGTCTACGCCCGGCAAAAGCATGGCAGCTGAGACCTGCGGCAAGAACGGCAAATGCACGCCCAACGAGATCTCTACCAGCAAGTACTCTCGCAATGTGTTCTCCGTAGGCCATAACGGTCGCTGGGGACAAGCTGTCTCCAACACCTACGTGCAACGTGAAGAGATTGATAACCCCGGCCGCAGCATGTTCCTGAAAAATACCGAGTTCAATACGCAATGGAGCCTGCCTTTGGGCAACCATATGCTGACCTCGGGATTTCAATATCTACACGAGCAACTGCGTGACACGAACAATCAATACAAACCTGATGTCAGCCGCCTGAGCCGCGAGCAATGGTCCGTCTTTGCTGAAGATGAATGGAGCATGACCGACAACTTTGCTTTGACCGGAGGCGTGCGCATGACTCACGATGAGAACTACGGCAATCACTGGACCCCACGCCTGTACGGTGTATGGCATGCGACCGAGCAGTTGACCCTGAAAGGCGGAGTGTCCTCCGGCTTCAAGGCCCCTTCCCTGCGCTCAGCCGTGGCGGACTGGGGGCAGATCACGGGTGGTGGCGGTGGCGTACCTGCCGTGATTGTTGGTAACCCGAACCTGAAGCCTGAAAAGAGCCTGAGCCAGGAACTGGGCGTTGTTTGGGATAACCAGAACGGTATGGTCAACAGCCTGACCTTCTTTAATACCAACTTCAAAGACAAGATCTCTGAGACACGCCGTTGCACAGATCCGGATGGCCTGCCTAACTGCCACGTTTTCCCAGGCGATCAAGGCTACAAATTCATCAGTGACCGTGTCAACGTAGACAAGGCCATCATGCGCGGTGTGGAAGCATCCACAACCTGGTCGATTACCGATGATCTGCGTCTGGCCGCCAACTATACCTACACTTACTCCAAGCAAAAGAGCGGAGACTTCTCCGGTCAGCCTTTGAACAAGATGCCCAAACATATGTTTAATGCCACGCTGGACTGGGATGCCAACGAGCGGCTGGGCTTGTGGACACGTGTGAACTACCGCGGCAAGACTTCGGACTATCTGAGTCGTACCAGCATGGCGCAAGGGACACCATCCTTCACCTTCCTGGATGCCGGCTTGAACTACAAGTTCAACAAAACTACTACAGTTGGCTTTGGTGTCTACAACATCTTTGACAAGCGCGTCACGGATGAAACCTTTGATGCTGTGTATGATGGCCGCCGCTACTGGGCTCAGCTCACTGTCGGTTTCTAAAAACACCGCTTCATGCTAAATCAAAAAACGGCCCTACATGGGCCGTTTTTACATATCAGTTCAACTCGGCCATTCAAAACTCCAGGCAATCAAAACTCCAGGCAATCAAAAAAACCCGGCAATCCTGCATAGCTATCCATAAGCTGGTCAATGACATAAGCGCTGTCACGGGTTTCCAGAGCCAGCAGGTTTTCCCGGTAATCTTCTTCAGCCAAGCCAACGGCTATGCGGCCCGGTTCGACACGGGCACCGGCCAGCAGCTCGGACAGCTTGGGGTCCTGCATCGCCTCCAGGGCAGCGCGCAAGGCCAGTTCTTCGTCCGTGAAACCAACTTGTCCGGTGCGATCAGCGTGTAACGCCGCTTGCACTAAGGGCAACAAATTATCAATATCTTGCTTGCTAAGGTAAAACACATGCATGACACGTTCTCCACGGGTTGGTGATCGGCTAGTCCAGCATACCGAAAGACACAAGACTGGCGCTAGTGCGCCGTCATTTACAGAATTAAAAAGGGGGGCCATGACAATGAAGCGTAAACTCACTCATTCCCGCTGGCTATTATTGGGAGTCTTGCCACTGGCCAGTCTGGCTCATGCCCAAGTGAGTGCTCAACGTCCAGACGCCATTTCCGACAGCACGACTTCGCCACACTATGCCGTGCAGATTACACCCTATGCCTGGATTACCGGCTTGTCGGGTGAGTCCTCCCCCTTCAAACGCGCGCCCTCCCTGGATATAGAAAAGTCCTTTTCAGATGTCCTGCACGATCTGCGTGCCGCGGCCTTTCTGAACGCCTGGGTGCGTCGCGACCGCTATGTGTTCAACAGTGACCTGCTCTACGTGAACACACGCGAAAGTGAAGTGGTAGGTGGTTTGCCTTTGGTCGGTGCTGCAGAAGGGACCGTGGACACACGTCTGTTCATGGCCACGTTGCAAGGTGGTTACCGCATCTACGACACTGAACAAGCCAGCCTGGACGCACTGGCCGGTTTTTCTTTTTGGGATATACGCACCCGTGCCCATCTGAGTACGGCTGGCCGAACCCGACATCATCAGGAGAGCTTCAATTGGGTAGACCCCATGATAGGACTGCGGGCGTTCTATCGTTTCACCCCGGAGTTTTCCACTCAAGCCCAGATCCACTTGGGCGGCTTTGGCGTCGGCTCGCGCCTGAGCTATCAAGCTACCTTGACCTTGAACTACGATCTGTCAGAGAACTTCTCCATCGCTGCCGGATACAAGATGCTGGATGTGGACTATCGTCGCTCCGGCCATGTCTTTGACACTCGCATGTCGGGCCCCGTGCTGGGGCTGAGCTGGCGCTACTGACGGCACGTGAAAGGGGGCGGCACCGCCCCCTTTTCACAAGACATCAGGCCATACCATCTACCTGATGGCGTCGCTCCCAGAACCGTGAAGACACTTTTTCAAGCAGATCATCACCGGTTTTGATGACGAACACCCCCTTGTCCACTGAAACGCCTGCCCGGTCCAGCAAGGGTTGGGCTGCGCCGTTATGACCAATTGCTTTCAAGTGTCCATAGGCGTCGGCTACAAAATCCACCGCCGCCTTGTTAGTGCACAGTTTTGAAGCTTCTTCCTGGGTAAGCAGCAAGGCCACCGCATCAAACAGAACCGAAGGCGCACCCGCAATCTTTTCGTCGGCAGCCAATTGTGTGCCGTCTGACAGCGTCACTCCCCCTACTTGCGGAGCGATAAGCTTGACGGCCACCCCGGCCTCCTGAGCCCCTGTCAGCAGCATTTCCAGCAAGCCCTTGTCAGCTCCGTCCGTTACCAGAATACCCAGCATCCGACCGGCAATCGGCGACTTCTGGGCCAGTATGGACAAGGCTTTGGAAGGTGCCATGTCGATCGGCTTGCGGGCGGGCTTGGCAGGAGGCGGCAAATCCAGCCCCAATCCCTGAGCCGCTCGTTTGGCCAGATCCTCATCAATGACACGCATGTGCGAGAGCACACGCACACGAACATGATTGAGCTGGACCTTGGACAGTTCAAATACCAGCCCGGCAATCAGATGTTCCTGCTCAACTTCAGTCTGAGAGCGATAAAACAATCGGGCCTGGCTGTAATGATCCGAGAACGACTCAGCCCGTACACGCAGTTTTGCGCCATCGTCTACGGTACTGGGGAAGGTGCGAAAGCCATGCGGCTGCGCGCGCGGTCCGCCCGATTCACCCGCCTCCTCCAGGCTATTGGGCTCGTAGGTCGCACGGCCCTTGGGAACCTGCGTCTGCATCATGCCGTCGCGCTGCATATTACTGAATGGACAGCGGGGTGCATTGATAGGAATCTGATGAAAGTTGACCGTTCCCAGTCGAGATTTTTGCGTATCCAGGTAGGAGAACAAGCGGCCTTGCAACAAGGGATCATCCGTAAAGTCGATCCCCGGAATGATGTTGGACGGCAAGAAAGCAACTTGCTCGGTCTCTGCAAAGAAGTTGTCGGGATAACGATCCAGAACCATACGACCCACGATCTTGACGGGCAGACTTTCCTCGGGAATGAGTTTGGTCGCATCCAGCACATCGTAGTCCTGCTTGTCAGCCCACTCCTGATCGAAAACCTGCACACCCAGTTCCCACTCCGGGAAGGCTTCGTTTTGAATCGCCTCGTACAAATCGCGTCGTAGATAATCCGAGTCCGCCCCGGAAATCTTGACCGCCTCATCCCACAGGGTGGACTGCAAGCCCTGCTTGGGCTTCCAATGAAACTTCACAAAGTGCGACTTGCCCTTGGCATTCACAAAACGGAAAGTGTGCACACCAAAGCCCTGCATCATGCGAAAGGACCGTGGCAAGGCTCGATCAGACATCAGCCACATGACGGTATGCAAAGACTCGGGCATCAGGGAGACAAAATCCCAGAACGTATCATGGGCTGACGCTGCCTGAGGAAAGCCCCGGTCCGCCTCGGGTTTGACGGCATGGATCAGATCCGGGAACTTGATGGCGTCCTGGATAAAAAAAACGGGCATATTGTTGCCCACCAGATCCCAGTTGCCTTGCTCGGTATAGAACTTGACCGCGAAACCACGCACGTCGCGTGGTGTGTCTTTGGAGCCTTTAGAGCCGGCTACCGTTGAGAAACGACAGAACACCGGCACCCGATGTCCTTCCTTTTGAAATACACAGGCCTGGGTCAACTCCGGGATTGCTTGCGTGCATTCAAAATAACCATGTGCTCCTGTGCCGCGAGCATGAACAATGCGCTCCGGTATACGTTCATGGTCGAAATGGAATATTTTCTCGCGCAGGACGAAATCTTCCAACAAGGTCGGGCCACGCGCCCCGAAACGCAAGGAATTCTGATTGTCCGATATCGGTACGCCATGATTGGTCGTCAACTCAGCATGGCCAAACTGATGTAACTCCCCACCTTGCCCCACGGCATCCTGATTGGTTTTGGCTGCGGATTTTTTCGTCACCATATGTCCTCCAATCAAATCAAACGAAAACCCCGTTCCACTGGGGTGCCCTTGGGAAAAAGCCTAGAAGTTTTAATGACTTGATGTGCGAAGCAATCTCTCAAAACGTAAACAAGCATGTCCAGCTTTTTTCGTGACAGACCCGTAACTGTCTGCTGAGCTCTGACATCATGCCCACTTCCTCGCTCTATACTGGGCACGCTTTATCGCCTGCTCAAGTGCGGGCTCCCCGTTTCTTTTTGGAATGATTTCGTGTTTCAAGTCGCTGCCCTCGTTTTTGCCCTGTATGTCGCCTGGCGACTGATCAAACCGCTGAAGATCCGCCCCTGGATCAAGTGGCTGCTAAGCGCCTTGGCCATTGCGGCCACACTCCACCATTACACCGTAGCCCTGTTCTGGGGGTCGCGAGCTTCTCCGGAAATCCCTGCACAAGTCATCATGGTCCTGGGCTGGGCTTTCGGGGCCGTCCTGCTGGCTGCCTGCTTTACCTTGATCACCGATCTGGCAGGTTTGCTGATGCGCGTTCTGTACAAGCCAGCCGGGCTGCTTCTGTTGCGCTCCCCTGCCTTGCGGGGCATGCTGGGCATCGCAGCGGTCAGCCTGTCCGCACTGGGTGTCTGGCAGGCAGTGCAAGTCCCCGAGCTCAAGTCCATCGAAGTAAAGGTCAAGGGCCTGTCCCCCAAGCTGGATGGTTTCAAGCTGGTGCAACTGACTGATCTGCACGCCAGTCGTCTGCTGCAAGGCCCCTGGATACAAGCCATTGTTGATAAAACACAGGCTTTGAAACCGGACCTGATCGTCATTACTGGTGATCTGGTCGATGGCACGGTGAAAGCGCGCCGCGATGATGTCGCCCCCTTGCAAGCCCTGTCTGCCCCGCAAGGGGTGTGGGTAATTGCAGGCAACCACGAGTACTACACCCAGTACCAACCCTGGATCGAGCACTTCAACAGCCTTGGGCTACGTATGCTTCTGAACGAGCACAGCATTATTGAACAAGACGATGCTGCTTTTGCTTTGGCTGGCATTACCGACAAGTCGGCAGCCGTGCATGGGCAACCCATGCCCGATGTGGCTGCAGCAGTCGCCGGGATCCCTGCTGGCATGCCCATCATCATGTTGGCCCACCGCCCTGACACCGCCAAGGAAAGCGCTGCGGCCGGGGCGGCCTTGCAGTTGTCGGGCCATACCCATGGCGGCCATATTGTGGGCATGCACAAGATCGTGCAGATGGCCAATGATGGCTATGTGGGTGGACTGTATCAAGTGGGGGATATGCAGCTGTACGTCAGCTACGGTGCCGGACTGTGGGCGGGCTTCCCGCTGCGACTGGGGCGCGCCTCAGAAATCACCTTGATTACCTTGCGCGCCTCCTGATTCCAGGACTGGAACCGGAGCATCAAGACACGCTGCGCAGCGCCCGTCGACACAGGCGCTGCACAGCAGCATTATCCGGCGCTTGCATCTGCCATTGAGCACATAGATCACGCACCCACTGCGGCTGATCCTTGGCCGCATCATTCAAGAAATTGGCTACCGAGTCCTGCACATACACACTGCCATCCCGATACAAGAGCTCAAGAATCGGCAACATGCGTTCCGGTTCTTTTTTCAGGATGGCAATATGTGCGCACCACACTCCCCGAGGGCGCAAAGCCTCACACGCAAAACGACGCAGATATTCCGAGTCTGAGCGCGCCCACTGCTGCAAGCTCTGAATCGACGCATCCAGCTCGGCCACCAAATGAGGACGTACCGCCATCCAGGACCATTCACGCACACCAAAATGCGCATCATCAGCCAAAGGGCGCAGTGCCTCCAGGCGCTGAGGCACACTTAAGGATGCACGGGCTCCCACCATAAAGCAGGCCCAGCCCCGCACCACATCAGCCGGGTGATCCAAACAGCGCGTCCAGGCCATCTCGCCATACGTGTCCAGCAAATATTCCCCAATGGCTTTCATGCGCTTGAGGATGCCCAATTGGGCCAGGGTGTCGATGTGCTGTGCACCCTGCTCATCCAAATCCGGAAATACGGTCGCCACCAGCACGCGCTGATCGATGGCCAAGGACTCGGTCAGAGTAAGACCCTGGATTTCCCCCTTGGACAGAGCCAGCAAAATATCAGCCGGTATATCCGCGACCTTGGCATAAGCCTTGCGGTTCTCGATACTCATGACGCGTCTTCTCCACCAGCGGCTTTATTCAACAAGGCGCTAAGCTGGGTGCACTCCGCCTCGGACAAATGCCGGAACAATTCGCCTATCCACTGGGCGTGAGTTCCTACCAGCGTCCTGGCCAACTCCGCCCCCTGAGGGCTGAGTTTCACCATGACAGAACGCCGATCGGTCTGAGCCGCAAAGCGCTGCACCAAGCCCGCTTTCAGCAGCCCATCCACCAGAGTTGTGACAGTCGCCCGCGTCACGCCTGCCCGTTCAGCCAGGATGTGGGAAGGCATCCCGTCGGGTGCTTCTTCCAGCAGGAACAAAAGCACAAAACGGGCTTCACTCAAGCCATGGGGCGCCAACAAGGCGGCGCAGTCTCGATCAATACGGGCAGACAAGGACAGGAGCTGAAAACACAGGGACATGCCCTGAACGTTGACGCCCTTTTGCTGCTCTGCGTGCGAGAGCAAGGCCCGATATTTCGCTTCCAGTTTCATAGTTCGACATCAAATAATTTGATATCGAATCTTAATCTCAGAGCGCTTCAAAAACAAGAAAAATAAAGGAGGGCTGATTTCACATCATGCCAATCCAATCCATAAAGCGGAATATGTCCAGGTAGTAAGGAGCCTATCGACAAAAGAGTGTCGCCAAAATTCGACAATGCCACATTTTAAGCTTGATGCTTACAAGACAGGCTCACGCATGCGGTAAGGTATAAGGCTGGTCAGGCATCAGCCCTGCCACCGTTCATTAGCAGCACACATGGAATCCGATTACCAGCATCATGAATAGCATCAAGAAATCGAGCAAATTGGCGAATGTTTTGTACGATATTCGCGGCCCCATCATGGACCGGGCCAAACAAATGGAAGACGAGGGCCAGCAACTGATCAAGCTCAATATCGGCAACTTGGCGGTATTCGGTTTTGACGCCCCGGAAGAAATCCAGCTCGACATGATCCGCAACCTGCCTAACTCTTCGGGCTACTCGGATAGCAAAGGTATTTTTGCCGCGCGCAAAGCCGTCATGCACTACACCCAGGAACAAGGGATCAAGGGCGTGACGCTGGAAGATATTTACCTGGGCAATGGCGCCTCTGAGCTGATTGCCATGGCCACCAACGCCCTGCTGGACGACGGTGATGAACTGCTCCTGCCCATGCCCGACTATCCGCTGTGGACGGCTGTAACCAGCTTGTCCGGCGGTACACCCGTGCACTACTTGTGTGACGAATCCAAAGGCTGGATTCCGGACCTGGACGATATCCGCTCCAAGATCACCCCACGCACCAAGGGCCTGGTTGTCATCAACCCGAACAACCCCACCGGCGTGCTCTACCCCGACTCGGTGCTGCACGCTCTGGTCGATATTGCTCGCGAATTCAATCTGGTGCTGCTGGCCGACGAGGTCTACGACAAGGTCTTGTTCGACGACATGAAGCATACCGCCATGGCCAGCCTGTCCAACGACGTACTGACCCTGACCTTCAACTCCCTGTCCAAGAGCTACCGCGCATGTGGTTACCGCGCAGGCTGGCTGGTGATTTCGGGCGACAAGAAAGCCGGTGCCGACTACATCGAAGGTCTGAGCATGCTGGCCAATATGAAACTATGCGCGAACGTGCCCGGCCAATGGGCCATTCAGACCGCCTTGGGTGGCTATCAAAGCATTAACGATCTGGTATGCGAAGGCGGACGCCTGCGCCGTCAGCGCGATCTGGCTTACGAGCTGATCACCGCCATTCCAGGGGTTAGCTGCGTCATGCCCCACGCTGCCCTGTACATGTTCCCGCGTCTGGATCCCGAGGTTTATCCCATCAAGGACGACCGCCAATTCTTCCTGCAACTGCTGGAAGCCACCCGCGTGATGCTGGTGCAAGGCACGGGCTTTAACTGGCCTCATCCGGATCACTTCCGCATGGTGTTTCTGCCCCACGAGCCGGACCTGCGCGAGGCCATCAACCGCATCGCCAAGTTCCTGAAAGACTACCGTATCAAGCACGGTACAGAACGGCCTGAGTTTGCCCAGGCGACCATTCCAGTCGTAGACAGCGCCGAAGCTGAATAAAAATTGGACTCAATGAAAAAAGCCAAGGACTCATTCTCCTTGGCTTTTTTTGGCACTCAAGATACTTGAGACAATTGCTCCGCAACCCAATCAATAAAGACACGCAGCCGAACATTCGTATGTTTGCTGCGATGAAAAGCCACATACAAGGGCATAGGGTCCATCGTCCAATCCGGGAATAACGCGATCAGGCGCCCTGCTTGCACCGCTTCCTTGGCCAAATACGCCGGCAGGCAAACCAGCCCCAAACCCGCTTCACCCGCTGCCAGATAGGCGTTGCCATCATTCACGGCCAAGCCATAACGGCCTGGCAAAGAAACCCGTTCTTTATCGCGACGCAAGGCATAAGGAAACGGTTTGTTCTGATGTTCCCACAGGTACCCCACCATTCGATGTGCAGACCCGTCCAGCTCTTCAGGATGCACAACGGTACCAAACCGCTCCAGATACAAGGGTGCAGCATAGATGGACAGATGCAGCGCCCCCACCCGCTTGGCGATCAAGGACTGGTCCTGAATCTGACCACCTCGAACCACACAGTCCATGCTTTCATCGAGCAGATCTACCGTCTTGTCGCCTACGCCCATATCCAGCTGAATATCCGGGTAGCGTGCGTAGAACGACGGCAAGGCAGGCACCAGCACACGGCTGGCTAAAGGGCTGGGCACATCTACCCGCAAGCGGCCACTGGGCGAAGCCAAGGCTTGGGCCAGATCCCGCTCACTGTCTTCCAGATCGGCCAGCAATTGCACCACACGCTCAAAATAAAGTGCCCCAGCGCTGGTCACACTGACCTTGCGCGTCGTGCGATGCAGCAAGCTCACCTGCAAGCGTGCCTCCAATTGCTGCACCAGATGCGTGGCCCGGGTTCGGCTCAGATGCAAAGCTTGGGCCGCCTTGGTAAAGCTGCCCGTTTCCACCACCTTGGCAAAGGTACGCATCGCTTCGAAACGGTCCACGTATTGTCCCCAATCGGTTGCAGTGATTGTTTGGATTATAGAAATAGTGTTGTCTGCCATCCAGCGTTTATCTGTCCACGCACAAGACCTACAGTGCATAGCTCAATGAACTTCACCTGCCCAGCAGGCACTGGAAAGCATGATGACTACCTTACGCCAAGCCGTCTTCCCCACCGAACGCCAAGCCTTGTATGAGCGTGGTCACTACTCACCGGCGATTCGTTCCAATGGCTTTTTGTTTATTTCTGGCCAGGTCGGCAGCCGCGAAGACGGCTCACCCGAGCCGGACCTGGAACAGCAAATACGCCTGGCCTTTGAGAACCTCAATACCGTGCTGGCCGCAGCAGGTTGCAGCTTTGCTCATGTGCTGGATGTGACGCTGTTTTTGGTGAACCCGGAAGCCAATCTGGAAACCCTGTGGAAGGTTCTGCCGGACTACTGGGGTGATGCGCCCTACCCGGCGTTGACAGGTGTAGGGGTGCCTTGGTTGTCAGGCTTTCAGTTCGAGATCAAGGTAGTGGCGCAACTGCCCGAACAAGCCTGATACGCAAGCTCTTGTCGCCTTTATCGATAGGCTAATCGTGCTAATCGGACTCACTGCCAGGCAATGCAGCTAATACCGCAGCCTGCATACTTTGTGTAAACGCGGTATCGCCCATGGCCCGACTGATCATCCCTGTCCCCAACATGGCGGCAAACAAGAGCATGACTTGCTCTTCGGTCTGCTCGGCACACGCTTGCATGGCAACGCCGCGAAACTGCTCAAACAAGCTTTCTACGCCTTCGCTGTAAATTGCTGTGGTCTGCGCATCCGCAGGCAGGCCGCTGGCCAGGGAAGAAAAGGCCAGGATCGGGCAGCTTTGGGTTTGAGGACGGTGCTTGAAATATCGCCGCATCAAGGCTTGAAACCCTTGCACGGCGTCCTGTTCATAGCGCTGGTTGATACGCTCCCAGGATTCGGAAGACTGGGTAAAAGCAAATCGGGAGGCCTCGTCAATCAAAGCCTCCTTGGAGACAAACTGCTTGTAGAAAGCGCCTGCCGTCAAGCCCGCCTCTTTCATGATGTCCCCGATCGAGACCCCTTCCACTCCATGTTTGCGAAACAGTCGGCAAGCCGTCTCCAGCACACGCTCGCGGTTGCGTTCGGCCTGCTCACGCGAGACACGCCCCATTCAAACCTCCGGACGACGAAAGGCAATCAGCTTGGCAATCAGGCGCTGGCACACCTCATTGTTCTGATTCAGGGTGTGAGACTCCACCACCACCATGCCTCTGTCCGCTTTGGAGCGGGAGGGCTGAATGTCGATGATTTTACTGAGCACATGCAAGACATCGCCAGGGCGCGTAGGCCGTGGCCAATCGATTTGCCCGCCTGCACCAATAATCCCCTGACTGAATACCAGGCTGTCCACCAAAAGCTTCATGGTAATGGCGGCGGTATGCCATCCACTGGCGGCCAGCCCCTGAAAGAACGTGCCCTTGGCCGCCTCTGCATCCAGATGGAAAGGCTGCGGATCGAACTGGCGGGCAAAACTGACAATTTGCGCTTCATCCAGAGCATGTTCTGCGCTGCGAAACTCCATTCCCAGGGCCAGATCCTCAAGATAGACAGGTGCTGTAAGGCTCATCCGAATACTCTCCAGAAAGTGTGTGAGTGCGCGTCGCTGCCCGCGTAAATAGATTATGGATGGCAGCTATCCTTGCACAGCCTTCCTGGAAAATCAAGGATAGATTATGGTCATACTCTATTTTTAAAATGGTAATAATTCTGCTTTTTTTACTGCGGAACAACCCATCCAGACGCTTGAAAGCAGGTGCCTGAACGCCGAAAAACAGTCTAAAAATCAGTTCCTTGCGGCCAGATGAAGGCACAGTAGCCAGTGACACACCCGTCAGGCCACACCCCTGCTACTACAGGGACAATGCATCTTGAATGCTACACACCCCTCCAAAAACCAACGCCTGAGTTTTCTATCGTTCTGCTTCCTGATTACAATCACACTCTTGCGGTTTTGTCGGGACGAACGGTGTTTCATACCCGTCTTTCCTTCCCAGGCACAACCAGTCCTTACCCTGCCCTGAGGCCACAAGCTTGTTGATTCAACAAGTCTTTTGTACCCGCTTCAAGCATGGCTAACCCATTGATTAAGAGGAGATCCTACACCTATGTGCACATTCATTTATGCACTCTTCTTTGGTATAGAGAACGGCTCAAGTTTTCGATTTCGCAGCGCGATAATCTAGACTTGAGCGAAGCATTAACTTACTGAAGGACTTCACTCAGGCCTCAAGAATTATCGTCAGCTTCTATTGACGAGGATGCGCTGTACCCGCGCACCCAAAAAACTTGAGCATGTCATGAGTACTTTACTGTCAGTCCACTCACTCTCTTACGAAACCCTTTCCGGTCCTTTATTCAAAGAAATTGCCTTCACTATCAAGGCCGGAGATCGAGTGGGACTTATAGGCCACAACGGTTGTGGCAAAAGCACCTTAATCAGCCTGCTTTGCGGCGAACTGACGCCCAGGCAAGGCAGTATTTCACTAGCAAACCACTGCATTCTGGCGCGTGTTGAGCAATACCTGCCAGCGGATCTGCACGCCTTGAGTTTGCTGAACGCCGTACTGGCTGCCCTGCCCGCAGAGCAGCACGATACGGATGCCTGGCGCGCAGAAAGCTTGCTTGGCGAGATGGGCTTTCAGGAACTGGACTGGCATACCCAGGTCAGTGCCTTAAGTGGTGGGCAATACACTCGCCTGCTGCTGGCACGGGCCTTGATTACCCAGCCTGATCTGCTCTTACTGGACGAACCCAGCAACCATCTGGACTTGCCTTCCCTGCTTTGGCTGGAAGGCTTTCTAAGCAGTTGGCGCGGCACATTTGTACTAGTCTCTCACGACCAGCGCTTGCTGGATCGTGTGTGCAACAGCACCATTATTTTGCGTGATCGTACGTTGTCTTTTTTCTCTCTGCCCTGCTCGGCTGCGCGTGAAGCGTTGCGCAATCGAGACGAGGCGGATTTGCGTCGTTACCAAGGCGAGCAAAAGGAAATTGATCGCATCGAACAAAGCGCAAAACGCTTGGCCATCTGGGGACAGGTCTACGACAACGAGACCTTTTCCCGCAAAGCCCAAAGCATGGAAAAGCGCCTGTCCAAACTGCGTGAAAACCAGACCGATCTGACGGATGGCACACCCTGGACCTTGCAGCTGCATGGCCTGGACATGAAGGCAGATCGCCTACTGGATATTGCAGATATGGTCGTCAGCCCGGCACAGAACCTGCCTGCTCTCTTTCAAGCCCATGGCCTGCAAGTGCGCAGCGGGGATCGCATCGGATTGGTCGGTCGCAATGGTTGCGGTAAATCCTCTTTATTGCGTCAGCTATGGCGATACTGGCAGGACGAGGCGGACATGGACGGGCTGAAGTTTCACCCGCAATGCCGCATTGGTTACTACGACCAGGACCAACAGCAACTGGATGGTTCCAAGACCTTGCTGCATGCCTTGCAGGACTTTTCGCCCTTGCCGGACGATGTCAGGAAAATGGCGCTGATCAGTGCCGGTTTTCCTTATCTGCGGCATGCACAGAAGGTGGATAGCTTGAGTGGTGGCGAGCGTGCTCGGCTGATGTTTATTGCCCTGTCGCTGGCCAACTATCATCTGCTCTTTCTGGACGAGCCAACCAACCACCTGGATCTGGACGGCAAGGAAGAACTGGCAGAGGAACTGTGCGAATTCAAAGGCGGTTTTATCCTGGTCACCCATGACCGGGAGCTGCTGGAGAAAAGCTGCAATCGCTTCTGGCTGGTGGACGAAGGTTCCTTGACGGAAATGCAGGACTTGACGCAGTTGTATGCCGCTCTGATCCAGACAGATCAGCCAGAGAAATCCTCACCCATCCTCAGTCCGGGCCCAGGGAGCACAACAAGGGCTCAATCAACCCCCTCCAGCGACGACACATTGCTGGAGCAACTGATTGAACTGGAAAGCAAACTGGAGGCTGATCTGGCACGCAAGCCCAAGCATCAAAAGCCTGGCTTGCAAGAGGTCTGGCAAGGGGAAATCCACAAGCTGCGCCAAGCCTTGAACCTGGAGTAATCCAGACCTTATGCCTTGACTGCTCAACAGATTCGGCAAGGCATAAAAACAGCCCCTTGTTGTCAGATTCAACAAGGGGCTGTCAGTATCAGCTGGGCTTCAGTCTGCTAAATCCAGCACCAAGGTCTGCGACATCAAGGACGAACCCTCACGCAAAGGCTCGGGCTCTCCGCTGGGCACAAAGCCGTAACTCTCATATAGCCGGACGGCTGCTTCATTCGTCAGGGTCACGCCTAAGCGAACACAGGCTGCTTGCCTGCTTTTTGCCCATTGCACTGCGGTATCCAGCAGAGCAAAACCCGCTCGCAAACCTCGCGCCGACGGCGCCACCCACATCTGATAAATATCGGCCAGAACGGGCTCTGAGGCAGACAACTTGCACCAGACCAGGCCGCAAGCCTGCCCCTCTTTTTCAGCGAACAAGACGCGGTCCGTCTCGGACGCACAAGCAGCTTGAATCCGCTCCTGCCAGAAATGCTCTGGATGTGTGGACTCCACGGCATAGGTACTCCCAAATGCATCGGGACAATCACGCAAGGCGCCAAGACGCAATGCTTGATACGTGCGCCATTCGCGCGCCTGAGCCGGACGAATAGAGATCACAACACATCCTTTTCAAGAAAAATCTGGCGGCGATCAAGGCCGCACGGCCGTCACCTCCAGCTCGACCAGCCAGCCTGGGTTCACCAGAGCCTGGACCGCCATGGCTGATCGCACAGGCAGATTTGGCTGCTCCTTGGTTCCAAAGTACTTGGAATAGCCTGCCATGAAGCCGTCAAAATCCAACTTGCCGCCCTCCGGAGCAACCAGGAAGGCCTGCATCTTGATAATGTCCCCTACCGACATGCCCATGCCTTCCAGTTGAGCCTTGATCTGCTCCATGATGGACTCGGTTTGCTGCTGCATATTGCCGTAGGCTGCCGTGCTGGCTGCATCAGCCGACTTGTCGCGCACAGCGGGAACGGTACCGCTCAAGTACACCGTGGTTTTACCGGCAGGCACTTCCACTGCCGTCAGAATCGGGAAATCCGAATTGGGAATAGGATGGCGCTTCACATCCTGCGCCAACGCCGGCGCAGCCAGGCTACTGATCAAGGCAGCAGAGGCAAGCATCTTCACGACATTCATAGTTTTCTCCTGATTGAAGGTTCAAAAACCAAGACTTCATTAGGTACAAGCTCTTCCCTAAAGCCTATTTAATTTCAGAAAGCCGCTCTAAAGTTCAGACAGTTATCTTTTGATTCAAAAAAACTGTCTTTCTGTAGTCTGTGCAGCGGGCTGTTATCCAGGCAGCAATCGCATCCACAGAAAATCTCTAAGGAGTCCAAGGCTTAATGCAAAGGCCTCAACAGCAATAAAGCACACAAAGCCAGCATGAAAACAGCGATGCTGCCATCCAGTACACGCCAGGCCAACGGCTGACGAAACACAGGTTGCAGCAACCGCGCCCCATAGCCCAAGGCCAGAAACCAGCTGGCACTGGCCGCACAGGCCCCCAAAGCAAATGCCCACTGCAAGTTACCGGGATAAGGCGTGGACAGACTGCCCAACAGCACCATCGTATCCAGATAGACGTGGGGGTTCAAAAAGGTGAACGCCAGACAGGTCAGCAAGATACGACGACGATTGCGCTCGCTCCCCTGCCCGGCCATCAGGCTTCCTTTACCCGTCCAGGCCCGCTGCGCGGCCAGCAGCCCATACCAGGCCAGAAAAGCCGCGCCACCAAAGCGCAGAACTTGCAGCAAACCAGGCCATTCCTGTACCAACGTACCAATGCCAGCCACGCCCCCCAGAATCAGGACAATGTCGGCCAGCGCGCAGATTGCCACCACCAGCCCCACATGACTACGCTCCAAGCCCTGTCGCAACACAAAGGCATTTTGAGTGCCGATAGCCATGATCAGGCCCGCCCCCGTCAGAAAGCCAGTTGCAACAACAGAGAAGAACATGCCAGCCATCCACAGAATTGAAAAACTGCGTTATGGTGCTGTCATTTACGGTTTAAGAAAAGCTAATTATTCTTCACTTAATTAAGAATAATTAATCAAACAAGCCAATTATGGATCTGCTGCACCCACAACTACGAGCATTTACGGCCGTCCTGGAAGAAGGCAGTTTTGAAGCAGCCGGGCGCAAGCTGTACATCACCACCTCAGCCATCTCGCAGCGTATCAAAGCGCTGGAGGACAGACTGGGGCAAGTGCTGGTCCTGCGCCAGCCGCCTTGTCGTCCAACACCGGCGGGAGAGTTGCTGCTGCGTCGTGTACGGCCCATGCAGGTTCTGGAAGCCGAGGCCGTCGCAGACTTCCTGCCAGAGCAAAATGGCCCACGACGGCCTATCGCCATTGCGGTCAATAGTGACTCGCTGGACACCTGGTTTCTGGAAGCCTTGTCCCGGCTAAGTCAGGAATATGGCTACCTGTTTGATGTGCGCGTGGATGATCAAGACCACACACTGGAATTGATACGCAATGGCTCCGTGCTGGGCGCGGTCACTGCCGAACCTGCCCCCCTTCAAGGCTGCGAGGTGCAGGCCTTGGGCATCATGCGCTATCAGGCCATTGCTTCTCCCGAGTTTGTGGCCCGCCATTTTGGATTGGGAATAGACGCAGCATCCCTGGCTCAAGCCCCCATGATCGTCTTTAACCGCAAGGACGAATTGCAGTGGCGCTTTATACGCCAAATCACGAATGAATCCGTAGCCCCTCCCATCCACTACCTGCCCACCTCCACCGGCTTTGTGAAAGCAGCGGCTTTGGGCCTGGGGTGGTGTCTGGCACCCGACTCCATGGTCAGCGATGCCTTGGCCGCCGAAGAGCTGGCTTTAGTCGCCCCCGGCCTGTGGCTGGATGTGCCTTTGTATTGGCAACATGCGGCTATCCGCTCCGACACCTTGCGCAATATGGGTAGAGCCCTTCAAGAAGCGACCCGCACCTCACTGCTGCCAGCGCCTTCTTGAACAGCTCTTTGAGGTCCGTACGGGGAAACAATGGGTGGAGTTTTCCACTTCAGGAAGATGGCAGAAGTCTGATTCATGCCGGCTCTTGCCACAGACTTGTCGAGAACAGCACTCAGGACTTTCGTTTGGTTCTGGAAGGTCGGGCAAGCTCAGAAATAATGCGCGCCAGCTTCTGCGCCGCTTCCTTCATCTGCTCGGGACTGAATGCGCTCAAACCCAGAATCAGTCCCGAAGGCCCCTGCCCAGCGTGATACATGGGTGAGACGGGACGCACTGCCACGCCTTCCTTCATGGCCCGCTGCGCCACCACCACATCATCAACCGGCGAGGCCAGCCACAAGACGGAATGCATGCCTTGATCGCTTGGCTGCAAGCTGGCCAAGTCACTGGGCAAAACCTCGCGCACAATCTCAAAAAGGTGGTTACGACATTGGGTGTAGATCCCGCGCATACGCCGAATATGGCGCTCCAGATGCCCCTCTGAAATAAAGCTGGCCAAGACATGCTGGTCTGCACTGGGCGGATGCCGATCCAGCAGAACGCGCGCTCCGCAAAAAGCCTGGACCAACTGCGGCGGCACAATCGCATAGCCCAGGCGCAGCGAGGGAAACAACACCTTGCTGAAGGTCCCCAGATAGACCACTCGCTCCGGGTCCAGGCCTTGCAAGGAAGGAAAGGGATGGCCACTGTAGCGGAACTCGCTGTCGTAATCATCTTCGACAATCCAGGCGGACCTATCGCGTGCCCAGGCCAACAAGGCATTGCGCCGCGCCATGCTCATGGGCATGCCCAAAGGATATTGATGCGAGGGAGTGACAAAGGCAAGCCGCGCATCTGCTTGCAAACGTATGCCCGCAGCCACATCCAGCCCCTCTTCATCCACCGGTACACGAACCATACGTTCCGGCGAACCTATCGTATTCAAGATCGCGGTAATACCGGGATAGGCGGGGTTCTCTACCCAGGCAAAATCCTGCCTGCCCATCAACACCAGACAAGCCAGAAACAAGCCCTGCTGTGTACCCGTCGTCACAATGACCTGCTCCGCCTCGCAGCGCACCGAGCGTGACCGGCGCACGTACTCTGCAATAGCCTCTCGTAATGGCAAGGCGCCTTGAGGGTCCCCATAACCACCCGGCGCGCCCTGACCATGGGCCCGCAAGCGATTCCCCAAGCGTCGCCAGATGGGGCCTGGCGCGGCGGCACCCAAGGGGATCGACACGGCAAACGGGGCAGAGGGCAAAGGCTGAAATTGAGCCGCAACCGTATTGAATGGCTGGGCGGCAAGTGGTGCAGGCTGGGCAGGCAGCGATGCCGCCCTGCGCTTCTTCGGCCTTGTTTCGGGATTGGCCAGCGAGTGAGCGATGTAAGTACCTACGCCCAGCGAGGACTCCAGAAAACCTTCGGCAATCAGTTGCTCGAAAGCCTCTACGACCGTGCCACGGGCGACACCCAAAGACGCTGCCAAGGCTCGTGTGGAGGGCAAAGATTCACCCGGCTTGAGCGCACCGTTTTTTACTGCTTCGCGCAACTTCTGCGCCAACTGACGGCCCAGGCCCCCTGCACTTCGGTCCAGTTCGCCAAGGGAAGGAATCTTTGGATTATGAGCAGTACGAGACATGAATTGTGGTCCATAAAAATAGCGCCAAACTGGTACAGATCAATGATCCAGAATAGACCAATAATAGACACATTGATCCTGAATCCCAAGCCAAGAAAGACAACGATGTATATCCCCGCTCACTTCAATGAATCCCGGCCTGAACCACTGCACGAGCTGATCGCCCAGCATCCCCTGGGCATTCTGGTCGCCCATGGCAAAAGCGGATTAAGCGCGAATCACCTGCCCTTCATGCTGCATCCCCAGGAAGGTGCACAAGGAGTACTGCACTGCCACGTCGCCAGAAACAATCCCGTCTGGCAAGACCTGGAAAACGGTGACGAAGTGATGGTGATATTCCGTGCAGGAGACGCCTACATCTCCCCACAGTGGTTCCCAAGCAAACTGGAAACACACAAGCAAGTCCCGTCCTGGAACTACATCGTGGTACACGCCTATGGGCGAGTAAGAATACGCGATGAAGAACGCTATGTTCGCGGTGCCGTGGCACGTTTGACCCGCATCCACGAAGCCAGCCAGCCCGTGCCCTGGAAGATGACGGATGGCCCCAAGGACTATATCGACGCCATGCTGAAAGCCATTGTCGGAATTGAAATTGAGATCACTCGGCTGATCGGCAAAACCAAGCTGAGCCAGAATAAGGAGGCTCGGGATGTGGAGGCCGCATCAGCAGCATTAATCAGCCAGGGAGATCATTTCATTGGCAGTGCGATGCAGGCGGTGGCAGCAGAAAAACGGGCACAAGAGGCCAAGAAATAAGCAAGGTGACGGCCAACTGCAAAGTACAAACCACCCCGCTCGGACTATCCCCTTATTGCTACTTATAATGTGACATCGTGCACCGGGACACCCTCCCCCCTTCCTTCCCCGGTGCATTACAAGGTCAAGAATATGAGAAGTGATAGTCGGCTCTCCCGCATGCTGCATGTTTTGCTGCACATGGCCAGGCACGATCAGCCATTTACCTCCGAGCAAATCGCCACCATGCTCAGCACCAATCCCGTGGTCGTCCGACGCACCATGGCCGGCTTGCGCAAGGCGGGCTACGTGCGCTCCGAGAAAGGGCACGGGGGCGGCTGGACGCTAAGCTGTGATCTGCAAGAAGTCACGCTGCTGGACATACACAAGGCGGTTGGGGGACCGCGTATCTTCTTTATCGGCCACGAGAACGAGAACCCAAGCTGCGGTGTCGCCAAAGTGGTTAACGCCGCCTTGGGCGATGTGCTCAAGGAAGCGGAAGCCCTGGTCATGCAAAGGCTGGAAGCCATCCCCCTGGCAGAGCTATTGGCCGAGTTTGAGCAGCTCTATAAGGCAGAAATGGCAGAGCTGGACAGGAAAATAGCGGAGCAATAATCCGCAGGCTCTGCTTGGTTCAGGGCAGGATCAATACAAGAGCAAAGGTTGAGCAATTAGGCCTGATCATCCGCATAGGCTACCCAACCCCGGAACGAGAGCCCAGCATAGAACAAGGCTGGTGACGAGAACCCGGCCTCCCGCAACAAACCCTCTTCCTCCTGCGGGCTTAACAGCGTCAAATGCCGGGCCATATTTGATGCAGAACTTATCGCTTCCGCCGTAGTTTCCGCCCCTGTAGCAAAGGCGATGGATCGGGCTAGCCAGTCCTCAGTTGCCCCCTCCTCTGACCGACAATGATGAGCCACGATAAGCGCCGCCCCCGGCTTCAAGCGTGCGCGCAAGGACTTCAACAGCGACAAGCGCTCTGCTTTTGACAAGAAATGCAGAGTCAGCAGACAAGTAGCACCATCAAACAGCTTCAGCGGTGCATCGTCCACATAGCCTGGTATCAAATCCACTTGCGACCCCAAAGGCCCTAGCACCTGGGCCGCCAGATCCAGCATGGCTTGCGAAGGATCGACTCCCACGAAAGACCAATCCGGGCGGGCTTGCACAAAGGACTTCAACTCCAGCCCACCACCTGCTGCCAGGACCAGAATCCTGGCATTGCTCGTTACCCGTTCGGAAAGCAGGATCAAGGCCATGCGATGAAGATCATGGAAGCCAGGAATGCGCTGTGGTGTTGTATCGGCATACCGGGCGACCAAGGCAGGATCGCTAAAGGGCTGGACGGAAGTGGGTGTTTTCATTGAAATCCTGAGCGGGTGGTAAGCAATGGCATGGGTACACCCTATGCCATTACTCGGTCTGCGTGGAGTTTGGCGCTGGACGTTACTCTGGCCTCATGCAGCCTTTTCAGAGCTGGCTCCCCCCTGCTCCGCCAAGCCGTAAATCAGGGAGTGATGTGCCCCACCCGCCGCCATTACCCCCGCGGCGGCTGCGAGGGTGGCATTAGCCATGGGACTGGCAGCATCACCCGCCGCAAACACACCCGGCACGGACGTGTGCTGCATGGGGTCCACAGCAATAAAAGACCCCGTAGGGCCCGCTGTCAGCTTGCAACCCAGCTGTATGGCCAGGTCACTGGCCAGCTCTGTTTTGGGCGCTACAAACAGGCCGGAAATAGCCACGATTCTGCCATCCTGCAAACGCACTGCCTCCAGCCCAGGCTTGCTTCCCAACAGCTCTGCAATCGGTGTCTTTTCGATCTGCACGCCACGCGCTATCAGTTGGACTTCCTGCTCTGCACTCGGTGTAAATGCAGCTTGAGTAAACAAAGTGGTCGGCCCCCAATCTGGCACCAGCATGGCTTGATGTATAGCCAGCTCGCTGCTGGCCAACACACCCAACGGCTGCTGGTTCAGCTCAAAGCCATGGCAATAAGGACAATGCAGCACGCTGCTGCCCCAACGTTCCTGCACACCGGGAATATCAGGCAAGCTGTCCTTGACGCCAGTGGCCAGAATCAGGCGACTCGCACGGATGGTCTGGGCGTCCTCGGTCAATAGCTGAAACCCACCCTCAATGGCATGAACCTCCACAGCACGCCCGGCTCGCTGCTCGACCGTTTCGTACTTCGCAAGCTGAAGTTTTGTCGTCGCCATGATGGCCGCCGGAGCCTGCCCATCCTGCCCCAGAAAACCATGAGAGGCCTGGGCAAAGCGATTCCGGGGCTGTCCCGCGTCCAATAAAAGTACGCGCCGCCGCGCCCGACCCAATTGAATCGCCGCAGCCTGACCCGCAAAACTGCCACCGACGATGATGATGTCGAAGTCCATAAATTCACCCTCTCTTTAACGTATCTTTTCATGTTACGTATTAGAGAAAAGCAGGTCAACTCATGAAACTATGTTTGTTACGATTTTGATTCGGGAATAGGAAGAAAGGCGTTACGCCATGCCGAACACAGCGCAACGCATATAAAGAATGCCGTTCAGGCAGCGGCCTCGGCTACCGCTTTGCGCACGGCTTCACGCGCCCCTACCCGCTCCAGATAAGCACTTAGTTTGGGAAATTGGCTCATATCGACTGCATCCCCCTCCAGCCAACCACCTACTGTATACAGATAAGCATCAGCTACGCTGAACTGATCGCCCAACACCCAGGGACCCACAATCAAGGACTCCAGATAAGCCGCACAAACCGTCATGTTCTGCGGCACCTTGGCGCGCATGGCTTCTTCCGCCGCTGGATCATCTGCCCAACGAGAGCCACGGCGCTTATGTGCGTGGGCCACATGCACCGTGGACGCCAGATAGCTATGCAGCTCCTGCATACGGGCGAATCCAAAAGGATCATTCAAAGGCGCCAGCTTGGCATCCGGAAAGCTCTGCGCCACAAAAGCCAGCAAAGCCGGAGTTTCCGTCAAAGCCCCCTGCTCTGTCACCAGTGCCGGCACACGCCCCTTGGGATTGACGCGCAGAAACTCCGGGCTTTGCTGTTGATTCGCACCAAAATCCAGCTTGACCACATCAAAGTCAGCCCCTGCTTCATGCAGTGCAATATGAGTGGCAAGCGCGCAGGTCCCTGGCGCGGAATAGAACACCCAACGAGACATGTCGATCTCCTTTTGTCCATAAAACGAAAGGATCATTATGACGCTGAAGCCTTGTTGGGCAAGCAGAAAACAAAAAACCCAACAGCCGTTAAGCTGTTGGGTTTCTTGGGATATCTTGGTGGAGTCGGGGGGAATTGAACCCCCGTCCGCAAGCCGTCCACAGACAGTTCTACATGTGTAGTCAATTAATTTTAAGTTTTAACCTTGGACTGTGCCAATTGACAGGCCTTTCCTTGGCGATCCACTAAGTTTTAGAACCGGACTTCGTGGCGCAGGCCGATTCGATTCTTTGTAAATAACACTGCTGTAGGTTGCCCTACCTAACCCAAAGACAAATTAGTGCAGTGGCCCAGCCTTAAGCGGCTAGAGCGAAACGCTCGTCGTTGGCGTTTGTAGTTTTCCAGTGGATTTACGAGCGTACTGGTGCTCGACACGCCCTGATCTGCTTCTTGACCCACGTCGAAGCCATGTCGACCCCATGTGGATTAGCAACCATATCACATCGGCTACAAAATGTATAGCACCTGGTGCTAGAATAACCCTCTTCCGCGCTCTGGCTGAGTCCTCGCCAGAGCGTTTTTCACGTACTTCACGCCTACCCATTTGTTTGGAGTCGCTTTTCATGGCCCATCCCGCCAATCAAGCCAGAGGCCCATTAGGCTTTATCCTGCACGGCAGTCTTGTTACTCAAATTGTGATCGGTTTGGTCGCCGGTATTTTGCTGGGACGCTTTGCTCCCGATGCCGCGCACTCGATCGCCCTGCTGGGCCAATTATTTGTCTCTGCCTTGAAGTCGGTTGCGCCGATTCTGGTGTTTGTTCTGGTGATGTCTTCCATTGCCAACCAAAAAGCCCAGTCCTCCACCCGCATGGGTCCTATTTTGCTCTTGTACGTGCTGGGCACCTTCCTGGCTGCACTGATTGCCGTAATCGCCAGCTTCGCCTTCCCGGTCAAGCTCTAGCTGGATCTGGCCGATGCCACCTTGAACCCTCCTGGCAATATCGTTGAGGTATTGCTGGATCTGCTGACCAGCATTGTGGTGAACCCGGTTGATGCCTTGCTCAATGCCAACTACATGGGCATTTTGGCCTGGGCTATTGCTCTGGGTCTGGCGCTGAAACACGGCTCGCAAGGTTCTCGCGACCTGCTGACCGATATGGCCAATGCCGTGTCGTCCTTGGTGCGCCTGGTCATTCGCTTTGCACCGCTGGGTATTTTTGGTCTGGTAGCAGTCACTATTGCCGAGTCCGGCTTTGATGCGCTGCGCCAATACGGTTTGCTGCTGCTCGTGCTGGTAGGCTGCATGTTGGTGGTGGCTCTGGTCATCAACCCCTTGATCGTGTTTGCCAAGCTTCGTCGCAACCCCTACCCGCTGGTATTCACCTGCCTGCGTGAAAGCGGCATCACAGCCTTTTTCACCCGCAGTTCTGCCGCCAACATCCCCGTGAACATGGCTTTGTGCGAACGCCTGGGCCTGCATAAAGACACCTACTCGGTTTCAATTCCACTGGGTGCCACCATCAATATGGCCGGTGCTGCCGTCACGATTACCGTCCTGACGCTGGCTGCGGTGCACACACTGGAAATCCCGGCTGACCTGCCTACCGCCCTGCTGCTGAGCCTGGTGGCTACCATTGCCGCTTGCGGTGCATCGGGCGTTGCTGGTGGCTCTTTGCTGCTGATTCCACTAGCATGCAATATGTTCGGTATTTCCAACGATGTCGCCATGCAAGTGGTTGGCGTAGGCTTTGTGATTGGGGTGGTGCAAGACTCGGTAGAAACGGCCTTGAACTCCTCGACCGACGTGCTGTTTACCGCTGCGGCAACACTCGAACCAGGCCGTGCCTGATTTGATATCTTGACGCACAAGGGGCCAGCCATTCAGGCTGGCCCTTTTTGTAGGCCGATCAAGCAACGCCTGATTGCCTCAGCCCAAGTACCCGCCGCCATGCTTGAGTGCGCAGGCACTCAATGCTTCTGCAATCAGACTCTTACCAAGGAATCTTCGTGGATTTAGCCAGCCTTTCTCTATATATCGTTGCAGTATCGGCCGTCACTATCATACCGGGTCCCACCATGCTGCTTGCCTTGAACAATGGTGCACATGGCGGCAAACGGATCGCAGCATGCGGTATTGCGGGTGCGGCGCTCTCGGACCTGATTCTGATTGCTGCTGTCGGCTGTGGACTGGGCGCGCTGCTGCTTGCCTCCGAGCAGCTTTTCACAGTGGTGAAGTGGATAGGTGCGGCGTATCTGCTCTATCTGGCCTATGGTCTCTGGCACGCTCCGGTCGGCTCTATCCAGACAGACACTCCCACGGAAAAAGTTCGGACGGGTCGCGCGGCTTTTCTGCGATCTTTGCTGGTTGCCCTGTCCAACCCTAAAGCGCTGCTGTTCTTCTCTGCATTTTTGCCGCAATTCATTCGTCCGGAAGAAGCGATTGCCGTTCAGTACATCACACTGGCCTTGGTCACAGCCCTGATTGATATGGCTTTAATGACTGTCTACGCCGTGGGTGGCCATCACGCCATGCGGCTGCTTTCCGGCAAGGCTATGCGTTGGTTGAACCGGGCTTGTGCTGGCATGCTGGCAGGTCTGGGTATTGCGTTAAGTCTGTATCGACGCGGTAATGTCAACTGAAGATCGCAACCTCCAAGGAAAACAAGGGACCTGAATCGGTCCCTTTTTCTTATGTGCTGCAAGCCAGTCTTGCCTACCACAAGACTGCACCTCACCATCCGTGACGCTAGAGCAACAGGCCAAACGACAAACCGCAAACCCGTGCCAGGTCCTTTCACCCAGCGCCATGTTCAGGCTGATGGGATCGTATATCATCATTCAGATGGCCACCACGAATAGCCTGCTATGGGTTCAGAACAGCCATGTCCTCACAAATTCCGGTTTGCCCCAGCGGCCAGCAGCCCAGCCTGAACCGGCACGATTTCCCTTCACCCCGAATCAACAAGGAGCCAAGATGAAGCGTATCTATTTAGCGGGTCCTGATGTGTTTTTCAGCGATGCCACCGAGCGTGCCAAGCTGCACAAGCAATTGGTACGAGACTTTGGCTTCAAGCCCTTGCATCCCGTTGATCAGGAAGAGATCGAGGCCTCGGCTATCTACCACCATAATATTCGTCTGCTGGACCAAGCCGATGCGGTTCTGGCCAACATCACGCCCTTTCGAGGCGCAGAGATTGATACCGGCACCGCTTTTGAAATCGGTTACGCCGTAGCCCAGGGCCTGCCTGTTTTTACCTACCGCTCTACCGCCGATACCGTTCTGGACACCGTACGCGAGCACTACAGCCCAGTTGTGCTGGACCCGGCCAGCCAGATCTGGCGTGATCGCAATGGTGCGCTGATCGAAGACTTTGGCCTGCCCTCGAACTTGATGGTGGCGATCAGCACGGAGTTTGTACACGGTTCCTTTACGGATGCCCTGATCGCCGCACAGGATTATTTCAAAGCTATTGGCTAATTCATTTTCGGAAAAAATACTGCTGATTAATCAATCACAAGCAGTCAAACAGAGTCAAAATTAAACGGTTTTCAGGGAAATTAAACGCATCTTGTACTCAGGTATGATGTGAACTTGAAATTCCCTGCCCGTACACAGGAACCACAATTGGTTCCCCGCCGCACCCGCTTTTCCTGAATCAAAAAAACAGGGCTATGCCCAGCACCATGCCAGACACCAGCAACATCTCTTTTCTTGATCGTGTACGCGCCATTCTTAGTGATCTCCCCGCCTCCGAGCGACGTCTGGCCCAATTCACACTGGATTTCTCGGGTGATTTATCCAGCTACAACGCCTCGGAACTCGCCAGTCTGGCCCAAGTTTCCAATGCCACTGTCACACGTCTGATCCGTCGTCTGGAATACGCCAACTACGAAGCGGCACGCAAGCAGATTCGCACGGAAAGAACGGATGACTCCTTCACCTCGGTCCACCAGCCGCTATCTCCGGGCGAGGCCGCCTTGCACTCACACTTGCAGGAAAGCTATAGCAAGCTGGGCAATACCTATCGGCATCTGTCCCATTCTGTTCTGCAGGAAGCCAGTCAGGCCATCAGCCGTGCGCGGCAGGTTTGGCTGGTGGGTTTACAGGCAAACTACTTTCTGGCCGGGCATTTTTACTGGCATTTGTCCAAACTCATGCCGGGCGTACGGCTTATCCCCGGAGCGGGGCAAACCGTCTCCGACTACCTGGCCGACATTCAGCACCAGGATGTCGTGATTGTTTTTGATTTGCATCCACGCCCCAGCCACATGCCGGAGCTGATCGGACGCCTGGAAACACGCTGTGCGGACATCGTGCTGATCACCGACCAGGATTACAAAGAGCGGCCCAAAACCCGCTGGCCCCTTCCCTGCCAGCCTGGGCCTGAAGCGCTGCCTGATAATTCGGTGGCCGTTGCCAGCCTGTCTCATCTGCTGCTGTCCGAAATACTGAAAGTACGTGGCGCTGATCGCCGTGATGAATCAGAACAAGAACTGGCCACCGCTGACGCGCTGTTTTGAACTAACAAAAAACTCCCTTCTCAAGCTCTGCAAGCTACTCAGAGCAGAAGAGACCAGCTCTTGTGCCTGTGCGTCTCCTGCATCATTTTCCCCGCCCAGCTAAACCAAGGCTCCAAAATCAGAGCCTTCTCCTCCCTCATCTACGACCAAAGTCGCCTGTTGGGAAAAGTTGATTCGTTCTATACATGCTGTACACAGAGCGCCCTCAAGCGCCAACTCTCTGTACACGCCGTGTTTAGAGAGCCTCGATGCCAAGAATCATCAAACCCCATAAGGAGACATAAGAATGAGCTCAGCCAATACTGTCGTGACGGCAGTAACTCAGCACCCTGCCTATCAAGAACTGCTTAGAAGACGCAACCGCATGAGCCTGATTTTTTTCGGCTTGACCGTGATTGTGTACGCCGGTTTTATCTTGACCCTGGCCTTTGACCCCGAACTTTTCAGCCGTTCTGTCGGTTCCATGACCATGACCATTGGCGTACTTAGCGCCGCCATTGTGCTCATTAGTGCCGTCGTCCTGGTGTCCACCTTCGTCTACATTTCCAACAAGGTGTATGACCCCTTGCTGGCTCAAATCATGAAGGACGTGACATGAAGAAACTACTTCTGAGCCTGGGCCTGTTTGGCATGGCCAGTGGCAATGCCATGGCAGCCTCTTCCGGCCAGGCCAATACCTCTGCCATTGTGATGTTCCTGATCTTTATTGCCGGGACCATGGTCATTACCTGGTGGGCGGCCCGCCGTACACGCACCACGTCCGACTTTTACACCGCTGGTGGCGGTTTGACCGGCTTTCAAAACGGCCTGGCAATTGCCGGGGACTATCTGTCCGCCGCTTCTTTCCTGGGGATTGCGGGCATGGTCTACGTCAGCGGTTTCGACGGCATGATTTACGCCATCGGCTTCATGTTCGGCTGGCCGGTTGTGATGTTCCTGATTGCAGAGCGCCTGCGCAATCTGGGCCGCTACAACTTTGCCGACGTCACCTCGTTTCGCCTGTCGCAAAACCCCATGCGGATTCTGGCGGCCAGTGCCTCCCTATTGATCATCGCCCTGTACCTGATCGCGCAAATGGTCGGCGCTGGCAAGCTGATCGTGCTGCTGTTTGGTCTGGACTACAACGTGGCCGTCGTCATCGTAGGTTCACTGATGATGATTTACGTCACCTTTGGCGGCATGACAGCCACCACCTGGGTGCAAATCATCAAGGCCGTACTGATGCTGTTCGGTGCCACACTGATGACGATTCTGGTTCTGGCTGCGTTCTACTGGGATGTCGATGCCATGCTGGCCGCTGCCGTGGAAACACACCCTACCGGACACGCCATTCTTGAACCCGGCGCAGCTGTCAGCAGCAACCCGCTGAACGTGCTGTCCCTGGGTATTGCCCTGGCCTTCGGTACCGCAGGTCTGCCGCATATCCTGATGCGTTTCTTTACCGTGGCCGATGCCAAGGAAGCCCGCAAATCCGTGATCTACGCCAGCAGCTTTATTGGCTACTTCTACCTGCTGACCTTCATCATCGGTTTCGGTGCGATTGCCTTGCTGGTCAAGCATCCCGAGTACTTCCAGACGGGTCCGGACGGCTCCTTCAACATGCTGACCAACCTGATTGGCGGCACCAATATGGTGGCGGTGCACCTGGCCAATGCAGTAGGCGGCAACCTGTTGCTGGGCTTCCTGGCAGCAGTTACCTTCGCCACGATTGTGGCCGTGGTTGCAGGCTTGGCCTTGGCCGGTGCCGCCGCCATTTCGCATGACCTGTACGCCAACGTCATTGCCAAAGGCCGCGCCACCGAAAAAGACCAGATGCGCATTTCGCGTATCTCCACAGTGGTGTTGGGTGTGCTGGCGATTTTGCTGGGCATTATCTTTGAAAACCAGAACGTCGCCTTCATGGTGGGCCTGGCCTTTGCCATTGCCGCCAGTGCCAACTTCCCGGTTCTGGTGCTGTCGATCGCCTGGCGTGGTTGCACCACACGGGGCGCCACCATTGGCGGCTTCCTGGGCCTGGTCACCGCCACGGTGTGGGTGGTCTTGAGCAGCACGGTGTGGGTCGATGTATTCGGTTTTGCCGAGCCCATCACCCCCTTCCCTAACCCCGGCATCCTGTCCATCCCACTGGCTTTCTTCTCGATCTGGCTGTTCTCGACCCTGGATAACAGCGCCCGCGCTACCCAGGAACGCGAAGCCTTCGAGGCTCTGACCGTACGCAGTCAAACCGGCATTGGTGCTGCCAGCGCCAGCGCTCACTAAACCTTTTCAACGCTGACTTAATCAGCACGCAGGGACAAAAAACAGGGCATTTCGGTGCCCTGTTTTTACTGATGTGCAGCTCATCCTGGCAGGCACCATTACAGATACTTGAACATGGCATAATCCCCACATGAATGAACTGCTCATTGCTGACGATCACCCACTATTTCGTGAGGCGTTACGAGGCGTCGTCGCTAACCTGTTTCCCGGCACGGCCATCTACGAAGCGGATCGTATCTCCAATTTGTATCCCCTGGTCGACGACCATCCTGACGCCGATCTGCTCTTGCTGGATCTGGATATTCCAGGGGCAATCGGTTTCAGCGCTCTGGTCCATTTACGCGCGACCTACCCCTGCCTTCCCATCATTCTGGTCACCGCCCATGAAGAGGCACGCTTCATGCGCCGCGCCATGGATCACGGAGCCATGGGCTTCATCCCAAAATCCATTGATGCACAGACGCTGGGCGTGGCCCTGCAGGTGGTTCTGGATGGTGGCACCTGGTTGCCGGAAATCGGCTCTTCCTCTCCGGGCATCAGCCTGGACGAACGGGAGGTCGCGGCGAAATTGCGCGAGCTGACACCGCAACAATTTCGCGTTCTGCAGATGCTTAGTACCGGACAACTGAACAAGCAAATTGCCTACGAACTGAATGTCTCGGAGGCCACCATCAAGGCGCACATGACCGCCATCCTGCGCAAGCTCGGTGCTTCCAATCGCACCCAGGCGGTCTTGATGGCCAGTCATCTTGGCCTGAACCAGGACGAATCCCAGGACGCTAATACGTTTTAATTTGCGCGGCCAAAAAAGCTCGCAGTGAAGCGGGCTTTACCGGCTTGGTCAGCACCAGATAGCCATATTGTCGAGCCGCTGCTTTCAGCTCGTCGCTACCATCCGCCGTCAACAAAGCGCCTTGCGCATGGGGCAGATGCAGACGCAATAGTTGCAGTGCCTGCAAGCCGTCCAGCCTATCATGCAAGTGATAATCCACCAGCAAGACATCGGGACTCAAGGCAATTTTCTCCAAAGCGCTATCTACCGTGTTGGCGGTGATAATTTGTGCTCCCCAACGCCCCAGCAGCACTTCCATACCCGCAATAATATCCAGATCGTTATCCAGACACAGCACACGCAAGCCTGTTAAAGGCAAGCCATCGGCAGGCTTGCTGGACTCGTTATTTTGCTGACTGCTGGCCTGCGTAGCGTCACTCAAAGGAACGCGAATGGAGAACATGCTGCCACGCCCCACTTCGGATCGCACATCCAGCGTGTGCCCCAGCAAGACCGCAATACGTTGGCAAATGGACAGGCCCAAGCCCAGGCCACGGCCATCCCAATCGAAGGCTTGTTCATAGCGATGAAACTCCGCATAAATCTGCTGAATATGATGTGGCGGGATACCTTGGCCTGAGTCCCAGACCTGAAACTCCAGCTCCTCGCCCCGGACACGCACGCCAAACACCACTCGTCCTTCCTGGGTGTAGCGCAAGGCATTGGCCAGGAAATTCTGCAGCACGCGCCGCAACAGACGATGGTCGCTATACACCTGCAAAGGTCGAGCATGAATCCGCAACTGGATACCACGTCGTGCAGCCATAGGAGCGTATTGGTCTGCCAAATGCTGCAGCAGATGCTGCACATTGATCACGCCCAGATCCGGCTTCAAGGCTCCGGCATCCAGACGGGAAATATCCAGCAGGCCTTCCAGCAATTCCTCCGCCGTACGCAAAGAGGTATCGACTCGTTCGGCCAGATTGGGCATCTCCGCCAGGTCATGCGTATCGCGCAAGGCCGCCGCAAACAGACGTGCCGCGTTAATCGGTTGCAGCACATCGTGGCTGACGGCCGTCAAGAATCGGGTACGAGACTCCTGAGCTTTTTCCGCCTCCTGCGTACGCACCGCGACACGCTGCTCCAGGCTGTCGTTCATCTCCCGCAGCTCGCGCTCCACGCGCTTGTAGTGCGTAATATCGCTATAGCTGGTGACATAACCGCCGCCCGGCAAAGGCCGCCCCCGCAGCTCGATCACCTGCTTGTCATTCAACATACGCTGAGTCACATAGGAAGAGCCTTCGCGCATGAACTGAATACGACGCTCTATAGCTTGTTCCACCCCTATGCTTTCCACGCCATCGACCTTGCCCCGCTCGGCATTAAAGCGAATCAGATCCGCCACGGACCTCCCCACGTACAACATGCTGGGCGGGTAATCGAATAACTGCTGATAGCGCTGGTTCCAGGCGACCAGCCGCATGTCCGCATCCACCACACTGACACCCTGATCAATGTTCTCCAGGGTGGCCAGCAAAATATCCCGATTGAAACGCAGTTCCTGCCCCGCCTCATCCAGCACGGCCATGATGGCAGCCACCTCCATGCCCGAACCACGCAAGGCGCTGGTCAGCACCAGGCGCGCGGACGCGGCCCCCACCGCAGCTGCCAGCAATAGCTCCGTGAAATGCACCCAGGAACTATCCGCCCGCAAACCAGGCTCCAGCGATTGCTTGGCCTGTCTGGCCTGCGTTTCAAAAGCCCGCTTCGCCATTTTTTTACCAACGATACGCTCTGCCAAAAGCAGCAAATCCTGGACCGACAAATCCCCATAAGAATGACGGGCCGCCAAGGTCTGCCGCTCCGCATAAGGATTAAGAAACGGTTCGGCCCGCAAGCGCTCTCCCAAGCCCGGACGCCGGCGCCAGGACACCCACAAAAAGGCGCTGATATTGCACAGCAGGGACCAGAAAGTGCCATGTGTCAGCGGGTCCCAGCCCTCTACGCCAAAAAGTTGATAAGGGCGCAGCCAGGACAGGCCAAATGGCCCGTGATACAACCAATCATCCGCCAGCCAGCCCACCTCGGTCAGCGTCGGCAAGAGCAAGGTGTAGACCCAGATGGCAAAGCCCAATAGCAGTCCGGCCTCTACGCCCTGTCGACTGGCACCGCGCCAATACAAACCACCAATCAAGCCCGGCCCAAACTGCGCAACCGCCACAAAGGCCATCAGCCCATACGCGGCCAGGGTCGTATCGCTGCCACTGAGCATGTAATAGCCGTAAGCCACACCCGCCAGCGCCATGATGGCGACACGGCGTATCCATAGCACTGTGGAGGCCACCGTACTTTGCTGATACTGCGCCCAGCCACGACGCAGCAACAAAGGCATCACCAAGTCATTACTGACCATGGTTGAGAGCGCCACACTGGTCACAATGACCATGCCAGTTGCAGCCGAAAAACCGCCTATGTAAACCATCAAGGCCAAGCCAACCTGGTTTTGCGACAGGGGCAAGGCCAGCACAAAACTGTCCGGCGCCACGCCCTCGCCCCCGACGCCAAACAGGCTGACACCTGCCGCAGCAATCGGCAAGACCATGACGCTGACCACCAGCAGATACGCCCCAAACAACCAGCGCGCCCGCCGTATATCCACCACGTCACCACATTCCACAATGGCCACATGGAACTGACGGGGCAAACAAATAATCGCGGCAAAGGCCAGCAAGGTTTGACCGACAAAACCCACCGGCGGACTGTTCTCGAACAGTGTGCTGACGGCCCCCACCATATTCAGTTCAGTCTTGCCAAACCAGCGAAAGGCGAACAGGCCAACCGCCACCAAGGCCACCAGTTTCACCACGGACTCAAAGGCCACGGCCAGCATCAAACCCGGTCTATGCTCGGTCGCGTCCACCTGGCGTGTTCCAAACAGAATAGAAAACAAGGCCATCAAAATCGCGACATACAAGGCCGGATCACCAAACAGCCCGGCGTGAAACTCGGTCCCGGCCAGCACACTCAAACTCAAGGCCACCGCCTTGTATTGCAGGGCCAGATACGGCACGGCCGCCACCACGGCAATCCCCGCCACCATGGCCGCCAAGCGCTGCGAGCGCCCATAACGACTGGCCATGAAGTCCGCAATGGAAACCGTGTTCTGGGATTGAGCCACCAGCGCCAGACGTTCAATAATCCGCCAGCCAAACAGCAGCATCAGCATGGGGCCAAGATAAATAGGCAGAAAACCAATGCCATAGCGCACGGCTGACCCGACCGCGCCGTAAAACGTCCACGACGAACAGTACACAGCCAGGGCCAGGCTGTAGACCGTAGGTCGCAACCAGGGGCGCTGGGTATACAAAGGATTCCTGTCCCCGAACCAGGCAATGGCGAACAAAATTGCGGCGTAAATCAACGAGGCCAACACCACCCAAGCTGGCGTCATCTGCACTGTCTCCTACTTTGGTATAACGCGATGATTTTTCTCGCGATTGTGAGTAATACTAAGACAGTTCCAGCAGGATCTGAGCTCGGAAAACTAGGGCTTATCACCTATACCCAATTTGATTTTCAGGACGGATCTCCTGGGGCAGGCAGCACCCGCAGCATCATGAGCCACGGCGAGGATCACCTCACGCACCGATAAACCCGGAACGATGCCTGCATTCCTGTCCTCATGTCGCATTTAACAAGCGCAGCAAAACAATGCGCAGGCGGTATTCAAGCCAGCGCTGCATCACCTGTTTGGACGAAGAGCTTTCGTCTGGCATCACAAGAAGAAATAGAGCGTTTGAAACCGGGGAGTCACTGCTCCAGTCCAGAACTCATCTATCACTCGCAAACGAAAAACGCCCCGACAAAAAAACTATCTTTCATCGTCATGCGGGGCAAATTAAAGGAGGCAATATGAACCACTCAACATTGAACTTTGATCGCTATCCACAGCAACCGCACGGTGGAACGCTGGTCAACCAGGTTGTCCCGGAGGATCGCGTCAAGGACGAGATCGAACGTGCGCGCACCCTGCCCAGCATCCGCGTGGATCTGGAAGCCGTCATCACCATCGAGATGATTGCTACGGGCGTGCTCTCCCCCAACAAAGGCTTCATGAACGAGGCCGACTACAACTCCGTGCTCAAAGAGGGTCGTTTGAGTAATGGTGTGGTGTGGCCTGTGCCGCTGAGCTTCGCCCCGATTGGCGATCGCAACCGCGACATTATTAAAGGACTTTCGGTCGGCTCTGAAGTGGCGCTGACCAATAGCGACAACGAGCCGGTAGCCATCCTGAGCATCGAGGACATCTTCTCCTACGACAAAGAGCAACGCGCCCAGCAACTGTTTGGCACCACGGACAGAAATCACCCCGGCGTGGACTCCATTTACCGCCGCATGGGCGATGTGTCCCTGGGTGGCACCTTGCACCTGCTGCAGCGTGTGGACTGGGGCCCGTTCGAGAAGCTGCGCCGCGAACCCAAAGACACCTGGCGCCTGTTCTACGAAGAAAAGAAATTCAATTCCGTGGCAGGCTTTATCACCGGTGCGAATCCGCTGCACCGTGGCCACGAGTACATTCACCGCAATGCGCTGGAAGGGATTGATGGCCTGTTCCTGCAGCCACTGGTAGAGATGGCCAAGCGTGAATACGTGCGCCACGAGTTCCGCATGATGGCCTACCGAAACGTACTGGATACCTACTACCCCAAGGACCGTGCCATCCTCTCGCCGCTGCGGGTCACCTATATTTTTGCGGGTCCGCGCGAAACCATTTTGCATGCCCTGATCATGAAGAACTATGGGTGCACCCACGCCTTGATTGGTCGAGATCACGCCGGGATTGGCAGCTACTACGACAAGTACGCCAGCCACAGTATTTTCGATCAGTTCAGCCCCAAGGAAATGGGCATTGATGTGCGCCTGTTCCACGAAGTGTTTTACTGCACGCGTTGTGCCTGCCATGCCACTTCCGAGACCTGCCCGCACGATGATCGCTTCAGGCTGACCATCTCCGGCACCGGCATTCGCGAGATGCTGCGTCACGGCATCATGCCGCCCAAGGAAATTTGCCGCCCTGAATCCATTCTGCCGGCCATGCAAGGCGTACAGCCCAAAGGACTGTGCGAGGAAGGCGAAGCAATCCAGCCTGTCAGCAAGGTGATCCAGAGCATGTTCCCCTACTACACCCAGTACACCCGTCTGGGCGGGGCCAAGCGTAGTGAACCGCTGGATCCATCTCAGCTGACGGTGCGCGATCTGGAAATCGCCAGCCACGACGTGCGGCACCATGCGGGAGATATCTACAACGGGGTGTACACCGAGTACAGCGCCGTGGTGGATCACAACCGCAGCATGCAAGCCGCCTGGATTGAGGATGCACGTGCTGCTCTACGCTTCCAGCAGGAACGTCTGATCAGCGATCTGGAAGAAAAGCAGCAGCAAGCACCGGAAGAAGCCTCGGACGAGTTCATGTATCAGGACAAGCAGGAAGTCGTGCGCGAGCTGCATTCGGCCCGCAGCTTGCTGGATGATATTCCGACCGTGATTTCTGCCAAGCAGTTGACCAAAAGGACCTGGAACGTCCTGCCTTACCAGCGCTATCGTGGGGCGGATAAGGAATAAGGCTCTATCCAGCTTCCCCCTGAACAGAAAAAGCCCCTGACCTTGACAAGATCAGGGGCTTTTTCATCACGAAATCTGCCCGAAGGCAGACTCAAACTGTCCAGAACCTGCTCAACAGACCTCTTCCAGATTGACCTCATTCACAGGCATCAGGCGGCGGTAAAAAGTAGGCAGAGCAAACAAGGCGCCATGAATATCAGCGTTGTAGAACTGCAGGGAATCCTGGTTCTCGTTGCTCATACGCTGCTCCAGTCGTTCCTGGATTTGATCGGCGGAGAAAGCACGCGGGTTCAGCTCGTCGGAGGCAATTGCCAGCCCCCAGTAAGAGCCGTACAGCGGGATATGCAGACCGTAGCCATGCACTTGTGCAAACACACTGGCCAGGGATTCGCTCAGGTTCTTGACCTGCTGACTTTCGTGGAAAGGCGAACCCAGGTGCAATACCAAAGCACCACCACTTGCCAGCGCACGTTTGCAGGACTCAAAGAAGGCAGTCGTGTACAAGGGGCCGGCCGGAGTTTCGGGGTCGGTCAGGTCCAGATAGATCAAGTCAAAGCGATCCTGTGTATGGGCCAGGAACTTCGCGCCGTCTTCGATCTGAATTTGTACACGCGGGTTATCAAACGCCCCCTTGTGAATGGACTGCAAGTGCTCGCGGGCCACCTCGATCACTTCCCCATCCAGCTCAACCAGAGAGACTCGCTCCAGGCTGGGGTACTTCAACAACTCTTCCAGGGCTCCACCATCCCCACCGCCCACAATCAGGGCACGGCGTGGATTCGGGTGAGACATAGCGGCCGGGTGAATCAGACCTTCGTGGTAGAAGAACTCTTCGGCCTCGGAAGTCATCATGCAACCGTCCAGGCGCAAGGTCTTACCCAAGGTTTCGGAACGCAGCAACTCCAGACGCTGAAAAGCAGTCTGGCGCTCCAGCAAACGCTCGGTGAAGCGAAAGCCGTACAGCGCATCCTGATTCAGGTTTTCCGTCAGCAGTTCACCAGCATGGGCCGGGCCATCAGCCTCGCCACGCCACAAGCGATTACGCTGGGCTTGGCCGGGCTTGAAAGCCTGCTCAATACCGTCAATCAGGCGGGTCGCCTTGCCCGAATTGTCCTGCATGAAATTGCAGACATAGACGTCCAGCGTCACGCCACCACGCTCTGGCCAGGTATGGATGGCCAAGTGAGACTCGGCCAATAACAGTACCCCGGTAACACCACCAGGCTGCCCTTCAAATTCGGGAAATGCCTGCCACTCTTCACCAACAATCGTCAGCCCTGCATCAATAGTCTGCTGACGGCAAAAATCAGCCAGTTTCTGGGCATCGATTAGCAGCTCCGGGCTGCATGCACATTGGTAAAGGTCTGCGGTCAAGTGCAAGCCTTGCATAATCGTGTGCTCCTTTAACAGATTTTGCGCTCCCTACCAACGAGACGACCGCAACGTAAAAACTTCAAAGCGAGGTGCACCTGGAATGGCGATCACCTCGCTTCATCGAAAAGAGCGCAAATTGTACCTTATATCAAACTTAAATATATGAAAATAACCCTATTTTAGGGAAGATTAAGGTATATACGACGCGGAAGGCAGCAGAACCAATTCCATGACCAAATGCGCTCCTGGACCCGGACGGTCCTTGAAATAGACTCTGCCCCCATGATGGTGAACAATCGAGCGCAAAATGGACAAGCCCAGACCGCTTCCTTGCACCTGTTGCCCGGGCAGGCGATAGAACTTGTCAAAGACCTTCTCTTTATAGAGCGGATCAATTCCCGGCCCTTGGTCCAGGACCTCTATCCGAGCCCAACCGGTTTCGCCCGGCTGCAAGCGCAGGGTCACCATGGTGTCTGGCGCGGAGTACTTCAGGGCATTTTCCAGCGCATTGCGCAGAGCTACCAATAAAGGAACGATATCCACCTTGGCCCATAAGCCATACTCGGGCACATCCAGGTAAATGCGGTGGCGCTGTTCGTGAAAAGGGCGCAGACTCAGGCGCAGCACGGCACGCAAATCGGACTCGCGCCATTCCTGCATGCTCGTCCCCTCGTACTCCATGCGATTCAAGCGCGTCAAATCATCCAGCAGCACATCAACGCCACGAACCTTTTCATGTAATTGAGAGTAGATCTTGCTGGCCCAGGCTGACGGGGTTGTCTCCAGTTGCAGCAATTGGATATAGCCGCTGATGGCGGCCAGCGGAGAGCGTATTTCATGGGCAGCCATGGCAAAACAGTCGGCACGATCGCGCTCCTGTTGCATTTTTGTGCTGACATCGCGAATCATCAACAAAGTTGCGCTGTCTGAATCGGAGGCCGCATAGGCATGAAACTCCAGGGCACGGGCCTGTTCCCCTTCCCCATCCCGGTGCATGTAGTAAAAAGGATTTTTTTCGCGGTTAATAACCTGACTAATCCCAGGGAGCAAATACGCTAAATCTGCCCGTATTCCTTTTTCCAGATTCTGGAAAAAATGGATTAAATCATCGTTGTCATTGGCCAATTCCGGCGTATCCAGCAAACGCCGCATGGCCCGATTACAACCCTCAATTCGCCCACAGGAATCGAACATGACAATGGCATCGGGCAAGGCATCCAGCATTTGCTCAAAGCGATGTGCTTTTTCATAAGCCTGTCCCGGCCATTTAGGCACGCTCGCTCGGTCAAACAAACGTTGCCCGATCAAAAAACTGGTAAATAGTGTGAGCAACAAGCCAATCCCCTATTTTCGTCCCAAAACAAGCACCAGGCCTGCCTCAGTGTGGTTTCAATCTCCATGCGACAAAAAGCCAGTCCAGCGGATAAACCAAGCATTTTTCTAGATGGGATTACTGATCTGCCAATGCCTTTGCATCAGCCTGGGTGAAAAAACGGTTAATCGCCTAATAAATAAATTTCATAACAATCAGGCGGAACAATAAGAAAGGGATTAGTACTTTTTAAAAGTTTTACTCCAAAACCACCGCCCATACTGCTTAACGGCAGAAACAGCCGTATCATAAGGCGCATAAATTTTCTTTGAGGAAACAAGGGAACTTGTACAAAATGGATTCCTATTTATTTCATAAAGACTGACCAGGATCAAGACTAACGATAAAAACAAGTGCTAGGGTGCTAACACCCTTTTTCTTGGCCCGACAAGCCGAGCACCGCCCGGACCCGCCCGTAACATCAACACTTATAAGTGTGTTCAGCTCCCCACACTGGGCCCGTCCGGTAACACGACAGCGCAAGGGATACGCGTAAAATCAGCAAGGCGAGTCCAGGTTCACAGGCCCGCCCGATTGAAGTGAGTCCCTGATGAAGCATGAACATCTGAAAATCGGAGATATTAGAAGCATGTGTGTCGAATACTCTGCCTATCACTTGGCGTGAACAGGCCACTTCCCATTGCCATTAGTAGTATTTCTGTACTTACTAATACCGTCTCTACACTCTGCACTGCTACATCGGGGCCCATAGCCTTTCTTTCCCCGGTCTGGCCTGCTTTCATTTTGTTGACTCCATGAACGACGCCGTTTACTCCACTCGGCAGGCTGCTGATTTACTAGGTGTGTCTGTACGCACCGTACAACTTTGGGTAGAAGCCGGGACCCTGAAAGCCTGGAAAACCCAAGGCGGGCACCGACGCATCGACCGCGATTCCGTACAAGCCATCTTGCAAGAGCGCCGTGGGCAAACCAGCCCCCCGACGCCTGATGCTCCGATCACTCCCAGCCTACCTGTTTGCAGCGGTGAACCCTGCCTGCGCGTACTGGTCGTTGAAGACGACCTGGATTTGCTGGCGATTTACCGCATGGCCATGGAACATCTGCCCTTCCCGGTCGAATTGCGCTGCGAACAAGATGGCCTGAAAGGTCTGATTGCTGCCGGCAATTTCTACCCTGATGTGCTGATCGTGGACCTGAACCTGCCCAAACTGGATGGTTTTGCCATGCTCAAGGCGCTGGCCGATGCCCCTGAAACCGAACATACCCAGATTTATGTGATTTCTGCATTGAGCGCCGCCGATATTCACGCGCGTGGCGGTCTGCCCGGCAAAGCAACAGCCCTGGCCAAGCCCATTCCCATTGCCCTGCTCCTGCAGCTGCTCAGCGAAGCCTTCCACGCCCAATACCTGCCCTCCTGAGCACGTCCTCTTCCCTTTATCAGCCAGGATCAATTTTTTCAATTTCGATCTTTTTGTGACAAAAATTTTCATTTGATTATCATTTTTTTATTTTTAGACATAAAAAACGAATCAAATGATACTATTCACGAAAATTCACAACAAGAAATTGATCCGTTTATCTCGAGTCTTTTGCTGATACAAAAATACAAAGGGAAAGGCTATGCGCAAGAACCTACCAATTACCGGCATCGAAACCGAGCTGCTGGACGAGCAATATCTCATTTCCAAAACTGACCTGGCCGGCCGCATCATTTATGCGAACCCGGCCTTTGTCGAGGTGAGCGGGTTTAGTCGGGAAGAATTGATTGGCGAGCCGCACAATATCGTGCGTCACCCCGATATGCCATCCGAAGTTTTTGCAGATTTGTGGCATACCTTAAAACAGGGCCGTTCGTGGGTGGGGGTGGTAAAGAATCGCCGTAAAGACGGCGGTTTTTATTGGGTTCTGGCCCATGCCAGTCCCATTATTGAACAAGGGGAATTAACCGGCTTTGCGTCGGTTCGTGTGCGCGCAAAACCTCAGGATATTCAAGCAGCTGAACAGTTTTATCAGGAATTGCGCGAAGGTCGAAATCGTTCCCGAACGATACGCGCTGGCCAAATTACAGCTCGCAGCTGGCGTCGCCCTTTTGCCGGCCTTCGTTTCCTGGCTGGCCCCAGTTTGCTGGCCGCCTTTTTACGAAAAGGCCTGTTGAATCTGGGTATTACCGGCGGGATTATTGCCATGATCCTGAATACGGAAATGCCACAGCAAAGCATGATCCTCCTGGCCAGTTCTCTGGGGGTGGGGACACTGATGATTTTGGGCTATCAGGCCGTGCTGATGCGACGGGTTTTGGGATCGTTTAAAACGGCCACGCACATCGCCCAACAAATTGCCGCAGGCAACCTGACAGTCAACACACGCGGACCCGCTGTGAAGAAGCTGGAAACGCTGGGCCAGAATCTGGATCTGATGCGTAAGAGCCTGATGAGCATTAGTACCGACGTGGACCATAGCTGCAGCAACAATCAAATGGTGTCACGCAAGCTCTCGGATAACAGCGCCCTGCTGGAAGCACGCACTCAAGAGCAAGCGGCCTCCATGCAGCAGACCACTGCCAGTATGAGCTCCTTTGGGCAAGCCGTTCTACAGACCGCGGAAAACGCCAAGGCCAGCCACGAACTGGCTAGCCGCAGCGCGGATATCGCGGGTCGCGGGAACGAGGCGGTTCAGAAAGTCAGCTCATCCATGCAGCAGATTCTGGAAAGCTCGCAGCATATCGGCAATATCGTGTCGATGATCAATAACATCGCCTTTCAAACCAATATCCTGTCGATCAACGCCTCAATTGAATCGGCCCGCGCCGGAGAGGCCGGTAAAGGCTTTGCGGTGGTTGCCTCTGCCGTGCGTTCGCTGGCTCAGCAAGCGGCTCAAGCGGCCGATGAAATCAAGCAACTGGTCACCGAAACCCAAACCCTCAGTGCTGAAGGTGCCACCCACGCCGCCCATGCGGGGCAGACCATGCAGGAAATCCTGACATCCGTGTCTGAGGTTGCGGGTTTGATGGGTGAGATTTCTGCTGCCACCAGCGAGCAGAGCATCGGTTTGGGCCAGTTGACCCAGGCCTTGAAACAGGTGGACCAAATCACCAGCGACAATGCCGCTCTGGTCCATGACTTGAGTGAAACAGCGCAGGAACTGAACCAGAATGGGGCCGAACTGCAAGAGGCTATCAGTGTCCTGAATCACGGAGAAAGTGCGCATACTCATCCACCCACTCGCTCTGCTGCCCCCTTGATCCTGGCCCCGGTTGTGAAAATGGACGCCGCTCGTCGCAAACCAGCCCACCCAGGCCGACTACGACAATTGGCATCCAGTACCTGAGTTCGCTAAAAGCCCAGGCTTTCAGCCCCTCCCAACAAGGCCAGCACGCCCAGCACAGCAAAGATACAGGCAGCAATCCGGTGTACCAACTGAGTCGGCAAACGGCGGGCAATGCGCTCGCCAAACAAAACGGCAGGTGCGTTGGCCAACATCATGCCCAAGGTCGTGCCCAGCACCACCAAACCGAACTCTTGATATTTAGCAGCCAAAGCGACCGTCGCAATCTGTGTCTTGTCGCCCATCTCGGCCAGGAAGAATGTCACCAGCGTTGTGCCAAAAACACCAAAACGCGTACGGGTGGCTTCGGCATCATCGATCTTGTCAGGAATCAGAATCCATATGGCCATGGCCAGAAAGGAAATACCCAGCACCCAACGCAGCACTTCCGGATCCAGCAAAGCGGGAACCCAAGCACCAATGGCGCCAGCCAGACCGTGATTAACTAAGGTTGCTATGAAAATAGCGAGAATGATGGGCCAAGGGCGTTTGTAGCGGGCTGCAAGAATAAAAGCCAACAATTGGGTTTTGTCCCCAATTTCTGCCAAGGCAACCACACCCGTGGAGATAAACAACGCTTCCATAACAACTCCTGGCCGGATAAGAGACAAATGACCACAAACCTTCCCGGCCAAACGCGAAGGTCCATGGTCAAAAGTCTTGCCAGGCTAAGTTGCTATCAGCGCCATGACCCTGTGTAGGTCAAGTATGTTGACGCTGATCTTCGGTAAACCGAAGCGGCTACTCCCTAATGACGAAGCGCATCGTAGCCCAGATTAAGACGCCTGTCCAATCGGGGCTTTTCAACGCACAAGAAGTACACTTGCTTATTTTCACGCTTTCACCAGACGCATGACTGCCCAAAACCCAGCATCGGCTCAGCCCAACACCTACCAGCGCTATGTGCTGCTGTATCTGTTATTCATGATTTTGCTGTGGACCGTTTTGATGGCAATTAGCCATAAAGCCCCCGATCTGGACGGCATGGAAGAACTGGTCTGGTCGACCAGTTTCGAGCTGGGCTATTTGAAGCATCCGCCCTTCCCAGCGTGGGTGATGGCCGCCTTGACCAGCGTAGTCGGACGCCCGGCATGGCTGACCTTTGCCGCGGGCATGACAGCTTCGGTGCTGGGGCTATGGTTTATCTGGAAACTGGCCTGCGAATTCCTGAATCCCGAACGCGCCTTCATGGTCTTGCTGATCAGTTCTGTCAGTATTTACTTTTCCTTGCGCGGCACCATTTTTAATCACAACACGGCACAACTGTGGTCCGTAACCGCCGCGACCTGGTTTTTCTATCGCGCCAGCCGCGACCAGAAACCGGCAGACTGGTTATGGCTGGGCGCCGTCGCTGCGCTGTCTACGGTCACCAAATACAGTGCCGTGATTCTGTTCACCGCCTTCTTTTTGTATTTCCTGCGCAGCGGTATGTGGCGTCAGCGGCAGACCTGGATAGGGCTGGGCTTGGCCCTGCTTGCCTATGTGCTGGTCTTGTCGCCCCATCTGTACTGGCTGGTGAAGCACGACTTCGCCCCCTTCCGCTATATGGACGGCTCGCTGGAAACACATACCCGCTGGGAGGCCTACAAGGAACTGCTGGCGTTTAGCCTGGACCAGCTGGGGAGACTAAGCCCCATGGTTGTGGCCATGATTGCGCTGGGTATCTGGAATCGTCGCGACAGGAAAAAGCTGGCCCCATCCGACGCGGCCTTGCAAAACAAGCAACGCTACGCCGATGATATTTCCCGCAGCGACAAGCAATTCCTGCTGTGGGTGGGCCTGACTCCGATCGTCAGCACCGTCTTGATTTCAGCCATGATGGGCACCCGTCTGGTCGCTTCCTGGGCCACCACTTTCTTTGTTTTGTATGGCTTTTTTGCTCTTTGGGTCATGCACGGCAAGGACAAGATCCAGCTGCGGCGCGTGGCTATTATTGTGATCGTGTTGCAGATATTGCTGGCATCGGGCTACGCCTTGGCTCGTGGCCCATTGGCCTGGCATAAAGGTAGGGACTCTCGCTCCACCTTCCCCGGCCCGGAAGTGTCTGCCCAAATGCAAGCCATCTGGAACGAACACATGCCCGGCATCCCACTTAAAGTCGTAGTAGCCGATACCTGGCTAGGCGGCAATATTGCCGTTCATGCCGGCCAGGATGTGATGGTCTTTATTGATGCTGACCCGGCTGCTTCACCTTGGCTGACACTCCCGCAGGATATGGAATGCGGCGCTCTGATTGTGTACAGCCTCCAGACCCGTGGGAAACCTCCCGCATCCTTGCTCCAGCTGTACGAGCAAGCCCCTATCAAGGGGCAGGCCGAGCAGCGCTGGTCTTCCGAGCGCAGTCCCATGATTGATCTGAACTGGGCCATTCTGCCCGCACAAAGCAGCTGCCCCTTTACAGCCACTGCCCGCTGAATCACTTAAATTTTAGGGTGATGCACCGGCAGTTGCTCACCCAGATAATCCAGAAAATGTCGTACCGCCGGGGCCATGCCTCGGCGGGAAGCAAACACAGCGTGAATAATCCCCGGCAAGGGTGCCCACTGTGGCAATACCTGCACCAGGCGTCCGGCTTTCAAGGCCTCGCAACACATATAGTCGGGCAAGATACCCACACCTATGCCCTGCTCCACCCCTTCACGCAACGTCAGCAAATCCGAGGCCATATAGCGCGGCCTGTGCGTTACCGTCAGGCTGGCGCCCTCGGGACCATACAGCTCCCATTCGTTTTGACCTTGTCGGGCCGACATGGCCACCGTGGGCAATTTCACCAAATCAGCCGGGCCGCGCACCGGATCAAAACGCGCCAGCAGTTCAGGCTGAGCAACCAGAATTGCCCCTGTTTCACCCAGGCGCTTGACGATATAGCTCGCACTATCACTTAAGGTGCTGCGCACTCGCAAAGCCACATCAATCCCGTCCGCCACCGGATCAACCACCCGGTTGCTGACTTCCACCTCCAGCTCAACCTGAGGGTAGCGAATCAGAAACTGTGCAAACACGGTCGACAAGACCGTATGGGCCAAGGTGACCGGGCAACTGATACGCAAGAGACCGCGTGGTTCTTGCTGCACTTGAGCCACCGCAGAATACGCAGCTTCGGCCTCGTCACGCATGGCCTGGCAATGGCGCAGAAACACCTCTCCAGCAGGGGTCAGAGACAGGCTGCGCGTGGTGCGTTGCAGCAGGCGCACACCGACTTCAGCCTCAAGACGGCTAAGACGTCGCGATACTCGCGATGGCGGCATGCCCAAGTGTCGGGCAGCAGCACTAAAGCCGCCACGCTGTACCACTTCGGTAAACAGCACCATGTCATTTAAGTCATACATACAGGGAAGTTTTCCAGGATTACAGACAAAAGTAGAATAATCTTTCTCAGAAAAACCGGCTTATCAAAGGTATGGGCATCAAACATAATGACACCATTCCTTCATCGCTTTGGACACCAAACATCATGAAACTGCTACACGTAGACTCCAGTATCACCGGCGCCAACTCCGTTTCCCGCGAACTTTCGCAATTTGTGGTTGATCAGCTGCGCCAGCAAAATGAGCAAGTCCAAGTGGAGCATGTAGATCTGGCCCTGAACCCGCCACCTCACTTTTCGGCTGACTCCCTGGGCATGCGCCTGGGTCTGGACCCAGCCACCCTGAGCGAGCGCCAGCGTGCCGAGAACGCCATCACCGAACAATACCTGAGCCAGTTCCTGGCTTCCGATGTGGTGGTGATTGGCGCCCCCTTCTACAACTTCACCATTCCTAGCCAACTGAAAGCCTGGATGGACCGTCTGGCTCAAGCTGGCCGCACTTTCCGCTACACCAGCAATGGCCCGGAAGGTCTGGCCGGCGACAAAACGGTTTACCTGGTTCTGAGCCGTGGTGGCATCTACTCCGAATCGGAGCAAGGCCAGGCCATGGAACATCAGGAAAGCTACCTGCGTGTGATGTTCGGCTTCATGGGTGTAACGGACCTGCGTATTGTGTACGCCGAAGGTCTGGGCAAAACCCCAGAGCTGCGTGATCAGATTGTAGAGAACGCCAAGGCCAGTGTCAGCGCCTTGCTGGAAAAGAGCCCTGCCTAAGACCGGGAAGGCCTGGTTCGACCAGGCCTTGGCTGTTTAGTTCTGCACAAGCAGCCACCCGCCCCTTCAGCGCTCAAGCCTGAGCAAGCAAAGATAAAGCCGGATCCCAATCCCTGCGTGGACATCGGATCCGGCTTTCTCTTTTGCGTTGCCTGCCGGCAGGCAGGCAGGCAGGCAGGCAGGCAGCACATTCTGATCGCGCTGAATCTCCACCAGAGAAAAACACAAAGGGCCAATTGATGGCCCTTTGTGTTGATACCGCGATAAGCAGGAACGAAATCGGAGCAGAATCAATTTCTGCCCGCGCGCCCCTTTTTATTCGTCTGTTTCCAGCCAGTGGCCCAAGCGCAGACGCTTGGTGTTCAGGTAAGCCTCGTTAAAGGGATTACCTTCAATTTGATGCGGCACACGCTCCACCACATCAATGCCAATTTCCTGCAGGGTTTTTACCTTGCGCGGATTATTGGTCATCAGACGCAGCTTCTGGATACCGACGTGCTCGAGCATATCCTTGCAAATATCATAGCGACGCATATCCGCAGGAAACCCCAGCTTCTCGTTGGCTTCCACCGTATCCGCCCCCTGATCTTGCAGGTTGTAGGCACGGATCTTGTTCACCAGACCAATACCCCGCCCTTCCTGGCGCAAATACATCAAGGCACCACGGCCTGCCGTAGCAATACGTTCCAGCGCTAATTGCAGTTGAGGGCCGCAATCGCAGCGCAGGCTGAACAAGGCATCGCCCGTCAGACACTCGGAGTGGACACGGGCCAGGACAGGCTCGCCGTCGGCCACATCCCCCAGGGTCAACAATACGTGTTCTTTTTGATTGCTGCGCTCTACAAATACATGGATTTGGAATACGGCCCAGGGGGTAGGCAAACGGCTGGAGCTGACGTAGTCCAATAAAGCGCCGGGTTTGGCCTGCTGGGCAGCCAGCGGGGAGTCCGATTCTGATGCCAGTGCGGCATCCGGGATGGATTGCATAATGAGTCTCTGCTGCAACGAAGAAATGCGGCTTGGCCCCATCCGGGGCAACCTAGCAATGATAGCCCAATTCACTCCATTTCTTTAAGCCTGAGGCAAGATGCTTTTCAGGACTAATTTCGCCAGTCCCCCTATGACACAGACATGAAACATTCACCTTATGTGCCTATCCTTATAGCGAAAAGTTCTGCGATCCGGTATTCTACGCAACAAGAAAATACATAAAATGTTATGAAACTTACAAATACAGATGATCTATGGCGCTTTGTGTTTTTCACTGAGCCTTGATCATCCTCTTACTTGATTGATCATGCCCGCCACTAAGGTCTTTATTCGTTATGTTGTGATTGGGCTCGGCTTGGCCCTGCAACCGTTTGTCGCCCATAGTGCGGCAAGCCAGACCTGGCCCCAGCCTCCTTCTCAATTAAGTCTGGACAGCCCCTACGGCACCTTGCAAGTGAGCCAAAGCGATTATGTCTATGAAGCACAACTGCAACTGGACTCGCAAATCATCGCGCCCGAACTCAAGGGCTTGATCAATATTCCCTACGCCTTCAGACAATCCAACAACCAGACAGCGTTGATTTCGGTGGACAACGGCCTGGGGGGTTGCTCGATTTATTATCACTGGGTCACAGTGTCATCCAAGGGCTATACCGTCTCGCCAGCGTTTGGGTCTTGCAGCGCACAAATTCGAGTACGCCACCAGGGCCAAACCCTGATCATGGAAACCCCCAGCCTGGATAATCCCACCCTGATCGACGAGTACCGTTACGACGGTCGCACGATCAGTTTGCGCAAGCGCAAACACCGCACTCAATAAGAGAAGGAACCCGCGGCGGAAAACGGACTCCAAGACAACACTGACTATAATCAGATGTCTTAGTCTCTCCGGATTTTCCCTATGCACGCCTCCTCGACTCGCCCTTTACTCATCTGGGATCTACCCACCCGCCTGTTCCACTGGCTGCTCGTGATCAGCATCGTGGGTTGTTTTGTGACGATCAAGGTTGGCGGTTTGTGGATGGACTGGCACGTACGCTTTGGCTTGCTGGCTCTGGGGCTGCTGGCATTTCGTCTGGTCTGGGGTCTGATTGGTGGTTACTACTCCCGCTTCAGCCACTTCCTGCCCAATCCTGTACGAAGCCTGCGCTACTTGCGCGACAAGCCCGCGGTTTACCCCGGCCACAACCCCATCGGTGCCTGGTCCGTCTGGATCATGTTGATTGTGTTCGGTTTTCAAGCGGTCTCGGGCCTGTTTGCCAATGACGACATCTTCACGACTGGCCCTTTGGCCTATCTGAGCAGCGACTGGTCCAAAACCCTGACCGGCCTGCACAAAGCCAATGAATGGATCATGCTGGCCATTATTGCCTTGCATATCCTGGCTATTTTCCTGTATCGCGTGTTGCGTGGTCAGAAATTAACCAGCGTCATGGTCAAGGGCAGCATGCCGGTTCCCGCCGATGCCAGCCTGCCTGCCAGCAAAGACAGCTGGAAAACCCGTTTTCTCGCTCTGATCATTGTGGCGCTGATTGCCTGGGGTGTGTACTGGATGACAGGTCTGGCACCCGTAGGCGGCGGCATGGACGACTTTATGTAAGCCCGACTTATCCCCAGAAGCTGTGAATAAACCTGGGGATAATGCGGGGACTGTTTGGGCTGAGCCGCATTTTTACTAGCCGTCTTTTAAACTGGACGGTGACTAGCCGCTTGAGCACTTCCTGCGCAGAAAGCGACGGCCTCAAGATACTTCTTAGCGCCGTCGCCAAAATCCCCACAAAACCAGAACCAGGCCCAGCACAGCGGCTAATAAACCCGCCCAGCTGAAAATAGTCAGACCCAGCCATGCGGGACCGCGCGTAACCAGCACCGGACCCAAAATCAATACAAAAGCCGCCGTCACAATCGCAATGGCCAGACGGGTGGCCGCCTTTTCCAGCGACGAGGCCAGACGCGGCATTCCCTCGATTTGAATACGCGCCGAGATCTTTCCTTGCCGCACCCTATGCATCAACAGACGCAGCAATTGGGGCGCATCCATGGCCAACTGCCGGGACTCCAGCAAACTGCGTTGCAGGTCCGCATAAACACGACGTGGCGAGTACTGCTTGCGCATCAAGCCCATAATCACGGGCTGCGCGACTTCGACCACATCAAACTGCGGGTCCAGACGCTTCAGCACACCGTCCGCCGTGATAAAAGCCTTGAACAGCAAGGCCAGATCCGGCGGCAGAATTAAATGGTTCTCGCGCGCCAGAGCCATGAAGTCCAGCAAGGCAGCCGAGATGGACAACAGCCCACTGCTTTGTCGGGCTACATAACGCTGGGCACTTTCTTCCAGACGGCTCCAATCAAAGTCCTCTGCCCCGGACCAGTCCAGCAAGGTCGTTGCCACCCCATCTGCCTGTCCATCCACAATCGCCCGTAGCAACACCAGCAATTGCTGGCGGCGACGTTCCGTCAAATGGCCCACCAAGCCGAAATCAATAAAGGCAACCTTATTGCCCGGCAAGGCCATCATATTGCCGGGGTGCGGATCAGCATGAAACAGCCCGTCCTCCAGCACCATATGCAGGAACGCCAAGGCACCTCGGCGGGCCAATAATGGACGATCCGCCTCAATAGCTTGCAACTGTGCCTCTTGAATGGGCGAGACCCCGGGGACAAACTCCTGCACCATGACCGTCGCGCTGGTCCACTCCATATAGACACGCGGAACCACGATGTCCTTGAAGGGCTGCATGTTCTCGCGCACCGCCAAGGTATTGGCCGCTTCGCGGGTGAAGTCCAGCTCATCGGCAATGGCTTCAGCCAGGGCACGCACGATATCGTAAGGGCGATACTCGGGCAGCAGGCCTTGTTGCTGGACCAGGCGGGCAATCTGTTTCAACAAACGCAAGTCAGCCTGAATCAGTGGCTCCAGACCAGGGCGCTGCACCTTCACCACGACTTCGGTGCCATCCCGCAAACAGGCGCGATACACCTGTGCCATGGAGGCCGAGGCCAGCACCTGGGTGTCAAAGCGCGCAAAGGCTTGCTCAACCGTTTGCCCCAAAGCCTGCTCCAGCTCGGGTCTGATCGTTTCCCAAGGCACCGGCGCGGCATGACCTTGCAGCTTCTCCAGCTCCTGTGTCCACTCCAACGACAGCAAATCATTACGTGTAGCCAGAATCTGACCCAGCTTGATAAAGGTCGGACCCAGCTCTTCCAGCGCACGTCGCAAACGTTCAGGTGCCGAGCGCTCGGGCATTTCGGCCGCCACCGGGGTCTTGTTACCGGGCAGGAGGTCCGACAAGCCCAGGCGATGCATCACATCCCCAATCCCGTATCGAGCTATGACCGCTCCAATGGCACGGACCCGTGCATGGTCGCGCAAGGCCAACAAGGTTCCTCCCAACATACTCGCTCTCCAGTAGGGTACGCTCTGAGAAAAGTAGCATACCGCAGTGTCCCGGTGACTTACTTATCCACTTATCCACATTTTCAGTGGGCAAGCTCGGGGATAGCCTTTGGACAAGTCACATAAAGCCAAGCAATTCAATGACTTGTCATGGTGGGGTAATTAACGCCCCCTACCCGTTTTCCGATGACAAGAATCGAAAATGCCCCTGCTCTATCCACGGAAATCAGAGTACATTGACGTTTTCCAATTCAAGGAGAGCGTGATGCGTCTGGATAAGTCTCGCTCCAGCCGTAATGTCGAGGACCGCCGTGCCAATGGGCCACGATTGAGCGGCGGCAAGATCGGCCTGGGGACAATCGTGCTGGCCCTGGTGGCCATGTACTTTGGGGTGGATCCCAGTGTGGTGCTGAACCTGGCCGACGGCCCTACCAGCGCCCCTCAGTCTCAACCCGTTGCAGCCTCGGATGCACAGGGCCAAACCATTGCCAAGATCCTGGGCGAAACCGAGGATGTCTGGCGTGATGTTTTTGCCAAGCAAACCAATGGCAGCTACCGCGATCCCGTGCTGGTGCTGTACCGGGGCGCTACCCCGACCGCCTGCGGGGCGGGTCAATCTGCCATGGGGCCGTTTTACTGCCCTGCCGATCAAAAGCTTTATATAGACTTGGGCTTTTTCACCGAGATGGAGCAAAAGATGGGCGTCAAGGGCGACTTTGCCCCTGCCTATGTGATTGCGCATGAAGTGGGCCACCACGTTCAGAACCAGTTAGGCATGATGCGTCGTGTCGATGAGGCCCGTCGCAGCGGCTCCGCCTCTCAGGCTCGTCAAGCCTCCGTACGCCTGGAGCTTCAGGCTGATTGCTATGCCGGTATTTGGGCACACCACGCTGACGCGCAACGCCAGATTCTGGAACCAGGCGATATTCGCTCGGCCCTGGATGCCGCTCAAGCCGTAGGCGATGACACCTTGCAAAAGCAATCGCAAGGCTATGTGGTCCCCGATTCCTTTACCCACGGCAGCTCGCAACAACGCATGGCCTGGTTCATGGAAGGCTATAAAACCGGACAGCTGAAAATGTGCGACACCTTCACCCGTCCTGACCCGGTCTCCTGATAAACGTAAAATTATGTAACCTAGTCTTGCGCTAGATAATTTCCGTTCTATAATATTTTTCTTCGCAGGAAACGGGGGTCGTTAGCTCAGTTGGTAGAGCACTGGACTCTTAATCCATTGGTCGACAGTTCGAGTCTGTCACGACCCACCAAGCACCCTGCGACTTGCGAGAGTTTTCAAGGTAAATTTCTGCTCCGCAAAATGTACCTTGCTCCGCAAAAAGCATTTTAGCCCGCTATAGAGCGGGCTTTTTTGCGTCTGAATACAAGCTCAGCGAGGCTCAGTAGCCCTGCCATGCAAGGATCGGCAAAGCTTTGGTGACAGTAAGTACTGAACACGATCAATAGTCGTGGCACCCCTTCTGTAATTCGGTCATGAAGCGGCCCGCATGAAACCCGTCACACACAGCATGATGCAACTGAATGGCCACGGGAATATAAACCTTGCCGTCCCGTTCAAAGTATTTGCCTAGCGTGACAATAGGGGTGAACAAATTATGCAGGCTCGCGAACTGCATACTGAAGCTGGTGAAGGAAACCCACGGCAAGGCGGAAATATAGAATACGTTTTCAGGCGTATCGGATCGTGGAAAGTAACGAGTGTCCTCGCCGTACTTTTCCAGATCCCGCTCATACTCGGCCAGAAAGTCCTCTTTCTTCTCGTGGTACTCACTCCAAATAGATGAAAAACTTTCTTGCTGCACGTGCGGGATGGTGTAGCTGGGGTTGAGTCGATCGTAGACAATCAGCTCATCGTCCTTCATGGCCATACGAAACTCGGGATAGCGATTAAGGACAGCAGCTACCTCATGGATCATTGCCGGGTAAAACTTGCAGCGCCTGGCCTTCACCCAGTTCAGAAACCCGGTAATTTCAATTTCAACCGTAATACTGAACGCATTTTGAGCATACGTTTTAAAGACTTCAAAATGCTCACGCCGCCCCCAACTCTCAAGATCGAACTTCTGGTAGCTTGCCATCATCTTTTCCTGAATCTCCATACTGTCCATCCAGGCAAGTGTATAGAAAAACACGGTAAGCAGTGCCACTCTGTGTTCTTCAAAACCTTGCCTTAAACAGAGGCCGGACCGCTCACAGGACCTCCTGCCTTTGCCTGAATCTGCGACAGCGTGCGGGAAGGATCCACCAAGATGAAACCCAACACGGCTCCCATTAGTAAAAGCACGGCCGTCAAGGCAAAGCCCTGGTGAAAACCGGCAAGACCGGGCTCGGCCTGAATCAGCCTTCCCATCACAATGGGCGCAACCAGGCCCGCTGTTGTGGACAATGAATTGGTGATGGCCAGTGTGGAACCCCGCTTTTCAATCGGGCTGATTTGCGCTGAGATTGCCGAACAGAGCACAAAACCGACCTGGGGAAAACTCAAGCCCAAGGCGATCAGCACAATCCCCGCTGTTGGACCCGGCTTCAAGTAAGCGGCCGCCAGCAGGCACAAGGCCCCTGCCAACAAGAAACCTACCGTGACCAGACTGCGTGCCACTCGGGACGAATACCCCTGACGCAAGAAGCGGTTGGACAGGTAAGAGCCGCCCGACACAATCGGGATTGCCACGAAAATGCACAAGGAAAACAGCCATCCCGCCGTGTCCGACGAGAAGTTCAGACCGCGTTGCAAATAAGCGGGCAACCAGGTAAAGACCAACGCAGCACACCAGTACGCTACCCAGTACATCAGCAGGTTGCCGATGAAACTACGATTCAAAAGCACAGCACGGTAAGAGCAACGAGACTGCGGCATGTGCTTGCCTGCAGCGGGCGCCGCAGCTGCACTGAGGGGGCCGTCCTTACCCAACAAGGCCCATACCACCAGCCACATCAGCCCTGCTGCCGCTGTCACCCAAAACACCGAGCGCCAGCCATGACTGATGGTCAAATACCCCACCAAGGGACCGGCCAGCAGCATACCTACCTGCCCACCCTGCATCACGATGGCCGTAGGCCAGGTACGTTCCTGATCAGGGAACCACTTGTAGCAAGCATGCAAGGCCAGGGGATAGGCAGGCCCTTCCCCTACTCCCAGCAAAATGCGACAAGCCATCAAGGCAATAATCGTGCTGGCTCCCATAGCGATCGGAACCTGGGCTACAGACCAGATAACGACCAGCCCCACCAGCAGCAAACGCGAGGACACCGTATTGGACACAAAACCCACCACAATGCCCGAGATCGCAAACAGGAAGAAGAAGCTGCCTGCAATGGTGCCAAACTGCTGTGGCCCGATGGCCAGCTCCTCCATCAACGGCACGGCGACCAGACCAAATATCGCCTTATCGGCAAAGTTGATCACCATGAACAAAAACAACAAGAACACCACGACGTAGCGCTGTCCTGGGAAATACTTTTTCTGGTTTTCCATGTCTCCCCCCAACTTGTCAAAAGTACAGCGATACGATCAATAAGGACGGTCACCAATAATGGTGGCTCGGGCCATTTTGCGGGGCAAAGGAAAGTAGTCCTGAACGGCGTAATGCTGGGTGGCCCGGTTGTCCCAAAACGCAATGGTGTGAGGCTGCCATTTCAAGCGCACTTGATACTCCGGGTGACGGGCCTGATCCACCAAATACTGCAGCAGGAAATGAGCACCGCTTTGCAGCTCGGGCATGCCACGGAAAAAGCCGGTTTCAATGTAGTTGGCCAGATGGGTAGTCCAGCTACTGACATACAGAATCCGCTGACCGGTTTCTGGATGAGTACGCACCACAGGGTGTGTCTGCGCTGGAAAACGATCTCGCATTGCCGCCCTGTCCTCCTCAGGAATACGGTCTATGAAACCAGGCAATAAATCGTGCACGGCTTCCAGCTCATGCAAAATATCTTTGATGTGAGGCGGCAAGTTCTCATAGGCCACTGCCATATTGCACCAGATCGTATCGCCCCCGGCGGGTGGGCATTCAATGCAACGCAGAATGGAACCCATGGAAGGTTCGGCCCGCCAGCTGACATCACTATGGTAGATATTCTCACGCCCCGGCTGCGTGTTATTGCCCCCCAGCAGCACCAGCTCGGGATAGTCCGGATCGTGTGGAAAAACCGGATGCACTTCCAGCTCACCAAAGCAACGGGCAAATGCAACATGCTGTGCCGCATTCAAAGGCTGGTCGCGAAACACCAGCAATTGATGCTTCAACAACAAGGCGCGCAGCTCCTGTACCTGCGTATCTTCCAGGGGCTGAGTCAAATCGACACCCGCTACCTCGACACCGATAGCGGGCGACATGATTCTGGTTTCCAAGCGGCTGGCTGCGATTGGGCTGTCTACGACCTGCGTCATGATCCTCTCCTGAATATTGTTTCGTTTCAAACGAAACAATATTAGCGTGAGAAATATCCAGCACAACTCGGTGATTACCCTTGAGACTTCAAATATGTGCGTCGCCGCTGAAATCGCTGCCAAAGCGCTGGACCATACGGTTCTCCAGGCGCGTCATCATCTCTTTAAAGGAGCTGAGCTCTTCCTGGCTAAGCACGGACGTCAGCTCCTGCTCCAGACCCAGAGCGATGGGCACAATGCGATCGTGCACTTGCTGACCCTGCTCGGTCAGACACAGCAGATTGCTGCGCATATCGTTTTCATTATCGCGACGAGCAATTAACTGAGCGGCTGTCAGGCGAGAAACGGCACGGCTGACCTTGGCCTTGTCCATGCTGGTGCGCTCGGTCAAACTGCCCGAGGTCAGGGTGCCATAGCGTCCCAGGGTCGCAATGATGCGCCACTCTGGAATGGACAAACCAAATTGCTGTGCATGCTGACGCGCAAAGGTCACCGCAATATGCGAGGCCAATATCGTGACTTGATAAGGGAGAAAATTCTCCAGGTCCAGGGTGGTTTTTTCCAACTCGCTTCCCAAGGCGCTAGTCCGCTTTCTGTAAGGAGTTTGATCATAGCATCGCCAGGCAATGGCTTCGCCGATTGGCTACCCAGCTTCTTTTCGATGCAACAAGAAAAAACAAGAGCGGCCTGCCCTGCAGTCATAGTTGTTTACTTTAGCTGCGCCCTAAATCCGATACGCTGGAAGATCACTTCAGTCAGGAGATGTTCATGCTAATTGCCATTGATCCCACCAAAGCGCCCGACACCACTCCTCCCGGCAAAACGCCCAACCCCGAGCCGGACCCTAAAAAGATTCCTGGCAATGAGCCGCCATCCAAAAAATAGTCAAAGGCCAGAGCTTTTGACGCTGGTATTTGCAGGAATTTGAACACTTGCTCGCCATACGCAGGTCGCGTGTCATTACATTGAGATGCGGCCTGAAACGGCTGTCACATTTTCTGCAGTACAGTGAATCGTGGTGATATTTATTACAAACCATCACCCTACGCTAATTGGCAAGCCAGTTTGCAAACGCTATTACATCAACCACAAAATTATTTGAGGAGCATTGTATGGCCCAGCTAGACCGAGGCACCATGTGCATCATGTGCCAAACCCTTCCACTATCGCAACCCAACGCTCAACGACATCCTTACCTCAAACCCATCAGACGAGTAGATGACACTGACGAACCAAGCACCGAAAGTCTGTATCACTGCACTGTTTGTCACACCCATTGGCTATACCAACGCGACAAATGGGACGCCTGCCTGGGATTCAAATTATGGCAAGGAGGCCTGCAGGCATTTAACCGGCGGCATGTACCGCTTACTTTCCCCACTCAGAGCACAGACAGCAAAAAAACCAGAAAGCACAAAGGTCCTGAGCTGCTCTCTTGATCCTTGCTAGTCGCAGAACTAGCTCTATCGATACACGGGCAGCGCTGACACGCGGGCTGCCCTGTCGATCCTCCTGGCGCCCTGCCATTCAGACACGGCAATTCCAGCACGAACAGGTCTGTTTTGCCTACTCTGCAGCCGGTCATTTTACTGAACCGAATGTTGCAAAGTTAAGACTATTAAAAAAAAATGCGCACTTGTTGCGCCGCAACATATATTATTTTTCCATAGTCGTTGTTCCTGCGGTGGTGAGATGAGCGGAGACAGGCGTCACAGAGCGCTGCTGTTATCTCGCTGCCCACCGACTAGGCAAGACCGGGGTCACGTGCCTAGCTAGCTTACTCGCCTTGCCGGAATTGTGTTGCTCTTCAACCTACAACACAGGTCCGCTTGCCTACCACTTGCGTTCGCGCTGTCGCACACCCTGCTGACAGCCGGAGAGTCGCTCAAACCGGCGTTGCCCGGTTGCACTCAAGCCATCCACCAGGATTACCCATCCCGGTCGGCCCCCTCTCAACCGTCTCCTACCCCTCTCGGTGTTCCATTGCATCCGCAAGGCCAGCTTGCCTGTGTTTACTTCAGGAACACCTATGAAATTGATTACCGCCATCGTCAAACCCTTCAAGGTTGACGAGATACGCGAGGCCCTTTCCGATCTGGGCATACAGGGGATGACGCTTACCGAGGTCAAGGGATTTGGTCGCCAGAAAGGCCACACCGAGCTTTACCGCGGTGCGGAATATGCAGTCGACTTCCTGCCCAAGATCCGCATTGAACTGGCTATTCCCGACGAGCAGTTGCAAAGCGTTCTGGAGGCCATTCAAAGCAGTGCCCGCACCGGACGTATTGGTGACGGCAAGATCTTTGTCCAGCCGCTGGACCATGTCATCCGCATCCGCACCGGCGAATGCGATGAGCAAGCCCTGTAATCGGAGACTCCATCATGAACAACGCTGATCTATCGTGGATGCTGGTCTCCACGCTTCTGGTACTGATGATGGCCGCGCCGGGCCTGGCCCTGTTTTACTCGGGGATGGTGCGTCAAAAAAATGCCTTGTCCATGTTGTCCCAGACCTTGCTGGTGTTCAGTCTGGGGGTGGTGCTGTGGTTTATCTATGGCTACTCACTGGCCTTTACCGCTGGCAATCCCTTGATTGGCAGTTTCGACAAGGTCTTGTTCAACGGCATGTTCACCGCTGCTGACCAACAGTTCTCCATGTCGGGCACCTTGCCTGAACTGCTGTTTGCGTCTTTTCAGGCCACCTTTGCCGGCCTGACTTGCGCTCTGGTTGTCGGTAGTCTGGCAGAACGTACCCGCCTGTCCGCCATCCTGGTCTTTACCGTGATCTGGTTCACTTTGGCCTATCTGCCCATTTGCCATATGGTCTGGTTTGCCGATGAACAGAACGGCGGCTTGCTCAACTCCCGTGGCGCGCTGGACTTTGCCGGTGGCACGGTGGTGCATATCAACGCCGGTATTGCCGGTCTGGTCGGTGCCTGGATGATTGGCCCCAGACTGAACTACCGTCGTGAAGCCATGCCACCTCATAACCTGCCCCTGACCTTTATTGGTGCGGCTCTGCTGTGGGTAGGCTGGTTCGGTTTCAACGCAGGCTCGGCTTTGTCGGCCAATGAAAATGCCACGCTGGCATTCTTCAACACCATGCTGGCAGCCGCCATCGGCGTTGTGGCCTGGACTTTGGGTGAATGGATCAGCAAAGGTCATCCTTCCTTGCTGGGTGCCTGCTCGGGTGCGATCGCAGGTTTGGTCGGCATTACTCCGGCAGCCGGTTTTGTGGCTCCTTCCGGCGCACTGGCCATTGGCCTGATTACCTCCCTGGCGTGCTTGTGGGGTGTGAATGTTCTGAAGCGCTGGTTACGCGCCGACGATACGCTGGACGTTTTTGGCATTCACGGTTTGGGCGGGATTGTGGGCGCTTTGCTCACAGGTCTGTTCAACGCACCTGTTCTGGGTGGTCCTGGTACTGCCGCTGGTAACAGTATCTGGATGCAGTTGTGGATTCAGCTCGAAGGCGTGCTGGTTACGCTGGTCTGGTCCGGTGTGGCTGCCTGGATTGCCTTCACCATTGCCAAGCTAGTCTGCGGCGGTTTACGTGTCGATGCTGACCACGAGCGCGAAGGTCTGGATATCCGTACCCACGGTGAAACGGGTTATCAACACTGAGATCCCATCATGATTCTTGCCAATCTTGCCTGCGGGCAAACTGCTCCCTTTAAACACAGGCACAGGCCTAAAAGAAAAAGCCCTCTTTCGAGGGCTCAGACTGCTGACAAACCCTCCCATAAAACAGCAGGCTTGTTCATAATACGTTCATGCTTAAGACCCCGACTGCTTATCAACATGAATGGGAAATGGTCACGCTGGACTCCTTGGTTCCGGGCGAC
>NZ_JAHKKC010000017.1:0-85080 GCF_020496585.1 Alcaligenes sp. 13f
CTTCATCTTTCGTTTGTGAGCACTTGATACAAACTTGTGGCGATCCCCGAAGGGTTCGACTCGCTCATTCCAAGCGCCCACACTTATCGGCTGTTAATTGTTAAAGAGCAGTGACAGTTGCCTGTCGTTCTACTGACTAACCCGGCTGGCTCGTCGCGTTTAGCGCTTCGTGCCTTGCTGTGTTAGCAGCAGAGAAACGAGATTATGAAGCAGATCAGGCAGTGTGTCAAGCGTTTTTTTGAAGAAGCTAGAAAGTTTTAAAACCGTCCAACTCGTCCCGCTTAAACCAGAACTTTCGTTCTTTCCTACCTGCTGAACAATCAACCGTGAGGCTAACCATCCAACTTCACAAACAAGGGTAAATTTTCAAATTCGTTTCAACCTTCGAAACCGCTTAAAAACTTAACGTTGCGTTCTCTGGAGCAGAACCTAGAACTTTAACACAGAATTTTCTGTTTTGTCAAGCTCCGGGTTTTACACCGTGTCAGTTACCTGACTCAGTCATCAAAGCTTCGGTGCGGGCCTCTTGGCCAAAGCGGTGAAACTTGTCTAACTGCTCTCTGTAGCGCTTCAGGGAAAACCCTGTGTGTGCTGCAGCGAGAAAAGAACTATAGCATGAGGATTTTCCGCTTTGCAAGCGTTTCATGGGGTTTTTCTCGGTATTTCAGGAGAGAAAACTCCGTAAAACGATGTAGCTGATTGATAACTATGAAGAATAACTATAAAAATAATTTTTTGCTTATTTCGACTTTTTGCCTCCAGGCAGGAGGCTTCAAGCTTCTTCAGAGCAAAACACGAACTGAAAGCTATTTTTCTCACAGAAATTCGTTAAATCATCTCCCCCGTTCTCTGACAACTCCTCCCTCTATCCTCCTCTATATAGATAGAAGAGAAACTCCCTCCGAAAAACAGTCGCCAGTCGATGGGTTGGTTGGTTGCTGGATGGATGGCGGACAAAAGAACGGCCACACGAACACTGCATCGGCCCTGTGCCTTCAACCAACAGTGTCTATATATAGATAACGAGTTGAATGGCCTCCAAGATCGAGCATTATGCAGGGCTGCTAGCCACTCGGGGCCCCGGGACCGGGTGTTGGGGCGAGTCAGAGTACTTGCCGCAGTCGGAGTCACAATCGGGGATGCAAGCAGTCTGCTGTTTGAGCCCAACGTTTGTGATTGGTCCGGGGGACCAATCACTGGGCGAGTTCAGACTGCGCCCCGATGGTGACTTCGACAAGGGTACCGGCGCGTTGCGCCGGCAAGTCGTCCGCCCCAACACCCTGTCCTGGGGCTTCGAGTGGCGCCCTACGTAGAGCGGCTGGAACAATGAGCGCCACCCTCTATATAGCCAGGCCTTTCATCACTGCGACTCTACTCTCTATATATAGATAGAAGACGGCCTCACCAAGAAGTAAACCAATCCGCGCCCCCTCAATGCCTCAATGCCTCAATGCCTCAATGCCTCAATGCCTCAATGCCTCAATGCCTCAATGCCTCAATGCCCTTCAGTATCCCTCCGAGTCTCAGCCTCGTTGCCTTTGATACGTCGGATTTTCGAACCTTTGAGCCTCTGAACCTTTGGGTCTCTAAGTCTCCATCCGTTAGAGCACCAAACACACCACCCCCCCTCTCTTGTAAAGACAGCGCAGCCTTCTCTTACCTATAAAGCTGTCTCTCTCTATAGACCCTCTATATATAGAGGGAACAAAAACACACTTACCTGCTAGATAGACCCAACCACATAAACACAATCCCCCAAGGCGAGCTTTAAGCAAAGCCCCCCTTACACCTCCAAGCAATAAGCTAATCCCCAATTCATTGTTATTTTCTGTAGCCACGTTCATTACCATTCCTTATGCACTTAATCCTCTAAGCAGGCCTCTGCTTACTCAAGAGAGTAATAATGATCAAACCAATCCTCATCTCCCTGGCATTTGCATTCAGCACGGTCCTGGCACCGACTGCCTCCGCGGAGCCAAGCACGCCCGACACAACAGCCAAACCAGCCGCCTTGATCTCGGCTGGCGACCTGGCCACCAAGCTGGATCAAGACAAGCTGCGCATTCTGGATATCCGCACAGACAAAGAATATGCAGCAGGCCACGTCCCCGGCGCCGTTCACACCCCATACGGTGCCTACCGCGGCCCGGCCGAAAACGCCGGTGCTCTGCGCTCCGAAGCCGAGCTGTCTGCCCTGTTCAGCAAAGCCGGCATTTCCAAGGACAGCTACGTTGTCGTCACCTACGCGGGCGCGAACCCCACAGACTTCGGCGCAGCAGCACGCGTGTACTGGACACTGAAAGCTGGCGGCCTGACCCAGCTATCCATTCTGGACGGCGGCCTGCAAGCCTGGGAAGCCGAAGGCAAAGCCCTGAGCAAAGACACCCCCACTGTCACCCCCACCGAATTCAGCTACCACTACAACAAAGACATGGTGGTCAGCACACAAGAAGTCGCTGACTACATCAAGAACGGCCAGGCTCCCGTCTTGCTGGACGCTCGCCCAACCGAATTCTTCAAAGGCGAAAAGCGCGTTGACGCCGCCGCCCGCTACGGCACCCTGCCCGGCGCACGCGAGCTGGACTTCAACAGCTTTTTCCGTAGCGACAAACCTGTCCTGAAAGACACCGGAGAACTCGTCAAGATCGTCAAAGAACAAGGCCTGGACGACAAACCCACCGTTTCGTTCTGCAATACCGGCCACTGGGCTGCCACGAACTGGTTCGTCCTGTCCGAACTGGCCGGCAACCCCAACGTGAAGCTCTACCCCGAGTCCGTCGTGGAATGGAGCCGCAGCAACTTGCCTATGGATAACCAGCCCTCCCGTTTCGAAGTTCTGAAACTCGATGCCAAGCGCGCCATTAACTAAAGAAATCGATCATGCTTTATCTGACTAGACTTGGCTTTATCCTGGCCAGCCTGGCCCTGATTGTTGGGGTCGCTCTGGTAGGTGGACTGCGCCAAGGCCTGCTCGCCCTGCTGGGGATTGGCTTTGGTGCCGTCCTGCAAGGAGCCCGTTTCGGTTTCACGACCGGATGGCGTAACTATATCGAGCGCCGTGACCCTCAAGGTATCTGGGCACAAATGCTCCTGCTGGTATTGGCCGCTGCCTTCACCCTACCCTTGATCGCCGATAGTGGCGGTGAGCTGGTTGGCGCGATTGCCCCATTGACCATCAGCCTGGTATTGGGTGCCTTTCTGTTTGGCGCTGCCATGCAACTGGCCGATGGCTGCGGTTCCGGCACTCTCTATAAAGCAGGCGCAGGCGCACCGATTTCCTTTGCGGTTCTGCCTACCTTTGCCATTGGTAGCTTTCTAGGCGCATCGCACCAGCCCGGCTGGATTGCCCTGGGCGGCCTACCCGCTATCGACCTGACCGTGTCCTTGGGCTGGCCCACTGCCTTGTTGATTACCGTACTAGGCTGCGCCGCCGTATCCTGGTTCGTCGGCCGAGGTGCACGTCGCCATCGGAAAGAGCAAAACAGCCCACCTGCCAAATGGGAAATGCGCTGGTGGATGGGCGCTTTGCTGCTGGCCGTGCTGTATGCCATTCACATGATCGTCGCAGGCCAACCCTGGGGCATCGTCTATGGTATTGGCTTGTGGGGCGCAAAAGTATTCTCGGCTCTGGGTTGGTCCCCAGTTGGCGACGCGTTCTGGGGCGTGGCTCCACATGCACAACGTCTGGCTGAACCCGTCCTGGCTGACGTTACTTCGGTCACCAACTTTGGTTTGATTTTGGGCGCCATGGCAGCCTCACGCTGGAACCATCCTGCCAATTTCAAATCCCCCAATGCCCGCACTTTGTGGGTAGGCGCAATTGCGGGCCTGGTGATGGGCTACAGCGCCCGTATGGCCTTCGGATGTAATGTGGGCGCATTCCTGGGAGGCATCGCCTCGGCCAGCATCCATGGCTGGGTCTGGTTTGCACTGGCCTTTGCCGGGTCCATCATAGGCGTGCGCATTCGTCGCCGCGTTAATCCTTGAGTCGTGCAAGCATGAGCAAAACTACTTTCCGCCTTATTACCAGTACCTTCTGGCTGGTCGTTGTCTTGCTAGTTGTCATGGACAGCCTGCAAGACTATCCCTACCGCCCCGAGCCCGCCCCCATTGCCTGGGGTAGTGGACAAGCCGCTAGCGGCGGCCACTGCTCGGGTCGATAAGCCGGGGCCTACCCGGCCTGCAACACCCCTGATGGGAGAAAACCAGGCAGCCTTACTTGGCTGCATCGGGTTTCACCATCAGGGGTTTTCTTTTGGGTGAAGGAAAGCGCATCCGCTTGTAGTGACAAACCGACAGCCTGCATTGCCCGCCCCCACACAAGCGCCAGAGCACGACAAAGCAAGCACAGAGCCGTGCTAGCATCAATCAGATTTCCCAACCCTCTGTTGTCATGCTGACCTTCCTTCGCACCACCTTTAGCCGCAGCCTGCGCATGTTTTATACCGTTGCGCGCATCATGCTCCCCATCATGATTGCGGTGCGTATTGCCGCGCAGTTGGGTCTGATCGAGCAAGTCGGTAAACTGATAGGCCCGATCATGGCACTGGTTGGCCTGCCAGCCGAAGCCGGTATTGTCTGGGCAACCACTGCTCTGGCCGGTATTTACGCTGGCATAGGATCAATGGCGGCCTTGGGCGACAGCTTGAGTTTCAACGTGGCTCAAATCAGCGTCTTGGGCACCATGATGCTGTTTGCACACAATATGCCTATGGAACAGGCAATTGTGCGTCGGGCCGGAGCCAGCTTCTGGTTTACCGCCACGCTGCGGATTGTCTGCGCCCTGCTTTACGGTGGCCTGCTGGCCTGGGGTTTGAATAGCGCCGGGCTGTTACAGGAACCCGTGTCCCTTGCCTGGCTTTATGGGCAATCCAATGCCACACAAGGCGGTTGGCAAGGCTGGGTAGACTGGTTGTGGGGAACGGCCAGCTCGCTATTCATGACTTGGCTGATTATTCTTGGCCTGCTCCTGATCCTGTCAGTCCTGGAGAAAATCGGCTTCACCCGATTGCTGACTCGACTCCTGCTTCCCTTGCTCCGCTTTTCAGGCTTGGAAGAACGAGTCGCCCCCACCACCACGATTGGCGTATTGCTGGGCTTGAGCTACGGCGGTGCCTTGATTATTGATGAGTCCCGCCAGCAGAACTACAGTCCCAGAACACGCTTGCTGGCCTTGTCCTGGCTGTCATTGAGCCACTCCCTGATTGAAGACACCATTCTTATTCTGGCTCTGGGTGCCAACATCTGGGTGGCCCTGGTCGGCCGACTTGTTCTGACCTTGTTGATTATTGGCCTGATGGCCCGTCTGACATTACCAGGTAGCGCCCTGTACAGACGCTACCTTGCTTCTGCCTCGCACCCTCAGGATGCTTAGCTTTTGACCAGCAGATCCTGAAAACGCTGGTAGAACTTCTTGAGCTTGGGCGCAATGACCATCTGGCAATAGGCTTGCTCGGGGTGCAATGCAAAATAATCGTGGTGATAATCCTCGGCCTCCCAGAAAGTGGAACTGTCGAGCACATGGGTCACGATCGGTGCATCAAACTGCGATTTGATTTCTTCGATGACTTCAAAGGCCTGGCGGCGCTGTTCTTCATTTTGACAAAAAATTGCCGACGCATACTGTGGTCCCTGGTCAGCGCCCTGACGATCCGGCGTGGTAGGGTCATGGGTCAGGAAAAATACCTCCAGCAAATCCCGATAGGAAATGACGGAAGGGTCGAATTCCACTTTGACCACTTCAATATGGCCGGTCTGCTTTCCGCAAACCTGCTCATAGGTGGGATGCTCTACATGGCCGCCACAATATCCGGGCACCACAGACTGCACACCTTGCAAGGCTTTGAAAATCCCTTCAGTGCACCAAAAACATCCGCCACCTAATATGGCTGTTTCCTTCATGAATTCTCCTTTGTTGACGAATTGGCTAGACTCAGCAACCAGGCTGCAATAGCTTGTGCTTGCTCGGCGCTGATCCGGTTTTGAGCGGGCATGGGAATAGCTCCCCAGTTCCCCCGACTACCCTGTTGAATTTGTCGCTGCAAATACGCCTGAGTTTCCTGCGCCGGACCTGACGCGTAGCGTTGGGCGATCTCCCGAAAAGGGGGCCCGACCCGTTTACGATCAATTTGATGACAGGACAAGCACTGCGCCTGCACGATATCCATCAGCGCTACCGTATCAGCCTTTGCCACCGGATTAAAGATCATCAATCCACAAAAAACTACTAATGGTAAACGTCTGGCCCAAGAGACTGAATGCAGCATGATCCTTCCCTTACAATTTACCCAGCCCTGGTCTGGGCTCGCAGTCACGCTATTATCTGATATTCATCTCTGTAATGGGCACGCATGTTAATTCACCCGCAGTTTGATCCCGTCGCCATACAACTTGGACCCCTTGCCATTCATTGGTATGGCTTGATGTATTTAGTGGGCTTTGGCCTGGTTTGGCTGGCTGGCACAGCGCGTATCCGTGCGGGCTATGACTTGCTGACCCGCAAGGACCTGGAAGACCTGATCTTTTACTGCGTCCTGGGCGTGGTGGCAGGTGGGCGTCTGGGCTACACCCTGTTCTACCAACCCTCTTACTACTTGTCGCACCCGCTGGAGATTCTGTATGTCTGGCAAGGTGGCATGTCCTTTCATGGTGGTCTGATCGGTGTGCTGGTGACAATTGCGCTGTTTGCTCGAAACCGTCAACGGCGTTTTCTGGAAGTCAGCGATTTTCTGGCTCCCCTGATTCCCCTGGGGCTGGCCGTGGGCCGCCTGGGTAATTTCATTAACGGCGAACTATGGGGTCGCCCCAGTGATGTGCCCTGGGCCATGGTATTTCCGCAAGTGGATGCAACCCCCCGCCATCCTTCGCAGTTGTATGAGATGGCCCTGGAGGGCATTGCCCTGTTTATCTTGCTGTGGTGGTTCACGCGTCGTCCACGCGCCGTCGGTCAGACCAGTGCCCTGTTCCTGATCGGCTACGGTTTCTTCCGCTTCATGGTGGAATACACCCGCGAGCCCGACGGCTACCTGGGTCTGCTCAGCGCAGGCTTGTCGATGGGGCAGTGGTTGTCCTTGCCCATGATTGTCGCTGGCCTGGCTCTGTTTGCGTATGCCAGCAAACGAGACGTTGCGCCTGGCAGTCAGAAATAAACAAAACAGCAGAAAAGAAAAAAGCCCGTCCAGATCTGGACGGGCTTTTTTTGTAGGTGCCCCACCATTGCCGTCAAGACCGGCATCCTGGAACCGAGGGTCCAAGATCGGCTGTCATCAAGCCAGCTTCGGGTTCGTCGACGAGGACGATCGCTCCTACTGGCTAATCCAACAACCTGTATGCCAAAAGCATTGGTTCAAGGAATGTATGGTCGTGTCACGAACACGGCAGGGACTTACTGGGATGAAGCGGCCCGCGAGGGACAACAAGGGACTGCTTTCAAATTTGGTTTAGCGCGCGGTACCCGAAGGTTCGATGACCTCGTCAATCATTGCGTGCATGTCTTCAATTTTACGCTTGAAATCGCCAAAAGCAACATTAGCCAGAGGACCATCAGGTGCTTTAGCGGATAAAAACTCGCTGGCGATCTGAATGGCGGCCATGACGGCGATACGTTCGTTGCCAGAGACACGGCCCGAACCCTTGATAGACTGCATGCGCTGGTCTACCAGTTTGACAGCTTCCAGCAAGCGCGCTTTTTCGGAAGGAGGGCATGCCAGAGAGTAATCGCGGCCCAACAGGGAAATATCGACTCGTTCCATGACTTACTCCTGTACGGCACCGGGTAAACGCATCAGGATCGAACCAATCTGGTCGCGAGCCTGTCCTGCTACATCACGCAACACACCCATACCCGCGCGTGCGCTGTCCAACTCGCGACGCAAGGCAACTACCTGGGCCTGTTCCTGTTCAAGCAGCTTTTTCAGTTCTGCCTGATCAGCCTGCGCTTGTTGCTGCACCACATCCAGTTGACGCTGATGCGAAGCAACACCGGTGGACAGGGACTCGAACTCATCTTGTTGACGACGATTTTGCTGGCGCAAGGCGTCCAGCTCGGCATCCTGAGTTTTCAGACGAGCTAATAATTGAGCGCGTTCAGCGTTGAGCTGACGAGATTGCTCTACCAGTTGACCGATACGGTCAGCGAGAAAGTCGAGATCTTGCAACATGGGCCTTATCGTAAACCATTGCTAGCGTTACTGGGTAGAGGAATTTCATACTAATGATAACCTTTCACCCATCTTTCCATTACCTTTCAAACTTCTTTCAAAGCCTGCCATCCACCTACGAACACGCTCCCAAAAAACCCTAAATTTCCGGAATTACCGGGAAAACCCTTAAAAACTAGGGTCATCTCAGGGTTTCCAGTCTTCAAGTGCTCCATTACCATGCGTCACCTCTGTTCAATGCAGTCGGCACACGCAGAGTATGGAGCCCGCTCCACTATAAAGAAGCTGACACAGGAAAAAGGAAAACCAATGCGCAAGGCAGACAAGGAGAATCCACCTTATGCAAATTAAAAATAAACAGGACTTCTGGTCCGGGGTCATGTTCGTGGTCGTGGGCGCCGCTTTCGCGCTCGGGGCCACCAGCTACTCGATGGGAACAGCCGCCCGCATGGGGCCCGGCTACTTCCCCTTCTGGCTTGGTGTATGCCTGAGCTTGTTAGGGGCGGTTGTCACTTTGGGCTCGATGTCTGCCAAAGCAGAAAGCACCGAGGTAGAGAAGTTTAACTGGAAAGTGCTCTTCGTTATCATCGGCGCGGTCGTGCTTTGCGGTCTGACACTGAACTCGCTGGGTGTTTACATCTCCATTTTCCTGCTTGTACTGATCAGCAGCTTTGCCAGCCATGAATTTAGCTGGCCTGTTGCACTGGGCGCAGCCGTCTTTTTGGTGCTGTTCGTCTGGTTGGCATTCATCAAGGGCCTGGGGCTGGTGTTCCCCCTGTGGCCAAGTTTTCTGGCCTGATTAGGGGGTGAACGAATATGGAATTATTTGACAACCTGATGCTGGGTTTCTCGGTGGCGATCACGCCCGAGAACCTGGCCTACGCTTTGCTCGGTTGCATACTGGGCACCTTGATTGGCGTGTTGCCTGGCATTGGCCCTGTGCCAACCATTGCCATGCTGCTGCCTATTACGTATGTACTGCCTCCCGTTGCGGGTCTGATCATGCTGGCCGGTATTTACTATGGCGCCCAATATGGTGGGTCTACAACCGCCATTCTGGTTGCCCTGCCGGGGGAAACTTCGGCCGTAGTCACCGTGCTGGACGGACACCAGATGGCCCGTAATGGCCGGGCCGGTGCTGCCCTGGCGATTGCTGCTCTGGGTTCTTTCTTTGCCGGTTGTGTGGCCACCGTGCTGCTGGCCGCTTTTGCACCGCCCTTGGCTGAAGTCGCCTTCAAGTTTGGACCTGCGGAGTATTTCTCATTAATGGTCTTGGGCCTGGTCGGTGCTGTGGTGCTGGCTTCCGGCTCCCTGCCCAAAGCTATCTGCATGATCTTGCTGGGTCTGCTGCTGGGTATGGTCGGTACCGACGTGAACTCCGGTGTTGCCCGTTACGACTTTGGTATTCCAGAACTGCAAGACGGTATCGACTTCGCCGTGGTGGCCATGGGTGTGTTTGGTTTCTCCGAAATCATGAACAACCTGGAGCTGGGCGATCAACGCGTGGAGATCACTGGCAAGGTCGGCTCGCTGTACCCCAACAAGCAAGAGTTCAAGGAGTCCTGGCCTGCTGTCGTGCGTGGTACCGCCATGGGTTCTTGCCTGGGTATCTTGCCCGGTGGTGGCGCGGTGCTGTCCTCCTTTGCGTCTTACACACTGGAGAAGAAAATCTCCAAAAACCCGGAACGCTTTGGTAAAGGTCACCCTGCTGGTCTGGCCGGTCCCGAGTCTGCCAACAACGCTGCCGCTCAAACCTCCTTCATCCCGCTGCTGACCCTGGGTATCCCCGGTAACGCTGTGACCGCGCTGATGATTGGTGCCATGACCATCCACAACATTCAGCCTGGTCCACAAGTGATGACCAGCCACCCTGAACTGTTCTGGGGTCTGATCGCCTCCATGTGGATTGGTAACCTGATGCTGGTGATCCTGAACCTGCCATTGGTAGGCCTGTGGGTGAAACTGCTTAAAGTGCCCTACCGCCTGCTGTTCCCCGCCATTCTGGTGTTCTGCACGGTGGGTGTGTACTCGCTGAACTACAACGTGTTTGACATTCTGGTCACCGCCGCCTTCGGTTTGGTGGGCTACGTCTGGTCCAAGCTGCGTTGTGAAGGTGCTCCGCTGTTGCTGGGTCTGGTCCTGGGACCAATGATGGAGGAAAACTTCCGTCGTGCCCTGCTACTGTCCCGCGGTGATTACACCACCTTTGTGACACGTCCTCTGTCCCTGTCGCTGCTGGTCTTGGCTGCCTTCCTGGTTGTGGTTGTGGCCCTGCCTTCGGTGAAAAAGAAACGCGAAGAGACCTTCGTCGAAGAGGACTAAGACACCGTCCGTTCTCTGGTTTGAACGCTCCCGCTGAAAGGGAGCATTCAAACCGGCGCAGTCAACAAGAAGGCCTGATTTCGTCTCTCCACGAAATCAGGCCTTTTTCTTTGTCAGCTGATTTCGCTGCCTGCTTTCAAGACAGCCAAATCTTTGAAAGAGCGCACAGCCCTACGTCAGGAAACAAGCCTCAGGCAGCCAGAACTGCCTGCGTACACAAGCTTCCCAACAAGGGAGCCAGAATGACACCGGGGTGGGCCACGACGGCGAACAAACCCTCTACAGTCCCAATAGGCCCACACAAGGGCTGCTTGTTACTAGTCATGGGGCGCTGCCCGACCTCTATAGACAAGATGCGCGGGACAGAAGGCAGTTGCAGCAACTGGGCAATGGACTGACAGGTTTGCTCGGCCAGACGCTGCAAACCTGCCTCGCCTTCCAAGGGATAATCCAACGCCGACATCAACCCTCTTTCTTTGCCCGGTCGCAACTCCAGATCCTGAGCACAGAGTAAATGCCGGACCCGATTTCTATCAGCATCCAGGCGCAGTAACACGGCGGGCTGTTGCTGTATAGGCAACGCTACCCCTGCACTGGCTGCCAAAGCCAAGGCACCATAAGCATTGGCCAGCACCACCTTGTTGGCCTCGATGACTTGCCCTTGCACTTCTATACCGTTCACTCGCCCTCCTGCCGACAACACACGCTGTACCGTACCGGACAAAACCGTGGCGCCATTCGCTTGCGCCGCTTGAATAAAACAACGTGCCAGATCTACTGGCTCCAAGGCGAAATCATCGGGCGCCCACATTGCCAAATCCGGTACAGCTGCCAACGACGGTTCTTTCTGACGCACTTGCGCGGCTGACAGGCTTTCAACCCTGGAACCGGCTGCCAGATGCTCGGCAATCAAGGCGGCTGTCTCGTCCGTCGTTTCCCCCCAGGACAAGGCTCCACGCACGGTCACAGGCAATGCCCCCAAGGTCTGCTTCAGACGCGTGTACTCTTCCAGAGCGTGTAGACGCAAGGCAAAGGCGTTAGTGTCATCAGAAGGTGTACTGGCGCTGGCTCGTACCCATCCAAAAGAGGCAGCGGTTGCGCTAGGCACATTACCCGAACCCTGATCGATCAAAGTGACTGCGGCACCCGCTTGAGTCAGATGCCAGGCGACCGACGCCCCCATCACACCACCACCGACGACCAGCACTTTGCATTTATGCGTCATAGCTTTCTACTAATGGGTAAACAAAAAACAGCCAGCCCCTTGTGCGCATGAACAAGTGAATAGCCAGCCAGGCAACAAGATACGGTCTGCTCTCAGCAAAAACAACAAGGGCCTGAATCCCTTGCGGAATTCAGGCCCTTGAGATCAGTCCAACTTACATCGTGCCTTGGCGGCGCTTGTAAAAGTTACCGATATACATGGCCAGCAGCACCAGCACGGTAGAGATCAGAATCATGATGATCCCCAGCGCCGAGAGCTTGCCCCACAAACCATCTTCGGCATAACCCAGCACCTGTACCGCCAGCACTTCCGTACCGGGACGGGACAGCACCACCGACACCGTCAGCTCACGAATGAACATGGTTGCCATCAAGATCCAGGCCGACACCACACCAGGAATCAGCAAAGGAATAATGATGCGGCGCATGGTGGTCCAGGAACTGGCCCCGGCAACGGCCGAGGACTCCTCCAGGTGGGCATGGACCTGCACAAAAGCGGCCGACAAGGGTCGGATACCGTAAGGCAGATAAGCGGCGATATAGGCCAGCAGCAAAGCGGTCAGCGTGGCATACAAAGGCGTTTGCACAAAGAACCACATAAAGCCGATACCAATCACAATCCCCGGGAAGGAAAAGGACAGGAAGCTCAAGGTATCCAGCAGCGCCGCCGCCCGCGTTCGTAACTTGACCACCACATAGGCCACAAACAGCGATAGCAATACACCCAGACTGGCTCCGACCACAGCCAGGAACAAACTGTTCTTCATGGCCACTTTGGAGATCGGATCTTGAATGACATCAATCCAGTTCGCCCAGCTCATCAGGGAGAAGGCGCGAGCACTAGGCACCATGGAATACGGAATCATGGAGGTATACAGCAGCACGGCCACAGGCAGCACCACCATCAGCAAACTGATAATGCCCACAATGATGAACAAGGGGATTTTCGCGCGACGCAATTCCAGCTGAGTGGGTTTGAAACCACGGCTGGAGATCGTCACATACTTGCTGCTTTCTTTCGTCATGTAGCGATACAGAACGATCAGGGCAATGGAGGCCGACAGCACACTCATGCCCAGCGCCGCCGCTTTTCCGTAATCCGGAGCGAAGCCGGTAGAGATCATCTCGAACAGATAAGTGGCCAGCACATCCACACGACCTGGGGTACCCAGAACACGTGGCACGGCGTAGGAAGCCAAGGCCCGCACAATCGCCAGAATGAAAGCCGCCATGATGGCTGGACGCAGAATCGGCAGGGTAACCCGCGTCAAGGTACGCCACAGACCGCCCCCGAATACACGGGAGGACTCCTCCATGGAAACGTCAAAAGAGGCCATGGCAGGCGCAATGATCAGGTAGGCCACAGGCATGTTCAACAAGCCTTCAACCAGAATCATGCCCCACAGGGAATAGATGTTCAGCGGTGCTTCCTGCAGGCCCAATGTATCCTGCAAGAACATATTGATCAGGCCGTTGGACGGGTTCAGCAGCAAGGCCCAGCTAACCGAGAACAGCAAGTGCGGAATCATCATGGGGACGATGGACAGCACCGTGAACACCCCTTTCATGGGCATGTTCGTACGCGTATTCAGGTAGGCCAGGAAAACAGCCAGCGCAGTAGAGAACAGGGACGAGCCCAGCACGAAAACCACCGTATTGAAGGTGACTTCCAGCAAGAAGGGATCGGTGTAGGCGGCTACGTATTTAGCCGTGGTAAAGGAACCAAAAGCCGTCAGGCCCTGCGAGAAGCTGCCCAGCAGCAACATCAGGACCGGGCACAGCGTCAGAAAGCCGACGATCAGAATAAGCGACCAGCTAAGTGGTCTGCGTGTGTGATTCATGATGCCCCGCCCTTATGCCGACAACAGCATGCAGTGTTCAGGGTGCAGGTTAAAGCGTACGGTATCGCCCTCTTTCACCTTCACGTCTGGATCAATACACACCAGAAGCTGCTCTTTACCCACTTTGACCTCGGCCTCGTAGGACTCACCGACGAACTCCAGGGCCTGGACCTGACCGTGGAACAGGTTCTGCCCCACTTCATTGGCCTGGCTGCTGACACGAATAAATTCCGGGCGAATGCACAAGGTAACTTCGGTGCCCACGGGCAGGTCACGCTTCTTGCAATGCAGTTGGCCCAGTTCGCATTCCACAATGGTGGAGTCTGCACGCTGCTCCAGCACTTTGGCGCTGATCTGGTTGGCACGACCAATAAAGTCGGCCACAAAGCGGTGATCGGCATCAAAGTAAATTTTTTCTGGCGTACCAATTTCCAGAATCTTGCCACCACGCATCACGGCGATGGAGTTGGACAAGGCCAATGCCTCGACGCGATCATGCGTCACGTACACAGCGGTAATGTCCAGACGGCTCAGAAATTCGCGCAGTTCTTTACGGGTTTCTTCACGCAGCTTGGCATCCAGGTTACTGAGCGGCTCATCAAACAAAATGACTTTAGGCTCGGCCACCAGGGCTCGGGCCAATGCCACACGCTGCTGCTGACCACCGGACAGACGCGTTGCGGAACGCTGATCCACCCCTTCCAGCTGCACAAACTTCAGGATGTTCGCGACTTTTTCACGAATCACCTCTTTGCGCTCGCCGCGCACTTGCAAGGGGTAAGCAATATTGTCGAACACCGTCATGTGTGGCCAGATGGCGTATGTCTGAAACACCATGCCCAAACCGCGCTTTTCCACCGGCACAGCAATATTCTTGGCGCTGGACCAGACGATCTCATCCCCAATGCGGATTTCACCCTCGTCTGGGGTTTCCAGACCAACAATGCACCGCAGCAGCGTGGTTTTGCCGCAGCCGCTGGGCCCTAACAGTGTGAAAAACTCATTAGCGGGAATCGTCAGGTTGATATTGTCCAAAGCCTTGAAGGTTTTGCCCTCTGAGACATAGGTCTTGCTTAGGCCGGTAATTTCAATTTGCATAATGAGTAAATGTTTTCAATAAAAATAAGGCGAGGCGCCAAGGCGCCCCGTTCTAGACGAACCTGTCGTTCTTGTCGTCCCGATTAACGGACGGCGAAGATACGGCTGAATTCGCGGCCCCAACGGACCAGTTCTTCGTCGCTCAGGTCGCGAATAGGCTCGACCTTGGCTTTATCGATCCCCGCAACCGGAGGGTGTACCCCTGGAGCCAGGACGTATTCGCCAACCTTGTTGGCCAGAATGCCCATGGCTTCATTACCCAGCCAGTAGTCCAGGAACACGCGAGCAGCATCAGGATGCGGGGCATTCTTGGTCAGGGCGATGGCACGTGGGGAGCCCAGCAAGGGCTGATCCGACATGGGGCCCCAGGCCAATGGCGCAGGCGACTTGGTCACGATGTACTTGGGCATGGAAATGGCAATCAACTTCTCGCCACTTTCAATAGGAGCCGGAGTTGGGCCAAACGAGGCCACGAACATGGGCTTGTTGGCAGCCAGGCCTTTCAGGAAGTCCAGCCACTGCTCTTCACTGCTAAAGACCTTTTCCTTCAAACCAATCAGCCAGCCAATGGTGGAGGGGTGGTTGGAAGGGTTGGCCATCACAATCTTGTCTTTCCACTTGGGATCGGCCAGATCTTCGTAGCGTTGTGGCGCATCCTCGGCCTTGAGGTGGTCCGTATTATAGATATAAGACACATATTCGATGCCAAATTGAATAATCGAATCGTCTTGAATGGCCCACTCGGGGTAGCCCTGCACGGCTTCGGACTGATGGGGAATCAGCACGCCCTGCTCTTTGAGCAGTTGCAGCATGGGCAAGGGAGCCTGAACCACGTCCGCCATCAACTTGCCGGCGTTGAACTCGGTCAGGATGGTGGGGATGAACTTGGAGCTGGAAATACGGGTGTATTTGCCTTCAATGCCTTGCGCTTGTTGCAAGGCCTTCATGATGGGCTCTACCGCCGTGATGTTGGCGTAGAAAACAGCCTGGCCTTGAGCCTTTGCTTTTTCCAGTACGGCTGCGTCTGCCGCCCACGCCGCCCATGGCAAAGAGGTACTCATAGACGCCAGTCCGGTGGCACCTGCCAGCTTCAAGAAACGACGACGATCAAAAGTGGTCATAGGATTCAAGTTCCAGTTAATTAGCCAGGAAATTATGTGCGCCCATCATAATCCAGACAGGCAAATTCCATTTATTACAGATCTATGTTTGGTTTAGAACATGAGGGGCCTGACGCCGTCAAGCCTAAAACGTTTTGCCGCTTATTCGGGCAGGCAAAGATCAAGCCGATAAAGCTGCGCTAAGCTGTACGATCGAACAGATTATTTTCAAGGAGGCCCGCGCCATGACCCCATCCATTCAGCCTAAACACTATGAACCCGCCAGCCCGCAAAAAGTGGCGTTCATTGGTCTGGGGGTGATGGGCTATCCCATGGCAGGACATCTGGCCCAGGCAGGGCATCAAGTCACGGTGTACAACCGCAATCCGGCCAAGGCGGAACAATGGAGTGAGGAGTTCAAACAGGCCAGGGCCGCTACACCAGCCCTGGCCGCTGCCCAAGCAGACATTGTCATGGCCTGTGTGGGCAATGACGATGACTTGCGCTCGATTTTTCAGGGGCCGGACGGTGTGCTGGCAGGCATGAGGGCAGGGAGCCTGTTTATCGACCACACCACTGCCTCCGCCGAAGTGGCCCAGGAACTGGGAGCACAGGCGGCCAAGCAAGAAGTTGCATTTATCGACGCCCCCATTTCTGGCGGACAGGCGGGTGCCCAGAAAGGCATGCTCAGCATTATGTGTGGTGGGCAAGCTGAGGATATGGAGCGCGCCCGCCCGCTGATGATGAGCTACGCCCAAGCCTGCACCCTGATGGGGCCCTTGGGGTCCGGGCAGCTATGCAAGATGGTGAACCAGATTGCCGTTGTCGGACTCATGCAAGGTCTGGCCGAAGCCATGGCTTTTGGTGAACGGGCCGGACTGGATATGGAGCAGGCCCTGTCTGTATTGACCAAGGGTGCGGCGCGCAGCTGGCAAATGGAAACTAAAGGCCCCACAATGCTGGCCAGAGACTTTCAGCCCGGCTTTACCGTGAACTGGATGTTGAAGGACCTGGATTTGGTGCAGCGGGAGGCACAGCGTAATGGGGCCCAGCTTCCTGCAACCCGCTTGATTCAGGAACAGTTTGCGAAGATTGCCCAGCAGGGCCATCGCGATTGGGATATTTCTACCCTGTTCAATCTGCTGGCCCGTCCAAACGACGCGGCTTAATTCACGTGTTTTCTGGTTTAGGCGCTTCGGGCTGCAGCAAGGGCAAGCGTAGCGTCGCCTTCAAACCGTAGCCGCCCATATCGTTGGGCTCTCCATCGGTCAGCACAATCGTGCCGCCATTGCGCTCGGCGTAAGCCAGCGCAATGGCCAGACCCAGCCCGGAGCCAGACCCCCGTCCACCCTTGCGTGCCGGGCCGCCCCGGTCAAAACGTACAAATACGCTTTCACGCAAACTGGCGGCCAAGCCCATGCCGTTGTCGGTAACGCTGATCCAGGCCAGCTTGTCGTCATGTCCGGCAGAAACCGTAATTGCACTGCCACTACCAGCGTGATTGATGGCGTTGTGAATCAGGTTGGAAACGGACTCATGAATCTCGGCATCGCTGGCATACACCCACAAAGGTGCCTGCTCGCCCTCTTCTCCTGGCCCGATCCAGCCCAGATCCTGACGATGCTCACGGGCCAAAGGCAGATATTGCAGCACCACCTCGCGCCCCAGACTGGCCAGGTCAACCTGCCCCTGGCTCATGGTGGTGGTATGGCTGGCATGAGCCAAAGCCAGCAACTGCTCGGTCAGGCGAGTGGCCTGCCCCAATTGCTTGATGATCGCCCCCAGGGATTCGCGGACGCGCTCGATATCCGGTTCACGGCGAGCGTATTGGGCCTGGGTATGAATAATCGCCAAAGGGGTGCGTAATTGATGCGAGGCGTCGGCCAGAAACTGGGCCTGCCGATCCAGCACAGAACGATACAACTCAATATGGTGATTGACCGAACGCACCAAAGGCACTACTTCACGAGGAACATCACGCTCGTCCAAAGGCTGCAAGTCGTCCACGCTACGGTTACGCACTTCCTGTCGCAAGGCCTGCAGGGGGCGCAAGGCCCACGCTACGGCAAACCACACCAACGCCACAGCCAGCAGCAACATACGCAAATTGCGGAAAATGCCTTCGCGCCAGGCTTCTTGCTGGGTGCGCAAACGCAAATCCAGGCTTTCGCCCACCATGACCAGAACCTGCCTGTGCTGGCCTTTGTAGTGCAGATCGCGCCACAAGGCCACCATGCGCACGGTGTCATTGCGGAAATAAGAATCGTAGAAAACCGGCACGCCTTCATGGTCGGCCAGATTGGAAGGACGCGGCAGCCCTTCCATCCCCAGCAAGGTGCGCCCTTTTAACTGATTGGCATCAACACCGCCCAGGTTACGCACCAAAGGGGTGATTTCTTCGACGCGGAAATACTTGCGATTACCCGGTCGGGATTCCAGCATGACCTGCGCATAAAAAGGCGGATCAATACGCAAACTGCCGTCAGTATTGAACTCCACGCTGGTCTCCAGCACTTTGGCCGGTTCCAGCAAGGCGCTGTCGTAGACATTTTCCGTGACCGCGTTCATGGCCAGGTAGTCTTCCCAGCTGTCGTAAAGCAGTAAAGCCACCACCCCCGGTATCAGCAGTACCAGCAGCCAAAAGCGCAAACTGCCTTGCCAGGCATTGGCGGGGGGTGGAGAAGGGGCCGTCATGAAACGCCGGATTCCGCCTCAAGCACTTCCAGCATGTAGCCCAGACCACGCACCGTCACGATGTGCACATCGCTATTGGCCAGTTTCTTGCGCAAGCGATGCAGGACAACCTCGATAGCATCAGGGCTGGCATCGCTATCGTGCTCGAATACTCGGGCAAATAGCTGAGACTTTTCTACAGGCATGCCAGAGCGGCTGATCAGAACCAGCAAGGCCGCATGTTCACGCGGCGTCAAATGCACAATGGCATTGTCCAGCAGGAATGCTCGGCTCTCAGGGTTGTATTCCAAAGAGCCACAGCTGACCACTGGAGCCACACGACCACGGCTACGCCGTACCAGTGCCGCCAGGCGAGCTTCCAGCTCTTCCAGGGCAAAGGGTTTGGTCAGGAAATCATCGGCACCCAGATTCAGACCACGAACGCGATCCTGCAAGGCACCTTGAGCGGTCAGAATCAGCACAGGAGTGTGATCGCCGCGTTCGCGCATCTCGCGCAAAAGCACCAGCCCGTGTTTGTCGGGCAGGCGCAAATCCATCACGACCGCATCATACTCATGGGCCGCCAACAACACTTCTGCCGAGCGGGCGTCATGAGCGGGATCGGGCAAAAAACCACTTTGCGCCAAGGCCCGCTCCAGCCATGCGGCCATTTCCCGCTCATCTTCAACCAATAATATGCGCATGATCCCTGCTATCTAAGGTATCGGCATCAACTGCGCTTTGCAGGCGCTGACGTAAATAACGATTTTCCTGCCGTCGTCGGAACAAAATATCCGACAGCTCGTTCAGCGCTTGCTGATAGACTTCCCGCTTGAACTCAATCACTGAATCAAGTGGCACCCAATATTGACTCCAGCGCCATGCATCAAACTCCGGCGTCGACGAGGAACGCAGGCAGACATCACTGTCTCGCCCTACCAGCCGCAACAGGAACCAGATTTGTTTCTGGCCCTTGTAATGGCCACGCGCCTCCCGACGTACAAAATGATTGGGCACGTTGTAGCGAAGCCAATCTCGCGTCCGGCCTAATATACGGATATGCTCAGGCAGCAAGCCCACTTCTTCATGCAGTTCGCGGTACATCGCTTGTACGGGTGTTTCACCGTATTTAATACCGCCTTGCGGGAACTGCCAGGCATGTTCCCGAATACGCTTGCCCCAAAAAACCTCGTTCTTGCGATTAACGAGGATAATTCCGACATTAGGACGGTAGCCTTCACGATCTAACATAGGCCACCTCTAACGAATTCAATACAATTAGATCTGATTATACGTACCTGACGAGTTCCCTACCATGCATGCTAGCCAGTATCACATTAATACCCTGAAAGAAGCGCCTACCGAGGCCGAAGTTGCCAGCCACCAGCTCATGACGCGCGCCGGCATGATCCGTAAAGCCGCCGGCGGTATCTATACCTATATGCCGTTGGGCCTGCGCGTGCTGCGCAAGATTGAAAACATCATCCGTCAGGAAATGGACCGCTCCGGCGCCATTGAGCTGCTGATGCCAGTCGTCCAGCCTGCCGAACTCTGGGTAGAGTCGGGCCGTTGGGAAAAATATGGTGACGAACTGCTGCGAATCAAGGATCGCCACCAGCGCGACTTCGTGCTGCAGCCTACCTCCGAAGAAGTGATCACGGACATTGCCCGCAACGAAATCCACAGCTGGCGCCAGTTGCCCATCAACTTCTACCACATTCAAACCAAATTCCGTGACGAGCGCCGTCCCCGCTTTGGCTTGATGCGTGGCCGCGAATTCACCATGAAGGATGCTTACTCCTTCGACCGCAATGCCGAAGACGCCCAAGCCAGCTACGACAATATGTACGACGCCTACATGCGCATCTTTGGGCGCCTGGGCTTGAACTTCCGTGCCGTGGCCGCTGATACCGGCTCCATTGGCGGTTCGCGCAGCCATGAATTCCAGGTGATTGCCGATACCGGCGAAGACTTGCTGGTTTACAACCCTGACACCGACTACGCTGCCAATATCGAGCTGGCTCCCGCCCCTTGCCTGCTGGCCGAGCGTGCCGCTCCTGGCCAAGCCCTGGTCAAGACCGCCACGCCTGATGCTCCCAAGTGTGAACTGGTGGCCCAATTCCTGGGCTGTGACCTGAGCCAAACCGTCAAGTCGGTTGTGCTGGCAACGGACGTCGAAGAAGACGGCAAGACCAAGAGCACCGTCCACCTGCTGCTGGTTCGTGGCGACCATGAAGTCAACGACATCAAGGTTTCCAAGCTGGCCGGCTTTGAAAAAGGCCACCGTCTGGCCACGGAAGAGGAAATTGTGGCCACCTTTGGCTGCAAGCCCGGTTACCTCGGCCCAATCGGCACCCGTCAGCCTGTGCAAGTGATTGCCGACCTGACCGTAGCCAACATGAGCGACTTTGTGTGCGGTGCCAACGAAGAAGGCTTCCACTACACGGGCGTGAACTGGGGCCGTGACCTGCCCGAGCCCATCAAGGCAGACCTGCGCAACGTGGTTCACGGCGACCCAGCCCCCGAAGGCGGCAAGCTGGCCATCCAGCGCGGCATTGAAGTGGGTCACGTTTTCTTCCTGGGCGATGTCTACTCCAAGAAGCTGAACGCCACCTTTTTGGAAACTGATGGTAAACCGGCTGTCATGCAAATGGGTTGTTATGGCATTGGCGTCAGCCGTATTGCCGCTGCTGCCATTGAACAAAACCACGACGAACGCGGCATGATCTGGCCTCGTGCCCTGGCTCCTTTCGAAGTGGTGATCTGCCCGATCGGCTTTACCAAAAGCGATGCTGTGCGTCAGACTGCTACTGATCTGTACACCCAGCTCAAAGAGCAAGGTGTGGATGTCATTCTGGACGACCGCGACGCCCGCCCCGGCATCATGTTTGCCGACTGGGAGCTGATTGGTGTGCCACTGCGCATTACCATTGGCGAGCGCGGCCTGAAAGAAGGCATGGTTGAAATGCAGGCACGCCGTGACGCCAGCAGCACCAACGTGCCGGTGGACCAGATTGCCCAGGTCAGCCTGGAGCGTTTGGCCACGCTGTAAGGACTCCAAGCAGGGCTGGCCGTGCGCCATGCCCTGCCCGTCAACATAAACTCTTTTACGAACGACATGCTTAATGACAAGTGGGACACCCAGGCTCGGCTTGATATTCGCGTATATTACGAAGACACCGACGCTGGGGGGATCGTATATTACGCCAACTACCTGAAATTCTTTGAGCGTGCGCGCACAGAATGGCTCAGGAACCTGGGCGTAAACCAATCCGATGTGGCCGAGCAGAATCAACGCCTGTTCGTAGTCAAGAAGGTTGAAATACAATATCTCAAACCTGCCCGGCTCGATGATTTGATCTCGGTGCGCAGCCGTATTACCCAGCTGGGTTCGGCTACCATCCATTTCGAACAAGGTGCCCTGCGAGGTGAGGAACTGTTATGCCAAAGCACCATCCAAATTGTTTGCGTTGACGCCAACACGCTTCGTCCAAGCAAGCTGGACTCTGATTTACGTACCCTCTTGGAAAAGGTTCAGGACTGACCATGCAAGCTACTAGCGACCTGTCGCTGATTTCGCTACTTCTCGATGCCAGTATTCCCGTTCAGCTTGTCATGCTGATTCTGTTGGGAATCTCGATTCTCTCGTGGGCCTATATCTTCAGTAAACGGGCTGCACTTAAACGCACGCTGGAACAGACCCGCCGCTTTGAGGACGACTTCTGGGCAGGTGGCGATCTGGCCGTGCTTCAGCAATCCATTTCCTCGCGTCGCGCCGAACACGGTGCACTGGCCCGTATTTTTGAAGCCGGCATGACCGAATTCATCAAGGCCCGTCGCAGCCAAAGCTCGGGCCCAGCCCTGCTGGACGGTCCACGCCGTGCCATGCGCGCCAGCTACCAGCGCGAAATGGACACACTGGAAACACACCTGAACTTCCTGGCCTCTGCCGGTTCGGTCAGCCCATACATCGGGCTGCTGGGTACCGTCTGGGGGATCATGCACGCCTTTATCGGTTTGTCCGGCATGCAGCAGGCCACCCTGGCCTCGGTGGCTCCCGGTATCGCCGAAGCCCTGATCGCCACAGCTATCGGTCTGTTTGCCGCTATCCCTGCCGTGGTTGCCTACAACCGCTTTACCAACGAGCTCGATCGTATCTCGATCCGCTTTGACAGCTTTATCGACGAATTCCTGAACATCTTGCAGCGGCAGGTGAACTGATGCCATCGATGCGTGGAAGCACCGGCCGTCACGGCCGGCGCATGAAAAATGAAATCAACGTCGTCCCTTATATCGACGTGATGCTGGTGCTGCTGGTGATCTTCATGGTCACCGCTCCCATGATTACCCCCGGTCTGGTGGAATTGCCTTCGGTAGGCCAAGCCTCCGAAGTGCCTGCCAAGCCGGTGGAAATCCAGGTTGATAAGGACGGCAAACTGGCCATTCGCTTGCGCGATGCGGGCTCCGAGTTCATGAACATCGAAAAGTCCACACTGCTCAATGAAGTGCGCTCGCGTATGGAGGCCGACAGCCCGGTTGTCATTGCCGCCGACGGCAAGGTTCCCTACGAGACCGTCATGGGCTTGATGGATGAACTGCGCTCCAATGGCATTAACCGCCTGGGTCTGATCGTCGATCGCAACAGCGATCCTGACGCTCGCAAATAACCTCTGGCCGGATAGCGTGCTCGCCGTCCGGCGCGAAAAACCTGAACTGAATGAAGCACAGAACACGCAATACCCGCAATCAGGCGCTGCGCTCGCCTGAGCAAAAGGAAGATCGGCGCGGCTTGCTCATCGCCCTGGGTCTGCACGGGCTGTTGCTGCTCGCCATTTTGGCGGGAGCCCTTTTTTCTGCGCCCAAGACCCCCAATGCGGTGCAGGTCGAATTGTGGATGGACGGTGTCGCACCCGATGCGGCCGTCAATGCTGATCCCGAAGCCCCCGAGGCCGAACCCGAGCCGCAGCCTGAGCCTGAACCGGCTCCAGAGCCAGAACCCAAGCCCGAGCCCAAACCTGAACCGGCTCCGGCTCCCAAGCCGCCTCCAGAGCCTGAAAAGGTCACCCCTCCTGCTGAACCTGAGGTTGATCCCGAAATCGCCCTGGAGCAGGCTCGCAAGGAACGCGAGAAAAAAGAGCGTGAAGAAAAGCTGGAACAGGAGCGTCAGGAGAAACAGCGTCAGGACAAGCTAGCTGCTGAACGTCGCGAACGCGAACAAAAGGAAAAGCAGGAACAGGAACGCAAGGAAAAAGCTGAAGCTGAAGCCAAAGCCAAGGCAGACGCAGAGCGCAAGGCTAAAGCAGAAGCCGACGCGAAAGCCAAGGCCGATGCCGAACGCAAGGCCAAAGCCGATGCAGAAGCCAAAGCCAAGGCGGATGCCGAAGCTAAAGCCAAAGCAGACGCGGAACGTAAAGCCCGTGCCGAGGCCGCCGCCAAAGCCCGTGCCGATGCCGAGCGCAAGGCCAAGGAAGAAGCATTCCGCCGTGCCATGCGTGAAGGTGCCCCCGGACGTGCCGGTGGTACAGCAGACCGCAACCAGGCCGGAGGCGGCGGTGGTGACGGTGGCTACGCCGCCAAGGTGCGCGCTTGCGTGCAGCCTGGCGTGGTCTACAGCACCCCTGCCCGCTCTGAAGTACGTGGCAACCCTGCACTGCAGTACCGCGTGGACCTGAATGCCGATGGCACGCCTAACCGCGTTCAAATCAAACGATCGTCCGGCATCGCGCAGTTCGATGATGCCGTATCCAAGGGTCTTGCCCGTTGCAGCCCTTTCCCCAAACCGCCTAGCGGGCAGTATCCATCGTATATTGATGGCGAATACCGCATGTTCGATTAATCAGGAGATTGCATAATGACCGCCGCTACCCCAGCCCTGGCGACCTTAGGTCGTCATTGGCGCGCCACGGCCACTGGAGCGTTTGCCCTGGCCGCTGGCATGTTCGCCAGCCAACCGGCCCAGGCCCAACTGCGGGTCGATATATCGGGTGTGGGTGCTACCCAGTACCCCATCGCGATCGCCGATTTTGCTGACAACCCAGCCAGCCAATCGCTAGCTGAAGTTATCCGTGCCGACCTGACCCGTTCGGGTCAATTCCAATTGATCAATGCCACTGGTGCTGGTCTGAATGCAGAAAGCACGATTGCCTACGACGAATGGCGCAATCGCGGTGCCGATTACCTGGCCTATGGTTCGGTTGCCCAGACCGGCGGCCAATATTCCATCAGCTATCGCCTGGTGGATTCGGTCCGTCAAACACAACTGGATGGGGTGGCTTTTGCGGGCAGTGAAAAAGAACTGCGCCGTATTTCCCACCAGATTGCAGACCGAATTTATGAAAAAATTACCGGCGTGCGCGGTGTTTTTTCGACTCGACTGGCCTACGTGTTGCAAACAGGCAACAACTACGAGTTACAAATTGCTGACGCGGACGGGCAAAATCCGCAAGTAATGTTGCGTTCTCGACACTCAATCATCTCCCCAGCCTGGTCTCCTGACGGTAAAAAGCTGGCTTATGTGAGCTTCGAAAACGACAAACCTGTTGTATATGTGCAAACTTTGGCCACCGGTCACCGCGAACCGTTAGCTAATTTCAAGGGTAATAACAGTAGTCCCGCATGGGCTCCCAACGGCAATCAGGTCGCTGTTGTGCTCTCCAGAGACGGTATTTCGCAGATTTACACGCTAAATACGGACGGCTCCGGATTGCGCCGCGTGATGCGTTCTCCCTTGATCGATACTGAACCGAGTTTTATGCCCGATGGCAACTCCCTTGTATTTGTGAGCGATCGTGGTGGCGCTCCCAATATTTACAAAGTAAGCCTGGGTGGTGACGATGCACAGCGCATTACCTTCAACGGGAGTTACAATATTTCACCGGAGGTCTCTGCAGACGGTACTAGGCTTGTATACGTCACACGCAGAAACGGTGCTTTCCGAATTGCCACTCAAGATATGGCATCAGGAGCTGAGCAACTGCTGACGACAGGTCCCGACGATCAGTCTCCGAGTTTCGCCCCTAATGGGATGCAGATCTTATATAGTTCTGTTCAGGGGGGCCGCAGTGTCCTAGCTGTGACATCCGTGGACGGTCGCGTTCGTCAGACCCTCTCGTCTTTGAATGGCAAAGTACGCGAACCCACCTGGGGACCATTTACCAACTGACATCCTGTGTGACTCTTTTTCAAAAGGAATTCAAATGAGCTCGCGCATTCTTAAAAGTCTTACCCTCGCCGTTATGGCTGCCGCCCTTGCTGCTTGCAGCTCGGTTCCTCTGGATCAATCTGGCTCCGGTTCAACCGGCGGTACAGGATCGGACTCTGCCAGCGCAGGCCAGATCATGGACCCCTTCAACCCTCAAAGCCCACTGGCACAACAACGCTCGGTGTTCTTTGACTACGACAGCTACGTGGTTAACGACCAGTACCGTGGCCTGGTAGAAATGCACGCTTCGTACCTGAGCAGCCATCCTCAGCAAACCGTACGCATCGAAGGTAATACCGACGAGCGCGGTGGTGCCGAGTACAACTTGGCTCTGGGTCAGCGTCGTTCCGACGCCGTGGCACGCATGCTGGGTCTGCTGGGCGTGAGCAACAGCCAGATCGAAGCTGTGAGCTTTGGTAAAGAGCGTCCAAAAGCATTGGGTAACACCGAAGCTGATTACGCTGAAAACCGTCGCGCAGACATCGTTTACCAACGATAATTCCTGCATCGACCAAGTGGTTCCGACGCCGTGGCGGTTGTTAACGCCGCGGCGTTTTTTATCGGTGCTGTGCCCGATCCACTGAAAATTCGTTATGCTGGACAGCGGGCTCGCCAGGCCGGCACAAAGCCCCCAGATCACAGCCCCCAACAGAGGGGAAACCGGCAGGTGAGGAGCCTGCGCATTGCGGATGCACATTTTTTAACGGACTTCACTATGCACGCTTATAAAAAGCCTTTTCGTCTCGCGACCGTTGCCCTGTTCGCTACGGCCGCCCTGTTCGCCAGCCTGCCGGCCAAGGCCTTTGCCGATGACGAGGCCCGACGCGCCATTTTGGAGCTGCGGCAGCAAATTCGTCAGATGAACGAGCAAAACACCCAGGCTCGCCTACAATTGGCTGATCAAATTGATACCCTGCGCTCCGAAGTGGTGTCGCTGCGCGGCCAGGTAGAAAAACTGAGCTGGCAAGCCAGCGGCCAAGGCCAGGCCAATAGCCCGGCTCCCGGCCAGCAAAGCCCTCATGCCGCCGACCCACAAGAACAAGCCGTCTTTGATAGTGCCATGGACGCTTACCGCGCTGGCCAATACAAGCCCGCCGCCGATGCCTTTGCCGGCTTTCTGGCCGCCTACCCATCCAGCGTTCTGGCTGACGAAGTGCGCTTTTACGAAGGCAGCAGCCTGTATGCTGTCAAAAGCTTCAAGACCTCCATTCAGAAACTCCAGGCTTTTGTGAAGGCCTCCCCACAAAGCCCACGCGCGGCTGATGCCCTGATGGTGACAGCCTCCAGCCAGATCGAACTGAACGATCTGAGCGGTGCCAAAACCACCTTGCAGCGTATCGTCAAGGACTACCCACAATCCGAGGCAGCCGAGACCGCGCGCAGCCGCTTGAAATTGCTGGAATAATCACCCAGCGCGCAGTGCCACAAGGACCGGGTTCAGACCCGGTCTGTTTTTTTCAGGTGGCCCATCCTTGCCTGACCTCTACTGCTTGCCATGACAAACCCTTTTGCCGATTTCTCCACGCTTGAACTGACCGCGCAAGGCTATCGCCACACCTTTGTGGATCAGGGACAAGGCGCACCCGTTTTGCTGATCCACGGTTCCCTGTGCGACTGGCGCTACTGGCGCTGGCAGATCCCCGCCTTTGCTACCCAGTATCGGGTTCTGGCTCCCAGCCTGCGCTCCTACTGGCCCGGAGCCCCCAGCCCCGGCCACTTCAGTACGGCGCAACACGCCCAGGACCTGCAGGCCCTGCTGGATCAGCATATTCCTGATGAGAAAGTGCATATCGTGGGGCACTCTCGCGGTGGTCATGTAGCCCTGCTGCTGGCTCAAAAAATGCCCGAGCAGGTGGCCAGCCTGACCCTGGCGGATCCCGGCTTTCCGACTCCCGGTGCCTACTCCTATGCTCCCTTGTTCCAGCAAGTGGCCGAACGCCTGGAACAGGGCGACCGCGATGGTGCCATGGCTTTGTTTGTGGATACGGTCAATGGCTCGGGGACCTGGAAGCAAATGACACGCTGGTTCCGCGAGATGATTCAGGACAACGCCCACACCATGTTGGATCAGCAGCAAGAGCCCAATCAAGGTCCGGACCTGGAGTGGCTCAAGCAGATGAAGGCGCCCTTAAGTTTCATCACAGGCGAAAACAGCCCCACACGCTATCACCATTGCATGGACATCATTCGTCAGCACCGACGCGAGGATCAGATGCACCGCATCCCGCTGGCTGCCCACGGTATGAATCTGGCCAATCCCAAGGCGTTCAACCAGGCGGTGCTGGACGCGCTGCAAGCCTGAAGCCCAATGCAAAACTGGCCGCATGCAGCGGCCAGCTCCCGGTCTCTATCCAAACGCTAATTACGTTTAATAAGCCTGTGTCTTGGCAGGTCGCAACTCGCACTCGGCTTGGACCTGAGTATCGTCCGACAGATGAATGCTCAAGATGATGCGCTCCCCCAGGGCCAAGTCTTCTTTGGCCTGACCCAGCATCACGTGGAAAGCCCCCGGCTTCAGGCTTAATACTCCCCCTGCCGGGACCTCCACCTCGGAGACATGCGACATGCGCGCCATCCCCTCGCTCTCGCTAGTTTGATGCAACATCACATGCCCAAAGGACAATGAGCTGGCTCCTGTCACGGCTACGGACTGCTCACCCTTGTTCTCCAGTTCCAGATAGGCGGCGGAAGGTGTGGGCTCGGGCATCATGCGCACCCAGCATTGGCTGGCATGGACCTGCGTGCTCAAGGCGCGTACCGGTTCGGGCGTGCCATGACCATGGCCTCCATGCCCCTGTGCCATCACGGTGCCGGTTGATGCCAGCAAACTCAAGGCAAACACAATTGCGCTGCGTTTCATGATGCTCCTCGCTTCTTGTTGATCGATTGGAATGGGTCCAGCCCTGAACAGCCTGGCGCCGAACTACCCCGATACGCGGGACGATCTGATACAGTACCAGCCAGTATGCCCTTCTTACAACGGCCTTCTTTTCAGTGACGACGTCATGACCAGCACACACTCTGCACCCGAGCCTAAAATCGATATTGTTCAGTTTCGTGATCTTCTAGAGCGTCTGCATCCCTTTGCCGCCGTTTTGGGTATTGATGTTGTCCACATAGGCCACGACAACGCCTGTTTGCGCTTGCCCGAACGCAATGCCCACCAGCGCATGGGCGGCATGGTGGCAGGCCCCATGCTGATGGGGCTGGCTGATCTGGCCTTGTATGCCGCTGTAGTCGGAGCCACGGGCAACCCCGATGCTGTCACCTCCAGCCTGACCATCAATTTCCTGCGCAAGGCCCCTCCCGGCGATATTCTGGCTCATGCCCGGATTCACAAGACCGGCCGTACCTGCGCGGGCGATGTACTGCTCGAACCGGCCAACGGTGGCCCGGCAGTCGCACAAGTTATCAGCACCTGGTCCCTGCCTCGCGCCAAATAAACCATGTTTGCAAAGTCTCAAACTACCAGCCCGAGCCAGCTCTGGTTGGCGGAGCTGCAATCCTCCCTGCGATTGGGCGGCCCCCTGATTCTGACCAACCTGGCTCAAGTCAGCCTGTTGGCAACCAACCTGATTTACATGGGCCGACTGGGCCCTGATGAGCTGGCTGCCGGTTCACTGTCCGCCAGTCTGTATCAGGCCTTCATGATTTTCAGCATGGGGCTGGTGTCCGCTGTCGTTCCCATGTTGGCCACAACGCTGGGCCGACGACTGCGCAATGTACGCGAATCCCAGCAAATCATCCGTCACGGCTTTCTGACGGCTTTACTGATTACCCTGCCTGCCTGGATTGTGTTGTGGAATGCCGAGCATATCTTGCTGATGATGGGCCAGGACCCCGTTGTCGCGGCGCGCTCGGTGACCTATATGCACACCCTGCAATGGGCTTTGCTGCCCTATCTGGGTTACATCGTGCTGCGCTCCTTCTTGGCCGCCATGGAAAAGCCGGGATGGACTCTGGCGGTGGCCATCACCGCGATCGGTATCAATGCCGTGCTGGGCTGGCTCCTGGTCTTTGGCAATCTGGGGATGCCCGCCATGGGACTGGCAGGCGCAGGTCTGGCCACCACTTTGTCCAGCATCTTCATGTTCGCAGGTTTGAGCTGGGTGGTACTGCGCGATCCGCGCTTCCGACGCTACTACCTGTTCAACGATGCCTGGCAGTGGAGTGTGAAGCGTCTGTGGAAAATGTGGGCGCTGGGCATCCCCATTGCGATTACCTTCACCCTGGAAACCCTGGTGTTTTACGCCGCCGTCATGATGATGGGCGTACTGGGGCAATCTGATCTGGCCGCACACGCGATTGCCATGCAGATCTGCTCGGTGTCCTACATGATTCCTTTGGGCTTCAGTCAGGTTGCCACTATCCGTGTGGGGCTGGCTGCAGGCCGGGTCGATCCTTTGGGTGCCCGCCGTGCCGGCTGGATTTCCTACATTCTGGGGGTGGGCTTCATGGGGCTGGCGGCTCTGGTATTCTGGTTCGCCCCCTTGACCCTGATTGGCCTGTTTCTGGATCTGGATGTCGCCGAAAACCAGGCCGTTATTCAGTTGGCCATTACCTTCCTGGCGCTGGCGGCGCTGTTTCAGATCAGTGATGGTGCTCAGGCCGTGGCTGCAGGGATGCTACGCGGCCTGCATGACACGCGCATACCCATGCTGCTGGCCTTGCTAGGGTATTGGGTGCTGGGCGTTCCTACGGGCTCTTTGCTGGCCTTCCAGTTCAATATGGGCGGGATGGGAATCTGGATCGGGCTGGTGACAGGTTTGTCCGTAGTTGCCGTGCTGATGACGCTGCGCTGGATGCGGGCATCGACACGCTTGGGCCGCAAGCGGCCTGCACAGGCAGCATAGTTCTGAGGTCGGTTCCATAGATCAATTTTGCATGGCGACTCTGTATTGCAGCTCTGTGCGTCAGCTTTGTCTTCCTGAACGGATGACAAACCAGCCCCGGAACAAACACCGAACAAGCTCGGGCTTGATCCCAGCAGCAGCCTGAAAAGCCACACGGGCCACTTATAACAAAGCCCCGTGTCGGAGAGCCCGACACGGGGCTTTGTTTATCTACAGACTGCGGGGCAGCTTACTGCTTGGGCAGTTTGCTGGCCACGCCTTCCACGTAGTAATCCATGCGATTCAAGGCATCGTCATCCAGGAAACCGGACTCCAGACGCACCTTGCCATCGTTGTCCTTGATAGGAGCGGCAAAGGGTTGCAGTGTGCCAGCAACGATCTCGGCCTGTTTGGCCAGAACGAACTCTTTCACGTCAGCCGGCACTTCAGGACCGAAGCCTTCCAAAGCAGCCATACCGGACTTCAGGCCGCCCCAGGTGCTGTCGTTCTGCCATTTGCCATCCAGAACTTCAGTGGCTTTGCGAGTGAAGTAATCACCCCAGTGGTGGGTCACGGCAGCCAGTTGAGCTTTAGGACCGAACTTGCTCATGTCGGAGTGGTAGGCAATCGCGTACTTGCCAGCTTCTTCAGCCGCTTGCACGGTGGCGGTGGAGTCGGTGTGGTGAGTCACCACGTCCGCGCCCTGACCCAGCAGCGTGACCGCTGCGTCACGCTCTTTACCTGGGTCGTACCAGCTATTGGCCCAAACCACGCGCACTTGGGCTTCGGGGTTCACACTCTTCAAACCGATGGCAAAGGCGTTGATGCCTTGCAGTACTTCAGGAATGGGGTGAGCACCCACGTAACCGACCACATTGGACTTGGTCATCTTGCCAGCCAATACGCCAGCCAGGTAACGGGACTCGTAGAAACGGGCGTTGGTGGTGGCCACGTTAGGAGCCGTCTTGTAGCCGGTAGAGTGCACGAACTTCACGTCCGGAAACTGCTTGGCCACTTTCTGCGTCTGGTTCATGTAGCCAAACGAAGTGGTGAAGATCAGCTTGTTGCCTTGCTGGGCCAGATCGCGAATGACGCGCTCTGCGTCTGCACCTTCAGGCACGTTTTCTACGTACTGAGTGACCACGCGGCCTTTCAGGGCCTCTTCCATTTCACGACGGCCAATGTCTTGCTGCCAGGTCCAACCGGCTTCACCGATAGGGCTGACATACACAAAACCGATTTTCAGGGGTTCTTGATCGTTTGCCTGAGCGGACACAGGCAAGGCGGCCAGGGGGGAAGCGATGGCAGCGGCCAAAAGAGCCTTGCGCATAAAGTTTCCAGTCATGTCAGTCCTCTAGTTGTTGGGATTGAAGTTTTTGCCAAGCGATGCAGGCATATTCAACCTGATCCAGTTAGCGTTTCGGGAAATTAAAACCAGCACAATAATCGTGGCCAGATACGGCATCATGGCCAGCAATTGCGAGGCTACCGGGACACCCAGAGCCTGCGCATGATAGGTCAGGATCGTGACCCCACCAAACAAGTAAGCGCCCAGCATGACGCGCCAGGGACGCCAGGTCGCAAACGTCGTCAGCGCCAACGCAATCCAGCCGCGCCCGGCAACCATATTCTCGACCCACATGGGCGTGTAAACCAGACAGATGAAGGCACCGGCCAGACCGCAGCAGGCACCACCAAACATCAAGGCACCCAGGCGAATGTAGCGCACGTTGTAGCCCAGCGAGTGCGCCGAGGCAGGCGATTCACCCACCGCACGCAGCACCAGACCGGAGCGGGTACGAGTCAGGAACCAGGCCACGGCAATACACAGCACCCAGGACACATAGACCATGTAATGCTGCTGGAAAAAAGCAGGCCCGATCAGGGGAATATCTTTCAGCACGGGAATGGACAGCTTGGTCACGACCAGGGAGTTGCCGGTAAAGGGCAAGCCAATATAGGCCGAGGCCCCTACCCCGAATAAGGACAGGGCCAAACCACAAGCCACCTGATTCGCGCCCAGCCAGACGGTCAGCCAGGCAAAGGCGGCTGCCATGACCATGCCAACCACCGCGCCCAGCACAAAGCCCAAAGCAGGGCTGCCGGTTTGCACGGCCACCGCAAAGCCCACAATGGCCGCCATCAGCATCATGCCTTCCGAGCCCAGATTGATGACGCCCGACTTTTCATTAATCAGCAAACCCAAGGCTGCCAGGAGCAAAGGGGTGCCTGCGTTGATGGTTGCGGCGAGCAAAGGTGCAATCGCGTCCATTACTTTCTCCAGACCAAACGCTTGGTGATGAGCACGTCACAAGCCAATAAGGAAAACAAGAGGATGCCCTGGAAAATGCCAGTAATCGCATTGGGCAAGCCCAAACGACTTTGGGCCAATTCCCCACCGATATAGAGCAAGGACATCACAAAAGAGGAAAAAATCAGTCCCAGCGGGTGCAGTCGCCCCACAAAGGCCACAATAATGGCCGCAAAACCATAGCCGGGAGAAATCGAAGGGGTCAGTTGCCCAACCGGGCCCATGACTTCTGCTGCACCAGCCAGACCGGCCAATGCCCCCGAAATCAGCAAGGAACTCCACAAGGCTTTACGGGAGGAAAAACCGGCGTAACGAGCAGCCAATGGGGCCATACCCCCCACGCGCAAGCGAAAACCGGCCATGCTGCGTGTCAGGAAAAGCCAGGCCGCCACCGACGCGATCACTGCCAGCACAATACCGCTATGCAAGCGCGTGCCGGGCAAGACCGCGGGCAACAAAAAGCCGTCCGAGAACAGGCTGGACTGCGGAAAACCAAAGCCATCGGGATCGCGCAAGGCACCGTGTACCAGATAGCTGAGCAAGTGCTGGGCCACATAGACCAGCATCAGGGACACCAGAATCTCGTTGGCATTGAAGCGATCTTTCAGGAAAGCCACGATAGCAGCCCAGGCCATGCCGCCCAGCATACCGCAGGCCAAAGCCACGGTAATCAGGAAAAAACCACCGTTATCGCCATCGTCCACTTGCAGAATAAAGGCCCCGGCTGCCAAGGCGCCCATCACCAACTGCCCTTCCGCCCCGATGTTGAAAATATTGGCTCTAAAACAGATGGCCAGACCGACCGAGATCAGCAGCAAGGGCACCAGTTTGACGCCCACCTCGGCCCAACCATTCAGGTCACGCAAAGGCTCCAGAAAAAATACGTTCAAGCCCGCCAGAGGATTCTTGCCCAGCGACCAGAACAAGGTTCCGGCGACCACCATGGTCAGCAAGACAGCCAGCAAAGGGGAGCACCAGGCCATCAAGGTAGAGGGCGTGGCACGAGTCTCAAGCCTGAGCATGTTCACCCTCCTCCCACAAACCGCTCATCCATTGCCCAATCTGATCAACACTGGCTTGCGCCACGGGAATAGAGGGAGACATACGACCTTTGGAAATAACAATCAGGCGATCGGCAATCGCAAACAATTCATCCAGCTCTTCGGAGATGACCAGCAAGGCGCAGCCCGCATCGCGCAGAGCCAGCAGCTCGGCGTGGATCTGGGCGGCAGCCCCTACGTCCACCCCCCAGGTGGGCTGGGCAATGACCAGAATGCGAGGCTGACGGGTGACCTCACGGCCAATAATGTACTTTTGCAGGTTCCCGCCTGATAGGCTGTTGGCAGCGGCCTGCTCGTTGGAAGTCTTGACGCGGAAACGCTTGATAATCCCGCCTGCCAGACGGCGAATGCTGGGAAAACGCAGAAAACCGCGCTTCACCGTTTCCGGGTTCTGATGAGACAGCAGCAGGTTCTGAGCCAATGACAATTCCGGCACAGCACCGCGTCCCAAGCGTTCTTCAGGTACGAAGCCCATGCCCTGATCTCGTCGCCAAGCCGCATCGCGTTGGGCAATCGCCTGACCATCCAGCAAAATCATGTCTGCCCGTGCGCGGGTATCTTCACCTGACAAGGCAGCCAGTAACTCCTGCTGACCATTACCGGAAATACCGGCTACTCCCAGAATTTCGCCCTGGTGCAGATCAAAACTGACATCCTGCAATTCACAGGCAAAAGGATGGGATTTGCTTAACTGCAGATTACGCACCTGCAAGGGCGTCCCGCCTTGTTGCATGCTGCGCTCACCCAGAGACTGAGGCTCGGCGCCAATCATCAGGCGCGACAGGCTGGCCGTGGTTTCTTCGCGAGGGTCGCAATAGCCGGTGACCTTGCCCATACGCATGACCGTACAGGCATTGCACAGCTCGCGGATTTCATCGAGCTTGTGGCTGATATAGACAATGCTGCAACCCTCAGCAGCCAGTTGACGCAAAGTGCCAAACAAGCGGCGTACTGCCTGCGGGGTCAATACCGAGGTTGGCTCATCCAGAATCAGCAGCTTGGGCTTGCCCAGCAAGGCACGCACAATTTCAACCCGCTGGCACTCGCCCACGGACAAGGTATGAATGTGACGTTGGGGGTCCAGATCCAGACCATATTGACTGGCCGTTTCACTAATTCGACCAGCCAGCTCCTGCATATTGGTCGAAGCAGGCAGACCCAATGCAATGTTTTCCGTGACAGTCAGGGTGTCAAACAAGGAAAAATGCTGGAACACCATACCGATGCCCAACTGTCGGGCCGCCGCCGGACTGCTGATCTGGACGGGCTGGCCGTCCCACAGAATCTGGCCCTGATCGGGTTTGACCACACCGTAGATAATCTTCATCAAGGTGGATTTACCCGCCCCATTCTCCCCCAGCACGGCATGAATCTGCCCCGGCAGGATAGAGAGGGAAATATTGTCGTTGGCTACCACCGCCGGATAGGCCTTGGTGATATTGCGAAGTTCCAGGCGTGGCACAGCCTTGGGGTCTACGGATACCGTTTGCTCACCGGACTCAGAAGAATGGCCCACGGGAGACGATAGGGTCATGGCTGTATCAGCAAAAAAGTATAAAACGCCCGAGCAAGCGCATCATGGCCTGCTCAGACGTGCAAAAAGGAAGGAAAACCTAGGGCTTAACGCTTGCCCAGGGCTTGCTCGATTTTCTTGTCAGTTTTGTATTGGCTAAGAGAATATACCGCCCAAATAGCGGCCGGTATCCATCCAATGACGGTCAACTGCAAAATCAGGCAAATAATGCCCGCTACAGGCCGACCGATCGTGAAAAAGACCAACCAGGGCAGGAGCAGTGCGATCAATAAGCGCATGAGAACACTCAATTTAGTGAGGAATGGGCGCTATTTTACCCTTTATTGACCGACTGAATCATTTGTGCGCAAACCAGCAAGACCTGCGGCCCGACTCAGGCAGGCTGAGCCGGGCCGCAGCCTGAAACCAGGATTTACAGCAATTCTTTGCGTAATTGCGCAGGCGATTTAGGCGACAACAGGCCAGGAGCCACGTCCAGCACGGACTGGGCACCGATTTGACCTTGCTGGTTCATGCGGTAAGCCGCACGCGCGTAGGCAACCAGCACACTGGAGGTAAATTCCGGGTTGCTGCCCAGGTTCAAGGCGTATTCAACCACTTGTTGCGAACCCGCGCCGGACTGACCGCTACGAATCACAAAACCGCCGTGTGGCATGGCCGCGTGATCGCGTGCCAGGGTTTCAGCGTCAATAAAATTAACTTCCGTGTCGTAGTCCGCGAAGTAATCGGGCATGGTCACAATGGCTTCACGTACGGCGTCGGCGCTGGCGCCCTCTTCCAGGACTACAAAGCACTGACGCTTGTGTTTTTCACGGGTGCTCAGCTCGGGCTGCTCCCCGTTGCGCACACGCTGTACCGCTGCTTCGATAGGCAAGGTGTATTGCACACCACCGGCTACACCGGCCACACGGCGGATGGCATCGGAGTGGCCTTGGCTCAAGCCTTTGCCCCAGAAGGTGTACGTCTGGCCAACAGGCAAGACACACTCGCCATACAAGCGATTCAGCGAGAACAGGCCTGGATCCCAACCCACCGCGATCAAGGCGGTCGTGCCTGCGCCTTTGGCGGCGGCATCCACGGCTTCGTAGTATTCAGGGATACGGGCGTGGGTATCAAAGCTGTCTACCGTTGTGAACCAGCGGGCCAAGGCCGGGCCTTGTTCGGGCAAGTCATTTTTAGAGCCACCACAGAGAATCAGCACGTCAATATCATTGCGATACTGTTCGATCTGGTCCAGGGCGCGCACGGGCACGCCTGCACTTTGCAGACGCAGGGAAGCAGGGTCACGACGAGTAAAAACGCTGACCAGCTCCATGTCCGGGTTTTGTGCCAGGGCCAGCTCTACGCCTCGCCCTAAATTGCCGTAACCTGCAATACCGACACGGATTTTGCTACTCATGGTGTTTTCCTTAAAACTGATAAATAAGTTCTGTCAGAACTGCTGCGCTCTGAAGCAACTGGCTTAGTCGCTGATCATACGGGCGGCAAAGCCCATGAACAGCAGCCCCACCGAGCCATTGCCCATCCGGGACAGACGCTGATGGCGTCGGAAAATTCCTGCCAGGCGATCTCCGCCAAAAATCAGCAAAGACAAATAACAAATGCTGATCAGTTCCACCACCAGGCCCAGCAACATAAAGGCCAGGCCCGTGTGACCTTTGGACGGGTCCACAAATTGCACGAAGAAGGACAGGAAGAACAAGATGGCCTTGGGGTTCAACAAACTCAGGAGCAAGGCCTTGCGAAAGCGGGTCTCGTGACGCAAGCGCGTGTCCACAGACTGAACCGGGCCACCTTGCCTGAAGGCCGACTGTAACAGCCGCACACCCAAATACAGCAAATAGGCCGCACCCAGCCAGCGTATGCCCATATACAACATGGGCAGCGTCTTGAGCAGCGAGGCAGCGCCCAGGGCCGTCAGCGTCATCAAAATGCCGTCGCCCACGACCACGCCCAAGGCTGCTTTATAGCCTTCGCGCACGCCATGTCCGGCGCCACTGGCCAGGACGTATAAAGAATTGGGTCCGGGCAAAAGCACGATAAACACCGTACCCACCACAAAGGCCCAGAAATTGACAATACCGATTTGTTCGAACACGCCGGCCTCGCTAAACGCAGCAGAATCCGCAATTTTAGCGCTAAAAAAATGCCCCTGGCACGGGTGGAATGCCAGGGGCGATCAGGTCAATTTGTAAGGTCTACGCTGCCGGACTGACTCGGCTACGCATTACCGGACCTGATGGACTACGCAGTCGCTAGTTCCTGGGTCTGGAACTGCTCCTGTTTCATGGTGCCTTCTTGCTGGAAACGAACGTGCCAGGACAAGGCCTCTTCCAGGATGTGGGGCGTGTGGCCACCACGTTGGCTGGCGCGCTCAAGATAGTCCAGCAAGGCAGGACGATAGTCGGGGTGAGCACATTTTTCGATGATGACGCGAGCCCGTTCACGAGGAGCCAAACCGCGCAAATCAGCCAGGCCCCATTCGGAGACCAGCACGGCCACATCATGCTCGCAGTGGTCTACGTGCGACACCATAGGCACCACACTCGAGATGGCGCCGTCCTTGGCAACGGACTTGCTGACAAAAATGGACAGGTGCGCATTACGGGCGAAGTCGCCGGAACCGCCAATGCCATTCATCATGTGGGTGCCACAGACGTGCGTGGAGTTCACGTTGCCGTAGATATCAAATTCCAGGGCGGTGTTGATCGCAATAATTCCCAAGCGACGCACCAATTCTGGGTGATTACTGATTTCCTGTGGACGCAGCACCAGCTTGTCGCGGTAGTTTTCCAGGCCTTCCAGGAACTGCGCCATCTTGGGAGCAGACAGCGTCAAGGACGAAGCCGAGGCAAAGCTCAGCTGGCCGGAGTCCAGCATGGCAATCGCGCTGTCCTGCAAGACTTCCGAGTACATTTTCAGGTCGGTGAAGGGAGAATCCAGCAGGCCATACGTCACGGCATTGGCAATCGTGCCGATACCAACCTGCAAAGGCAGCAAGGAGTGGCTCATACGGCCAGCGTCTACTTCGCCTTTCAGGAATTCAATAATGTGACCGGCAATTGCCTTGGTTTCTTCATCAGGTGGCAGCACGCTGGAGGGGCTGTCCAAAGCATCGGTCACTACAATACCTACGATGCGGGAGGGATCCACCTGAATGGCGGTGGTGCCAATACGCTGGTCCACATCCGTCAGTTCAATAGGCTGACGGTTGGGGCGAGCCTCGGGCACATAGATATCGTGCAAGCCTTCCATTTCCACTGGCATGCTCAGGTTCAGCTCAACAATGATTTGCTTGGCTTGCTGGGCAAAGCTGGCCGAATTGCCTACCGAGGTCGTCGGCACAATTGCGCCGGTTTCTGTAATGGCAACGGCTTCAATGACAGCGATGTCAATGGCAGGCAGGTTACCCGAACGCATGTGCTCCACCGTCAGGGACAAGTGCTGATCGGTAAACAGGACCTTGCCTTCATTAATATGACGGCGCAGCACCGAGTCCACTTGAAACGGCGAGCGGCGAGCCAGAACACCGGCCTCGGCCATCATGCCGTCGCTATCATTACCCAGCGAAGCGCCGGTCACCACATTCAGTTTTAATTGCTCGGTCTGGGCGCGCTCGGCCAAGGCACGAGGCATGACCTTACAGTCCCCAGCGCGGGTGAAACCGCTCATGCCGACATTCATCCCGTCTTTGAAGAAGGCGACTGCCTCCTGAGCGGTCATGACTTTGCCTTCCAATTCGGGGGAACGAATGCGATCCTTGAACATCGTGTGCTCCTGTCTCTGTGTCATTGATCTACCTGTTGTTGCTTTCGGAAGGAGCCAGGGCCGAAAGCGCCAGGCGAAATCTTCACGCAACAGAACGACATCACGCTTTAAAAATAGGGGCTGTACAAGCCGGAGATAAAAAGCCGAAATCGCCCTGACAACAGGCGTTTATGTTTTTTGAACAAAGCCAGCATAGCATCGCCATAATGAATAAAATAACTAATACGAAGTCGTAAAAGTCATAGATAAAGGCCAGCCAATCATGGACATCCGATCCTTGCGATACTTCATTGAAACCGTTAAACATCAAAGCTTTACGCAAGCCGCGCAGAGTCTGAACGTAACGCAATCGACCATCAGCAAGATGGTGAAGCAGCTGGAAGATGAGCTGGGCGAGCCCCTGCTGATTCGCGATCACCGTCAATTGCAGCTGACCGATTGCGGCAAGGTAGTACTGGAGCGGGGGCAGGAAGTTCTGCAGAGCATGCAGGGCTTGCTGCGAGAGGTTCACGAAGTTCAGGCCTTGCAGCGCGGCCGCCTGGATCTGGGTATTCCGCCCATGATTAATGTGCTGTTTACGGAAGTGCTCAAGACCTTCAAGAACCGGCATCCGCAGATCGAGCTGATTCTGCATGAAGAAACCGGCATGGGGATTGAGCGTATGGTTGCGGCGGGCACGGTTGAAATGGGGCTGAGTATTCTGCCTTTGGGGCCGGAGCTGAATGTATCGGCTACCCCCGTGGCCAAACATGCGGTTTGGGCGATTGGCCATAAAGATACGCTGTCCGGTGCGCAAAAAAAGATCAAGCTACGGGAGTTAGAGAAACATCCTTTGATATTCCTGGGCGAAGACTATGCCCTGACCCGTATGTTACGGCGTGCGTTCGCCCATGCGGGCTTGCGGGCGAATATTGCTGCCCAGAGCAATCAATGGGATTGGGTGGCTTCCATGGCACAGGCGGGAATGGGAGTCGCTTTGTTGCCCCAGCCGTTTCTTTCTCGGCTGGAACCGGGGGATTGGATTGCCAAAGAAGTGGTGGAACCGGCATTGAACTGGGAAGTGGCGCTACTGTGGAATGGGCGGTATCTGTCGCAGGCGGCCAGAGCATGGCTGCAGGTCTGTACGGATGTATTGGGCGGGAACTGGCCTGAGCTTGAAGGGGATTTATAGCAGGACTATTTATTAGCCCTTGAATACTCATCGTGTACTCGACACTAGGCCAAGGCCGGCCCAATCGCATTGAATTGCTATGTACATGCAGGAGCATGTCTTTCTTATGTGACGTCGCTTCGGTTTGGAAGAGCCTGGATTAATGCATAGGCAATCTCTGTAAAGCACCACTGCTGCGGCCTGCGGGGGCGCCGGGCTTGACCACTTGCCGACGCTGCGCGTCAGTACCCTTGTCAGAAAGACAGGACGGGCGCATTCTGAACTCGCGCGATAGCTCGTCCCCCGGACGAGCTATAAGCGTCGCGCTCAAACAGCAGACTGCTTGCATCCCGTCCTGTCTTTCTGCCCGCGGCAAGTAGTCTGAATCGCCCCGCGCCCCCGCAGGCCGCAGCAGTGGTTTATAGCGTCAGCAAGCATCAAGCCAACTTCTAAGCCTGAGACGGTGTATGCAGTGAGGAAGTATTTACATGTAGAGCTGAATCACAAATCAGCATCAGCACATTCAAATTAGAGCAAGATGATCATGATTGGCCACAGCATCAAAAAATATGTGGGCGGGTAGGTGCTTAGTTGCCAGACAAGCAGATCGACTAACAAGTAAACACGAAGAAATAAATGGACAGACAGCCAAATAGGCAAGCAGACAGGAAGGAAGATAGACCAACAGAAAACAAGAAACCCCGCCAATTTAGCGTCCATCAACAGCTAGTTGGCAGGCTCATGACCATCTGCTCAGAACACATCACAAACCGCCAGTTGTCTCCACATGGAACGTAGGAAATCAAACACCTCTTTTGTTCCACATCCCTGCCAATTTCTCGTACATGAAACGACTGAAAAATCGCGCCATCTCATGCATCGAGCCGCTCAAGCCGTCTGCCCCTGCCTCGGGGCGATTCAGACTGCTTGCCGCGGGCTGTTCTGGAATCCGGGATGCAAGCCCTGTGTTGTTCGAGCGGGACGCTTGTGCTTGGTCCGGGGGACCAAGTACCCCGGGAGTTCACAGGGCGCCCGGATTCCAGAACAGACAAGGGTACCGGTGCGCAGCACCGGCAAGTAGTCAAGCCCCGAGGCAGGGGCAGACGGCTTGAGCGGCGTCTTTCCTGAGACGACTTTTCTCAAAGAACAGGATCAATGCTGAAGCACTCCTGATACACAACAACTATTTGTCACCCCACCCACAGACAAAAAAAGAGCCACCCCAAACAGGGTGGCCCTCTTGAACAGCCAGGTCCAACAATCAGAAATAATTAAGCAGTCACTTTCTCTGCAACCGGCTCTTCAACTTCAGCCGAACTACGGATCAGGTAATCAAATGCGCTCAACGCAGCCTTGGCACCTTCACCAGCAGCAATCACGATCTGCTTGAAAGGAACGGTCGTTACGTCACCAGCGGCAAACACACCAGCCAGCGAAGTCGCACCACGAGCATCAACCTCGATCTCGCCATGACGCGACAGCCCCACATCGCTGCCCTTCAACCATTCCGTGTTGGGCACCAGACCGATCTGAACAAATACACCATCCAGCTTCAGGCTCTTGGCTTCCTGAGTAGCACGGTCAAGGTAATTCAGACCCACCACCTTGGTGCCATCACCCAGAACTTCAGTGGTCTGAGCCTGCATGATGATCGTCACATTAGGCAAGCTGCGCAGCTTGGTCTGCAAGACCTGGTCAGCACGCAAGGCATCACCGAACTCGATCAAGGTAACGTGCTTGACCAAACCAGCCAGGTCAATTGCCGCCTCAACGCCGGAGTTACCACCGCCAACCACCGCCACATCCTTGCCCTTGAACAAAGGACCATCACAGTGCGGGCAGTACGCCACACCACGGTTACGGTAATCCTGCTCACCAGGCACATTCAGTTCGCGCCAGCGGGCACCAGTAGCCAGAATCACGGACTTGGCCTTGAGCTGAGCACCGCCATCCACATCCACAATGACCTGCTTGCCTTCACGGCGAATGCCTTGGGCACGATGCAGATTCATGATGTCCACATCGTAGGCTTTGACGTGCTGCTCCAGCGCCGTTGCAAACGCAGGACCATTGGTCTCAACTACCGAGATGTAGTTCTCGATCGACATGGTGTCCAGAACCTGACCACCAAAACGCTCGGCCAATACACCCGTACGAATACCCTTGCGAGCGGCGTACACAGCAGCGGCAGCACCTGCAGGACCACCACCCACAATCAGCACATCAAACTCGTCCTTGGCGTTCAAGGCTTCGGCACGAGCCGAGTTATCGCCCGTATCCAGTTTGGCCAGCAACTCTTCAGCACTGGCACGGCCTTGATGGAACATTTCACCATTCAAGAACACGGCCGGAACCGACATGATGTTGCGCTGCTGAACCTCGTCCTGGAACAGGGCACCGTCAATCGCCACGTGCTTGATACGTGGGTTGATCACGGACATGGCGTTCAAGGCCTGCACCACGTCAGGACAGTTCTGGCACGACAGCGAGAAATACGTTTCAAAAACAAAGTCGCCGGGCAGATTACGGATCTGCTCAATCACAGCGGCATCCAGTTTGATCTCGTGGCCACCCACTTGCAGCAGGGCCAGGATCAAAGAGGTAAATTCGTGTCCCATCGGGATACCCGCAAAGCTCACGCTAATGTCGGTACCGGGACGGTTAATTTGGAAGGAAGGCTTGCGCTCTTGCGCATCCGCATCTTCGCGATAGCTGGTCTTGTCGGACAGACCATCAATTTCTTGCAACAGTTCGCGCAGCTCGACGGACTTGGCGCCAGTATCCAGCGTCGCAACGATCTCGATCGGTTGCGTGATCTTCTCGAGGTATGCCTTCAATTGAGTTTTGATGTTTGCATCTAACATGTGAAACGCCCTTTATCCTGTACTGAACGAAACAACTTGAGGTGCCTGAACCGGTCAGGCACCGGGGTGGCGGCGCAGCGCGCCGACCACCGCTAAAGACCCGTGTTTAAAAGGTCTTAGATCTTGCCAACCAGATCCAGGGAAGGAGTCAGCGTCTTGGCGCCTTCTTCCCATTTAGCTGGGCAAACTTCACCGGGGTGAGCGGCGATGTACTGAGCGGCTTTAACTTTGCGCAGCAGTTCGGAAGCCACACGGCCGATACCGTTGTCGTGGATTTCCAGGACCTTGATTTCGCCTTCTGGGTTCACCACGAACGTACCGCGCAGAGCGATACCTTCCTCTTCGATCAGCACGTCAAAGTTGCGCGACAGCTGATGAGTTGGGTCACCGATCATTGGGTAGTTAACTTTGCTGATGGCTTCCGAAGTGTCGTGCCATGCTTTGTGAGCAAAGTGAGTGTCGGTGGACACCGAGTAAATTTCTACGCCCATTTTCTGGAATTCGGCGTAGTGGTCAGCCAGGTCTTCCAGTTCGGTTGGGCAAACAAACGTGAAGTCGGCTGGGTAGAAAACGAAAACAGCCCACTTACCGGCAACGGTTTCGTTGCTGACTTCGATAAATTTGCCGTTGTGAAAAGCTTGTGCTTTAAAAGGTTTGATGACGGTGTTGATCAAAGACATATTTGCTCCGGTGAGTGATTAATCATTGACAGTAAAGCCATTATAGGAAGCCACTGCCGATTAGTAAAATTGATTAATGCAATAACGTTAATTGCTATTAGCTATCGCGCGTCGCATAAAAACTTCTTTCTATGCGTCGCACAGACTTATGCTAACAGAGCTAGATGACAGTGCAACTATCAGCGTTCAAGCTATAAGGCTACTTCGCTGGGCACGGGGCTGGAGGACTGCTTGGCGTTGAACAAACAACGGGCAAAATCCTGCCAAAACTGCGCATCGTCGCCTAAAGAAACATTAATACGCATATATGTAGATGGTTGCTGTTGCGGGGAAAACAAGGCCCCCGGCACCAATAAATGCCCTGGTCGCCCCAAAGCACGCACCAGACTTTCCGTATCCACACCCGTATCCACCCAGACAAACATGCCCGCCTGGGGTGGTGCGTCCGGCGCCAGGCCTACATGCGCCAATTGCTCCAGGGTTTTATGCCTGTCGGCATTGGCGTGACGGCGCAACCGCTCCAGGTGTTTGCGATAGGGTCCATCTACCAGCACCCGGTGAATGACCCGCTCACCCAGCTCCGGTGACGTCAGCCCTGCCAGCATTTTCAGATTCACCAAAGACTGCAGCAGTTCAGGAGCTGCTGCCATATAGGCCACCCGCAAACCAGCTGCCATGACTTTGGAATAGCCCCCCACCAATGTCACCCGGTTCAGTTGATCCAATTGCGCTAGACGGCAGGCTGGATTGGCGTGCAGCTCGCTATAGGTATCGTCTTCAATAATGTGGAAGTCCCAGGTCTGGGCCAAAGTCAGAATGCTGTGCGCCACCGCCGGACTCAAACTAAAGCCGGTGGGGTTATGCACCACGGTATTCAAAATGACCAGACGTGGACGATGCTCGCGCGCCAGTTGTTCCAGTACCGCCAGGTCCGGACCATCTGCGCGGCGTGGCACACTCAGCACTCGCACATCCACCACCGCCAGGCGAGCAAACAAGAGATACCAGGCCGGATCTTCCACAACAACCGCATCACCAGGCCGTAGCCAATGGCGCAGAAGCAAATCCAGCGCCTGCGTAACACCACTGCACAATAAAAGCTGCGTATCAGGATCTGCCTGTATGCCGCTATCTTCCAGCTGTCCCGCAATGTGCTGACGCAAGGGTCGGTAGCCATGCGAATGCCCATAGCCCAGCAAGTTGGAGCCGGCGCTACGGCTGACCTGCCGCAAGGCCGCCAGAATCATCTCGTTATCCAGCCACTGACTGGGAATGCCCGCGCTGTCGCTATGCCCCATGAAACTGTTCAACATCCAGTTCACATCTATTTTGCGCGGCTCATTCTTTTCTACATGCAGGGATTCGGAACGCAGGCGTCGAGGGCTGCGCACCCGCACAAAGAAACCGGAACCGGGCCGGGACTCCACCAAGCCCAAGGCCATCAACTTGTCGTACGCGGCCACAACAGTATGCGTACTGACCCCGGCAGACTGCGCCAACCGGCGCACAGAGGGTAAGCGACTGCCGCCCCGATACCGCAAATGCAGGGCCTGCTGCACCCAGGCGACCAGTTGATCGCTAAGTGTCACGTCCGAACCGCGCACGGGCTGCCAATCCAACCATTCCATGATGCTGAGCTCCAAGCGAGAAAACCGACTGTAGCGGAAGTTTGACCAGTACAGCTTGACCGACTGATTGATGAACTGTATCGCAACTGTATTGTTTATTTATTTTAAGCTCAAAGCTGTGATAAACCTATTTCTTATCCGTGGTGATTTTCATGAGCCGCAGCACCAGTCTTCCCATGCCCAGTACCGCCCCAGCATTGCTGATCTATCTCTACGCTTTTATCGGGGTTACCGTCTTTGCCTTCACCTTGCCCATGACACGGCTGGCGGTGCAAAGCTTTGACCCTTGGCTGGTCGGAATGGCACGAGCCAGTATCGCGGGGGTGTTTGCGGCCATCATCTTGCTGGCGACCCGCAGCCGTCGCCCCACGGCGTCGGAATGGCGCGGCATCGCCCTGTCCTGTACGGGTGTAATCGTAGGCTGGCCCGTGTTTTCCTCGATTGCCATGCAGACCGTGCCTTCCTCGCACGGGGCCGTATTGAGCGGGCTGATTCCTTTGGCAACCGCCATTGTTGCCTCCGCCCGTAGCGGTGAACCCTTGAGCCGTCGCTTCTGGATGCTGAGCCTGCTGGGTGCCATCCTGGTGCTGCTCTACGCTTTCTATATCGGTGAAGGCGCCCTGCAAACCGGCGATATCTGGTTGGCTCTGGCGGTCTTCATGTCTGGCGTAGGCTATGCCGAAGGTGGTCGTGTCGCTCGTACCCTGGGTGGCTGGCGCACCATTTGCTGGTGTCTGGCTGCCAGCTTGCCGCTGACCATTCCTGCCACCTTGTGGCTGACTTTTCCCATGACAGAAATGCCTTCTTCCCAATCTGTCATGGCCCTGCTCTACCTGGCCCTGTTCTCTTCCTTGCTGGGTTTCTTCCCCTGGTACAAGGCCATGGCTATGGGTGGTGTGGCTCGTATTGGTCAGGTACAACTGGCCCAACCCTTCCTGACCGTGCTGATTTCGGCGGTATGGTTAAGCGAGCAAGTGGACCTGCTGACCTGGCTGTCCTGCATCGTCATCATCGCCATTATTGCCGCCAGCCGACGCGCTTGAAAACACAATGACAAGGCGGCTAAATACAGCAAGGGCATATTCACCTAACTAATACTTCGTTCCCAGCGAGGGCTCGCGCAAGCACACTGGCTCATCACTTCATGAACCATGTAAAGGCGATAGCGCGGCCCACGTGACTCCGTTTTGAGCAGGGCCGGTACTGGTATTGCCGCAAGGACATCTGATCATGCCCGCCCAAGCCCCTGCCGCGCTTGCCCTGAGCGCCCGGCCACTGATGCTGTGGAAACAGCTGCGCGACGATCTGCAATACATCGCGCGCGAACACACGGATGCCGTTCTGGCCAGTTCTCTGGCTGCGGAAGACATGGTGCTGTTTCATGCCATGTCCATCTACACCCCCGAGTTGCAAACCGTCACCCTGGATACTGGTCGTCTGCACGAAGAGACCTTGCAGCTGGGGCGGGACATCCAGCAGCACTACGAACGCCCCATCCTGTTTTTTCACCCGGATCCGGACCGGGTGCAGGAACACGTCAGCACTCATGGCACACACGCTTTTTACGAAAGTGTGGAGCTGCGCAAAGAATGCTGCGCGATCCGTAAGGTAGAGCCACTGCGTCGTGCCTTGCAAGGCCGATCAGCCTGGATTACCGGTCAGCGCCGCGAACAAACAGCCAGCCGCACCGAACTGTCCAGCAAGGAATACGACAGCGTCTTTGGGCTGCAGAAATTCAATCCCTTGATCGAATGGACGCAGGACGATGTCTGGGCCGTGATCCGTGGCTTGAGCATCCCCTACAACCCGCTGCACGACCAGGGCTACCCCTCCATAGGTTGCGAGCCCTGTACGCGCGCCATTCGCCCCGGTGAGGACGTGCGCGCCGGGCGCTGGTGGTGGGAACAGCGCGACAGCCTGGAATGCGGCCTGCATGCCAGCAATCTGAATAGCAGTGTCAACACCTGAAGGAACCCCATGGGCGAACCACTCTCTACCCGTACTCATCTGGACTGGCTGGAAGCCGAGGCCATTTTTATTCTGCGTGAAATCGCGGCTGAAGCTGAAAAACCCGTGCTGCTGTTCTCCGGCGGCAAGGACTCCGCTGTGCTGCTGCAATTGGCCCAGAAAGCCTTTGCACCCGGCCCGCTGCCGTTTCCCTTGATGCATGTGGACACCGGCCACAACTACCCGGAAGTGATCGAATTTCGAGATCGCCGCGCCGCTGAGCTGAACGCCGAACTGATTGTGCGCAGTGTGGAAGATTCCATCGCGCGCGGCACCGTGGTGCTGCGCAATGAAACCGCCAGCCGCAACGGGGCCCAAGCCGTCACCTTGCTGGAAGCGATTGCCGAGTTTGGCTTTGATGCCTGTTTCGGTGGCGCCCGCCGTGACGAGGAAAAAGCCCGCGCCAAAGAGCGCATCGTGTCTTTTCGCGACGAATTCGGCCAATGGGACCCCAAAGCGCAACGCCCCGAGCTGTGGCACTTGTTCAATACCCGTATTCACAAGGGCGAGAACCTGCGCGTCTTCCCGATTTCCAACTGGACCGAGCTGGACGTGTGGCAATACATCCAGCGTGAGGCCATTGATCTGCCATCCATCTACTACACCCACTCGCGCGAAGTGGTGGAGCGTCAGGGGCTGATCGTACCCATCACGCCATTGACTCCGTTGCTGGATGGGGAAACCTCCGAATGGCGCGATGTGCGTTTCCGCACCGTAGGCGATATTTCCTGCACCTGCCCGGTGCTCTCTACTGCCGCGTCGGTGCAAGACATTATTGCTGAGACCGCCTTGGCCACCATTACCGAGCGTGGTGCGACCCGCATGGATGACCAGACGTCCGAAGCCTCCATGGAACACCGCAAGAAACAAGGATATTTCTAATGAACACAGTCAATGACGCCTGGCTGCAGGCTGCCGATCAAGGCGTGCTACGCCTGATTACCGCTGGCTCCGTGGACGACGGAAAATCCACCTTGATTGGCCGCTTGCTGGTAGACAGCCAGGGCGTGTTTGCCGACCAGATTGCGGCCATCCAGCGCTCCAAATACAAGCGTGGCGAGGACGCCGAACCCGATCTGGCCCTGCTGACCGACGGCCTGGAAGCCGAGCGCGAACAAGGCATCACGATTGACGTGGCCTATCGCTACTTCGCGACCCCCAAACGCAAATTCATCGTGGCCGATACCCCCGGTCACGAGCAGTACACCCGCAACATGATTACGGGCGCCTCCACCGCCCAGGCCGCCATCATTCTGATTGATGCGCACCGCGCCAAGGACGGTGAACTGCTGACCCAGACCAAGCGCCACAGCACCGTTGCCAAGCTGCTGGGCCTGCGTCATATCGTGGTGGCGGTGAACAAGATGGACCTGGTCGATTGGGACCAAGCCGTGTTCGACCGTATCCATGAAGCCTATCGCCAACTGGCTACCCAGCTGGGGATTGAGCACTTTCACATCATTCCGCTCTCGGCCCTGAAGGGCGAGAACATCACCCAGGCTTCGCCACACACGCCTTGGTATCAAGGTTTGCCACTGCTGCCTTTGCTGGAATCGCTGGATCTGCGCGAGAACATTCAGCGCCCTGCCCGTTTGTTTGTGCAATGGGTGGCGCGTCATGGCGGCAGCCGTGCTGATGGCTTCCGTGGCTACGCCGGTCAGCTCAGTGGCGGCCGCATCCAGGTGGGCGATAGCGTTCAGGTATGGCCTAGCGGAAAAACGGCGGTGATCACACAGCTGTTTCGCGCGGGCACAGAACAAACTTCTGTCAGCGACGGGGACGCTGTGACTGTAGTGCTGGATCGTGAACTGGACATTTCACGGGGCGATTTGCTGACACTGGCCCATGAAGAAGTAAGCACCAGCAAACACTTTGATGCGCAGCTGTGCTGGCTGGACGAACAGGCCTTGAACACCACCCGCTCTTACTGGTTAAAACAAGGCACACGCCTGACCCAAGCCAAGGTGCAAGCCGTGCATGCCTTGCGCGATGTGCATAGTTTGCAAGAGCAGCAAGCCACTGGCAGCTTGTCCTTGAACGATATTGGCCGTGTCAGCCTGGTCAGCCGTGATCCACTGGTGCTGGACGATTATCAGGATCATTCCAGCACGGGCTCTTTCATCCTGATCGACCCCAGCACGAACCAGACCGTTGCTGCCGGTCTGGTTCAAAAAGCCGCCTAAGGTCTAGTCGCGAGCCTGCTGTTTGGCACGCACCAAGGCGAGGGACTGCTCAGCAATGATCAGTTCCTCGTTGGTTGGAATCACCAATACACGCACGGCACTGCTGTCCGTAGAAATTACGGTTTCCCCTGCCTGATTGCGAGCCGGATCAATCTCCACCCCCATCCACTCCAGGTGCTTGGCGATGCCTGCCCGAATAGACGGGCTGTGCTCGCCAATCCCCGCCGTAAACACCAAGGTATCCAACCCCTTCAAGGCCACGCACAAGCCCGCCAGATTCTCTGCCGTGTGATAGCAGAAGTACTGCACCGCCAGCTTGGCACGAGGATCATCGGAAGCTTCCAGCGCACGCATATCCGCTTGATCGCCGGACAAGCCTTTCAGGCCGGACTGGGTGTAGAGCACGGACTGGATCTCGTCGTGCTCCATACCCTGCTCCAGCATCCACAGCACGACACCGGCATCCAGACGCCCCGGACGAGTCCCCATAGGCAAGCCGTCCAGCGCCGTAAAGCCCATGGTGGTGTGAACGCTGCGGCCTTCTTTCAAGGCGCAAGCCGATGCTCCGGAACCCAGATGGGCAACAACGACGCGCCCGTCAGCCAGTTCGGGAATTTCGCGACGCAGGTGCTGGGAAATATAGTGATAGGACAGGCCGTGGAAACCGTAGCGGCGCACGCCCTGTTCAAAGAACCGACCAGGCAATGCAAAATGCTGCAAATGCGGGGCATGTCCTTGATGGAAAGCCGTATCCAGACACGCTACCTGGAAGATTTCCGGGTAGTGCTCGAAGATCACGCGAACAGGAGCCAGATTGTTCTGCTGATGCAGTGGTGCCAAGGGTGACAGGCTGTCCAGATACTCCAGCACCTTCGGGGTCAAGGGTACGCTGCTGTCGTAGCGGGCGCCCCCGTGCACAATACGGTGGCCAACGGCAATAGGCCGACCATCCACATGCTCCAGCAGCCAGCGCGCCACCAAAGCCTGCGCTGTATGCAGGTTCTTGGCCTGCTCGCCATCCAGATCCTGCTTGACCATGGATTGGCCCTGGGCATCTTTAACTTTGAAGGCTGGCTGGTTACTGCCAATGCCCGAAACCTGACCGCCAAACTCAAAATCCAGATGGTCGCCCGGCTGGACCTTGTACATATGAAACTTCAGGCTGGAGCTGCCTGCGTTAATGACCAGAATCTGCTCGCTCATTAGTGCGCAGCCTCCACAGCAACTTTACGTTCCAGATAGCCCGCGTAAAGGCTGGCAACGGCGCAAGAGGCCATGCGGGTCTGAGCGCTATCGGCTCGGCTGGTCAGAATGATAGGCACACGAGCCCCCATCACGATACCGGCAGCCTGGGCGCCGGACAGGAAGGTCAGGTTTTTGGCCAGCATATTGCCGGCCTCCAGATCAGGGGCCACCAGAATCTGCGCCTTGCCCGCAACGGGCGACACAATTCCTTTGATGCGCGCCGCTTCGGGGCTGATAGCGTTATCCAGCGCCAAGGGGCCGTCCAGCACACCGCCCGTAATCTGGCCGCGATCAGCCATCTTGCACAAGGCCGCCGCTTCCAGCGTGGTCGGGATTTTTTCGGTCACTTGCTCGACCGCAGACAGGATGGCGACCAACGGTTTGCCCAAGCCCAGGCCGTGGTGCAGATCAATGGCGTTTTGCACAATATCCGCTTTGGTGCTCAGATCGGGGAAAATATTGATGGCGCCGTCCGTCACAAACAAGGGCTCCGGATAGCTGGGCACATCCATGATGAAAACATGACTCAAACGGCGACCAGTCCGCAAGCCCTTGCCCTGGGTGCACAGCACGGCCTGAATCAGTTCATCCGTATGCAGGCTGCCTTTCATCAGCAACTGGGCACGGCCGGCCAGCACTTCCTCTACGGCTCGCTCTGCCGAGGCATGGCTGTGGGGGGTATCAATCAAGGTGACCCCTTCCAGGCTTAAACCATGCTCTGCCGCTACGGAATGCAAACGGGCCTGCGGGCCAACCAGCACGATCTCGAACAGGCCTTGGGCCCGTGCCTGCAAGGCGGCTCCAAGGGACACATCATCGCAGGGATGAGCCACCACACAAATTCGACTGTGCTCTTTGCGAGCTTGCTCGATCAATCGGGAATAATGACTGGAAGGCCCAGTGCGATCCACGGCGGCCGTATCCGGGCCAGCAGGGTGATTCATGATAGAAGACTCCTTGGAGATGAACGAAGGCTAACCCAACACTAAACCATTTATCCAAGCGTGTGTCTTTGATTGCGAACAGGGAAACTTCAATATTTCGCCCTTTATTCTTTCCAGACCATGAAGAATGAAGCATAAAGATTAAATATTAAAAAAAATCCGGTTTAGCCAAATGCAAACCGGATTTTTATTTCCGTGGTGGCTTATTCGTCCCGAACCACCGCAATCTGAGCGTATCCAGGATCAGCCACCCAGGTCTAATTAAAGGCCAAGATCACTCAAACCCGGATGCTCATCGGGGCGCCGCCCCAAGGGCCAACGGAACTTGCGTTCGGATTCTGTAATTGCCACATCATTAATGCTGGCATGGCGCACCGCCATATAGCCATGCTCGTCAAATTCCCAATTTTCATTTCCGTAACTGCGCCACCACTGACCGTATTCATCTTGCCATTCATAAGCAAAGCGCACGGCAATTCTATTTTCATGCCAGGCCCAGATTTCTTTAATCAAGCGGTATTCACGCTCTTTTTGCCATTTGCGTTCTAAAAAAGATTGAACCTGATCTCGCCCCTGCGGAAACTCGCTGCGATTGCGCCAGCGCGTATCCACGGTATATGCCTGCGAAACCTTGACCGGGTCACGACTATTCCAGGCATCCTCGGCGGCACGCACTTTCTGGCGGGCACTCTCCAGATCGAAAGGTGGCAAGGGAGGACGTGTATCCATAGTGATCTCCTAGAAAACAAGAGTGGACCAGACAGTCTAGCGGCAAAACGTAAGCAGTCTCTTACTGGCCGGTATCGGCCCAGGCGGCCTGTTCAAATCCCGCGACCAGAAAATCGATAAAAGCTTGCACACGAGCCGAGCGAGAGCGGCCCGGAGGCGTCAGCAGATGCAAGGTCAGGCTGGGCAAATCCCATTGCGGCAACACGATTTCCAACTGGCCTTGCTCGACCATATCGCCCAGCAGGAATTGAGGCAGCACGCTAAGCCCCAGGCCCTGAAGCAAGGGTGGGATCAGGGCCTGGGCATTGTTGACTTGCAAAGCACAGGGCACGGTTTGGGAGTAATACTCCTGCCCTTGCTGAAAGCGCCAGACACTGCCGCGTCGCTCGTAGGCGTAGCGCAGGCTCATGTGCTGAGCCAGGTCGCTGGGGTGTGAGGGTCTGCCGTACTTGGCCAGGTAACTGGGGGCGGCAACCAGCCGCAGGCGCAAATTGCACAGACGGCGCACCAGAAGGCTGGAATCATCCATGGTCGAGATACGCAAGGCCATGTCGAAACCTTGTTCCACGATGTTCACCTGGGCGTCATTAAAGTGCAGATCCAGCAGCACGGCCGGGTGCTTTTCCATGAAGGCGGGCAGCAAAGGGGCCAGATGCTCCAGCCCGAAGGACATGGGGGCAGCAATCTTGATACGTCCCTGCAGGCTTTCTTTCTGGTCGCGTGCCAGGGCTTCCGCGTTTTGTCCGGCAGCTAGAACGGCTTGGGCCTGTTCCAGGCTGGCCTGCCCGGTTTCTGTCAGGGACAGGCGTCGGGAGGTACGGTGGAACAGGGACACATGCAGCTGTTTTTCCAGCCGGGTGATTGCCTTGGAGACAGTAGGTTGTGACAGGCCCAGAACTTCGGCTGCCTGGGCAAAGGAGCCGGTTTCCGCCACAGTGGCAAAGATGGCCCAGGCTTGTAGATCCGGTAATGTTTTCATGTCGTTTTTGGAATGAATTCTATGCTATTGATTCTATTTTATTCAATCAGCAAGACGCCTAGAATTCTTTTTAGTATCCAATATTAAGGAGCGCATCATGATTGAACATCGGCCTTTTAATGAACTGGGCGGCGCCAACCACGGCTGGCTGGACGCCAAGCACCATTTTTCTTTTGCTAATTACTACGATCCCGCTCGCATGAGCTGGGGTGCCCTGCGTGTCTGGAATGACGACACGATTGCGTCCAACACCGGGTTTCCACCTCACGATCATGCCGATATGGAGATCATTACGTATGTGCGTGAAGGGGCGATCAGCCACCAGGACAGTTTGGGCAATAAGGGTCGTACTGAAGCCGGTGATGTGCAGGTGATGAGTGCCGGCACGGGTATTCGCCATGCGGAGTACAACCTGGAAAGCGGGACGACACGGATCTTCCAGATCTGGATTCAGCCAGAGCGTCGTGGTTTACCGCCAGCCTGGGGGGCCAAGCCTTTCCCCAAGGATGGGCGTTCGGGGCAGTTTGTCGCCCTGGCCAGTGGTTTTGAAGGTGACGCAGAGGCTTTGCCGATTCGTGCCCAGGCCCGTGTGCTGGGAGCGACCTTGAAGAAAGGTCAAAGCACGACTCTGTCTTTGCCTGCCGAGCATCTGGCTTATCTGGTGCCTGCCACAGGGCGGGTTTCGGTAAATGGTCTGGAGTTGAATGCCCGTGATGGGGCGGCGATTCGCAATGAAACGACGCTGGAAATTCAGGCGCTGGAGGATGCGGAGCTGGTGCTGGTTGAGACGGCGCAGTAATTGCGGAAGGGCTGTTTTGAAGATGGGGGGGAGGCCGTTTGAGCGCTCCCCCCGCTTCTTTTTGCTGTTCTGGTGCTCTGAAAATAAACGCAGGTAAGAGAAGATATATGTCTTTTTAAGGTCATATGTCAGCTCGGAAATTAAACAACCCAATAGAACGCTTGGGTTGCCTTGCCGTTTGCTGGCGTAATGTTGTTTGTTCAGTACTCCACCTTGGCAGAAAGACGCCACTTGGAGCCCTGCCGGGGTGTCCGGGCTGAGCACTTGCCGGTGCTGCGCACCGGTGCCCTTGTCAGGAGATAGCTACGGGCGCACCCTGAACTCTCGGGGTGGTTCGTCCCCCGGACGAACCACAAGCGCCCCGGTCAAACAACAGGGCGCTTGCATCACTACGCTATCTCCTGACCGCGGCAAGTACTCTGAATCGCCCCGACACCCCGGCAGGGCTCCAAGTGGCTGGCATCATAAGCAATTTAAGGGCGAAACGTAACTGTGATGCCGCTCTATGAGCTAATTGATGATGGATTCAGGGGTATTTTTCATGGCTCAATTTCCTGCCATGAAAAATACAGTTGGAGGTGGGCTGTCTCAACTGTCTGTTTTCGGTGTGGTTTTGAAAAGTATTCCTGATTTTTTGTTTAGCTTAGGTAAACAATCCTTCCCCTTGTCTGTCCTTCTCATTCTGCGCAGCCTTCCCTTAACGGAAACCGGCTCATAAAGCAGATCAAAACTTCTTCTTTTCTCTGATTAAACTGTTTGTTCTCAATCGATAAGCGTCTGCCCTGCAGCAATATCGTTACAATTGTTGTAACGCCAGTTTTCAACTCTTCTTAATGCACGCGAACACACCGTGTCCTCTCCCAACCAGTATTTCGTTCTGATCGTCCCTGCCTGCGCGGCATTGCTGGGCATCGCGATGATTTACTGCTGGAGCCGTCTACGCGATCACCGTTACCTGCTCTGGATTGCCTCGGGGTATATCTCCACGGCTATTCCTATGGGGATCCATAGCCTGATGCCCAATGAGCAACTCGCCCGCTGGACTCTGCCCTTGTCGGCTATGTATTTATATGGTGTCTGGGCTTTGTCTCATGGGGTCGCTTTACGTTTTGGCGGACGTGCTCATCCCAGATTGGCTGGAGCAATCGTCCTCGTCACGCTGGGGCTGCTTTTTTATTTTTCCCAGATTGATGATGATCTCTGGCTGCGTTTACAAATTCTGAACTGGGGCCTGGCCTTGTTGGTTGCTTTGCCCATCAAGTCGATCTTGTCCGGCAGGTCACGCACGATTCCTTTGGCAACGCTGTTGCGGGCCTCTTACCTGACAGCCTTGCTTTATGCCTTTGTTCGTGTATTTGCGCTGGCCACACTGATCCCTCGCGAGATGCAGCCAGAGCTGACCCGCTCCGGTTTTTGGCTCTTGATGCTGGCGACCAATATGTTCATCAGCATTTGGGTCGCGCTGGCTATTTTGACCAGTACGGCCATGTCGATTGTGCAGACGCTGGATCATGAGCGCAGCCGGGACCCTTTGACCCGTTTGTTGAACCGTCGTGCTTTTTTCGAGCAGGTCAAAAAACGGCTGGAGCTGTATGGACATAGCGGCTGGGCGGTCATGACCTGCGATCTGGACCACTTCAAGATGGTCAATGATACCTGGGGCCATGTGGCGGGCGATCGGGCCTTGAAGGAGTTCGGGGCCTTACTGGCTCGCACGGTTCGCCAGGACGATTTGGCAGCCCGCTTTGGGGGCGAGGAGTTTGTCTTGCTGATACGCAGCACCAGCTTGCATACCGCCGTGCTGGTCGCCGAGCGTTTGCGCAGCAGTGTGATGAATCTGCATATCCCCGCCACGGCGCATACGCTGACGGCCAGTTTCGGTGTGGTTCAGCTAAACAGCAATGGCGACATCAACCAGGCCATTGAGCAAGCTGACCGGCTTTTGTACGAAGCCAAGCATGCTGGCCGCAACAAGGTCGTTTGGAAGGCGTCCTGAGTTATTCCTCCTGCTTGCTGATACCCTTACAGTCTCTTTTTTCAAGACAGCCCCGTTAGAGGCTGATTGATAGGACTATCACAGCAAAAGCCGGGGGCGTTCACGCCTCCCCAGGAGACCCCATGTCACTTACCGAACTTAGCGCCAGCGAACTGCTGGCAGGTCTGGAAAAAAGCCAGTTCAGCGCCCGTGAGATTGCCGACGAGCTGCTCAAACAATCACAAGAAATGGCCCATTTGGGCGGTCTGGCACATTTGGATTCAGAGCTGTTTTACCAGCAGGCCGATCAGTCTGACGCACGCCGCGCCCGTGGCGAAGCCTTGGCGCTGGACGGTGTGCCTTTGGTGATGAAAGACAACCTGAACACCACGGACATGCCCACCACGTCCAGCACCGGCGCCCTGCAAGGTCGCGTGCCGCTGAAAGATGCAGATGTAGTCGCACAATTGCGCAAGGCCGGTGCCGTGCTGCCCGCCAAGTCCGTGATGCACGAACTGGCTTTTGGGATTACGACCAATAACGCTACTACGGGCCCCAGTCGCAACCCTTATGATCCAAGTCGTATTCCCGGCGGCTCTTCCGGTGGCACTGCAACGGTTGTGGCAGCTCGTCAGTTTCCAGCTGGCTTGGGCACGGATACGGGCGCTTCGGTGCGTTTACCTGCCGCGCTTTGCGGCCTGTACGGTTTCCGTCCTACAGTGGGCCGTTATTCGGGCCAGGGCATTGTGCCCTTGTCCCCTACCCGCGATACAGCAGGCCCCATGACTCGCAGCCTGGCTGACATCAGCTTGCTGGACAGCCTGCTCTGCCAGAAGGCCCCTACTGTGATTGCCACTCCTTCCTTGAAGGAACTACGTCTGGGCGTACCCCGTGACAGCTTCTGGAAGGATATGGATGCCGGTGTGGCCGACGCGACCCTGGCATTTCTGGATGATTTGCAAAAAGCCGGTGTCACGCTGGTCGATGTAGACCTGTCTCCGGTTCTGAAGATCAATGCCCGCGTCGGCATGCCGATTGTGCTGTATGAAACCTTGCAGAACCTGCCTTTGTACCTGGCCGAAAACAAGTACGACATTAGCTTGGACGAGTTGATTGCAGGCATTCACAGCCCCGATGTGAAAGAGATTTTCGACGCCATTACGGGCGACTACACCATCAGCCAGGAAGCCTACGAAGAAGCGCTAAATGTAGACCGCCCCCTGATGCAACAGGCCTATGCAGACCTGCTGCGCCAGTCCAATGTCAGTGGCTTGATCTTCCCTACCAGCCCGCTGACCGCCTGCCCGATTGGCGATGATGAAACCACCATGATGAACGGCAAGGCAGTGCCTACGTTCAACACCTACATCTCGCGTACCGACCTGGGTTCGAACCTGGGCGCACCGGGCATTTCCTTGCCTATCGGCCTGTCGGGTGGTCTGCCAGTAGGGATGTTGATTGAGGCCGATATCGGTGCAGATGATCAGTTGCTGGCTCTGTGTCGTGCGATTGATCCTTTGCTGCCAACGACACCGGCACCGGGTTTGGGCAAACGGGCTTAAATGACGTAAAGACGGATTAAGCAATCTGCAGGCTACTGCACCAGGCTGAATAACTCGCCACATCCAAATGCCATCAGCCCAACAAGAAACAGGCCGAATTCCTAGGGAAATCGGCCTGTTTTTTTGATGAGGCTCCTCACGAAGGCGTCATGCGCCCGGGTCCGTATTACCGCCAAACCGCCGACGCCACATCTGCACCAACCAGCCGTGATGCTCACACAGTGCAGACTGACGAGCCTTGAAAACTAAACTCACTACTGTTTTTTAACACAGCATAAAATGGCGCACTGAAACTCCCGCCTGCACGGCAACACCCCAACTTCACGGCTAGCACACACCATGAATACACAGATTCTTTTATTGCGCGGCGTCATGCCCACCGGCAAGAACAAGGTCTTGATGGCACCACTACGCGCAGCCCTGGAAGCAGCGGGTCTGAAAGAGGTCCGGACTTATATACAAAGCGGCAATGTGATTGTGTCCACAGAGCTGGAACAGCCGGAGCTGGAGCAACTGGTTCACCACACCATCAAGAACAAGCTGGGCGGAGATATTCAGGTCATTGCCCGAACACCGGCTTATTTCATGCGGGTGATGGCGAACAATCCTTTCAAGGACGAAAGCCCCAGCCAGCTATATTTCACCCTGCTGCGCTCCCCAGCAGATAGCGTCTTGCTGCATGCCTTCCACGCCCTGGAGCACGCACCGGATCAGGTCCGCGTCATTGATGACATCGCCTATATTGTGTGCGCGACCCGGTATCGAGACCTGAAAGCCAACAATAATTTCATCGAGAGAAAGCTCAAGGTCGTTGCGACGACACGCAACTTCAACACCATGAGCAAGCTGATCGCCTTGAGTACGGGTAATGAAATAGTGATGAACCCCTCAAGCTAGGGCCCGTCGAGCCAGCGCCGCAACGGCCAACTCTTTATTGGCCTCGGTGCGCAATCCATCCTCCAGAAACCAGGCAGCTGACAAGGCCGCATGCGCCATGACCCATCTGAGCAAGCGTTGACGCTCCAGCCCTGCAACCTCGATGACTACCGACAACTGCCGTGCAAAGCGCGCTGGATCGGTGCTCGTTTTAAGATCAGGGTTGCACAGCACATTTACATAGTCGTAATAGCGCTCACCAGTGACGCGCTTGGGATCTATTGCCAGCCATCCACGCTGATCGAAATCAAGAATGTTGCTATGGTGCGCATCCCCGTGCAGAACGACCTGATCACGCTGATCTCGCAGCAGTTCATTGGCCACTAGTGCGCATTCAGCCATCAGACCGTCCTCTTGCTGCGCCATCGGTGCCAGCGATTCAAAAAAATCGCTCAGGGGGCGCAAATTGTCAGGTGGGGCCGAAGGTCGGTTTGAATGCAATTGCTCAAGGGCACGGCAGATACAGGTCGTCGCTGCATCATCTTCCCCTTCTAAAGCCATGCGCAATAGATCCCTGGAGCCCGTTGCACGCTCCATCAGCAACGCTCCAGAGTCTGGGTCGGTCCAGCGCATATACATGCGCCGCGCCATCGCCAGCCCACCATTGCAGCACTTGGCCGCCGATGCGCTCATCAAGATCTCGTGTGATTTTGATCATCGCCGGCTGCCCCTCCAACTTCCCGGTCAGCCGCACGGGCATCAGATCGCTGGTCGCCGTGCTGAAAGGCTTGCCAGCGGCCTGCGCCCCCCAGCGTTGGAGAAAGACATTGAATAGGTTGAAGTTGGACATTGCGCTGGTTTTCGTGGAAATCTCTTTAGGCAAAAGAAAGCCTGGCGTTCGATCATGCCCGACCGCTCATGATCGAAAGCGCCCAGCTTAACTGAGCTTGCCTTATTAATGTGAGTCCAAGTCCAGACACGCACCAGAATCCGGCGTTTCCCTCCCCCCTACTTCACGCCCCAGGACAAATATGTAACAGCCTGACCCTGGTGCTCTTGAAATTAGAAAAGTCGTCCCTATAATTAGCACTCGAAGGGGTTGAGTGCTAAAACGCCTCGCCCCCACAATCGGACCAACAACTAAAGTCATCTTTAAACAGGAGTTTCTCCATGGCACTGCGTCCTTTGAACGATCGTGTGATCGTCAAGCGTCTGGACAACGAACGCACCACCGCTTCCGGTATCGTTATCCCCGAGAGCGCGACTGAAAAGCCCGATCAAGGCGAAATCCTGGCCGTTGGCCCCGGTAAGAAAACCGAGGACGGCAAGGTTCTGGCGCTGGATCTGAAAGTCGGCGACAAAGTTCTGTTTGGCAAATACTCCGGCCAGGCCGTCAAGATCGACGGCGAAGAGCTGCTGGTGATCCGCGAAGAAGAAATCTTCGCCGTGATCGAATAAGTACCGCCAACGAAAATTCAATAGGATTCAAACCATGACCGCAAAACAAGTTTACTTCGGCGACGACGCACGTACCCGCATCGTGCGCGGCGTCAACGTTCTGGCCAACGCTGTTAAGACCACCATGGGCCCCAAAGGCCGTAACGTTGTTCTGGACCGCTCTTTCGGCGCTCCTACCGTTACTAAAGACGGTGTGTCCGTTGCCAAAGAAATCGAACTGAAAGACAAGTTCGAGAACATCGGTGCTCAACTGGTTAAAGAAGTTGCTTCCAAGACTTCCGACAACGCCGGTGACGGTACTACTACCGCTACTGTTCTGGCTCAAGCCATCGTTGAAGAAGGCCTGAAGTTTGTTGCCGCTGGCATCAACCCAATGGACCTGAAGCGCGGTATCGACAAGGCCGTTGGCGTTGTGGTTGACGAACTGCGTCAACTGTCCCGTCCTTGCACCACCAGCAAAGAAATTGCTCAGGTCGGTTCCATTTCCGCCAACAGCGACCACTCCATTGGTGAGATCATCGCCAATGCCATGGACAAAGTGGGCAAAGAAGGCGTGATTACCGTTGAAGACGGCAAATCCCTGGAAAATGAACTGGACGTGGTCGAAGGTATGCAGTTTGACCGCGGCTACCTGTCCCCTTACTTCATCAACAACGCTGACAAGCAAGTTGCTGTTCTGGACGATCCGTTTGTTCTGATTTTCGACAAGAAAATCTCCAACATCCGTGACCTGCTGCCCGTACTGGAGCAAGTTGCCAAGACCAGCCGTCCTTTGCTGATCGTTGCTGAAGACGTGGAAGGCGAAGCCCTGGCTACTCTGGTTGTGAACAACATCCGTGGCATCCTGAAGACTACCGCCGTTAAAGCTCCTGGCTTTGGCGATCGTCGCAAAGCCATGCTGGAAGACATCGCTATCCTGACTGGCGGTACCGTGATCTCCGAAGAAACCGGTATGTCCCTGGAGAAAGCGACTCTGGACGACCTGGGTCAGGCCAAGCGCATTGAAGTGGCCAAAGAAAACACCACGATCATCGACGGCGCTGGCAACGGCACCGACATCGAAGCTCGCGTGAAACAAATCCGCGTTCAGATCGACGAGTCCACTTCCGACTACGACCGTGAAAAACTGCAAGAGCGCGTGGCCAAGCTGGCTGGCGGTGTTGCCGTGATTCGCGTTGGCGCTGCCACCGAAGTCGAAATGAAAGAGAAGAAAGCCCGCGTTGAAGACGCCCTGCACGCTACTCGCGCAGCCGTCGAAGAAGGTATCGTTCCTGGCGGTGGCGTTGCACTGATTCGTGCCCGCGCAGCTGTTGCCCAACTGAAAGGCGACAACACCGACCAAGACGCCGGTATCAAGCTGATCCTGCGTGCTATCGAAGCTCCTTTGCGCACCATCGTTTCCAACGCCGGCGAAGAAGCCAGCGTGGTTGTTAACCAAGTGGCCAGCGGCACCGGCACCTACGGTTACAACGCTGCTACTGGCGAATACGGTGACCTGGTCGAGCAAGGCGTTCTGGACCCAACCAAGGTGACTCGCACTGCCCTGCAAAACGCAGCTTCGATCGCCAGCCTGTTGCTGACCACCGAAGTGGCCGTGACCGAAATCGTGGAAGACAAACCTGCTCCAGCCATGCCTGACATGGGTGGTATGGGCGGCATGGGTGGTATGGGCGGCTTCTAAGCCACTTATCAGCACCCCGATCCGGGCGGAAATTGATCACTTCTGCCCTGATCGCCACGCTTTTAGTACAAAAACCGGATGGATTTTTCCATCCGGTTTTTTTTCGCCCAAGCAAACCCCTATAATCAGGGCACTTCAATCTGCAGCGTCCTTCATGTCAGACTCTCCATTCAAAAGCAAAGGCGGTGTTGGTCGCCTGTTCAATGCCCTGCGCTACTCCAGCCAGGGCCTGGCCGCTGCTCTGCGCCATGAGGCTGCCTTTCGCCAGGAACTGGCGCTGGCTGTCATCCTGACGCCACTGGCATTCTGGCTGGGGCAAACCCCGGCGGAGATTCTGGTCCTGCTGGGCACACTGGTTTTTGTGCTGGTGGTGGAGCTGCTGAACTCGGCCCTGGAGGCCCTGGCCGACACGATTACCCTGGAGCACCACCCCTTGATCGGGCGGGCCAAGGATCTGGCCAGTGCTGCCGTGCTGCTGTCCCTTATTTTTGCTGGTGCCGTCTGGCTCAGCTTTTTGTATAGCCGTTTACTTTCCTGATTCCCATGACATTCATAGAAAAACTGAACCGTGCCTGGACGGACAACCAATCCATGCTGATGGTGGGTCTGGACCCAGACCCTGCCCGCCTGCCTTTGGAGCTGGCCAGCAAACCCGGCGCGATTTATGAGTTCTGCAAAGCGATTGTGGACGTCACCGCCGACTACACCTGCGGCATCAAGCCACAGATTGCCTACTTTGCCGCTCAGGGTGCCGAGGATCAGTTGCAAGACCTGTGCGACTACATTCGCAGTCGCTACCCTCACCTGCCCATCGTGCTCGATGCCAAGCGTGGGGACGTGGGTTCGACAGCCGAGCAGTACGCACGCGAAGCCTTTGAGCGCTACCGCGCAGATGCCGTCACCGTCAGCCCTTACATGGGCTTTGACTCGGTAGAGCCGTATCTGGAGCACAAGGACAAGGGCGTGATCGTGCTGTGCCGCACCTCCAACCCCGGCGGCTCGGACCTGCAATTCATGGAAATGGCCGACGGTACGCCGCTGTACCTACACGTAGCCAGCCTGGTGGCAGAGAAATGGAATACAAACGGCCAATGTGCTTTGGTGGTGGGCGCAACCTTCCCCGAGGAAATTGGCAAGGTACGTGCCCGTATTGGCGATATGCCTTTGCTGGTGCCCGGCATTGGCGCACAAGGTGGCGATGTGGTCGCCACCGTTGCTGCTGGTATGGACTCGCAAGGTAACGGCATGATGATCAACTCTTCGCGTGCCATTCTGTACGCCAGCCGAGGCGATGACTGGCGTGATGCGGCACAAGCTGCAGCGATTGCTACGCGCAATGCGATTAATGATGCGCGCAACAAGCAGCGTTGATTGATGGCCCTCCCGGCTTGTCGAACAAGTCCGGGGATCGCGACAGCGACAGCGACAGCGACAGCGACAGCGACAGCGACAGCGACAGCGACAGCGACAGCAATTAGTGTAGATACAAGAAAGCCCCACTCACTTGGATTCAATCCAAAGTGAGTGGGGCTTCTTATTTATTAAGCTATGACCGATAGGACCCGCTCAGGCTCAGTTGAGCCTTAAGCGTAAGAAGCAGCTTCCCCCCTACTGAGTCACGAGGCCTAGGCCAGGGTCTGACCGGTATTTCAGGTAGCAGGGGCGGTGTCAATCAGACACTACTTCTGCCACAAGTCCAAACGCTAAACTAGGCCTGCGCCTCGACTCTGACACTGGTTCAAATTCTGGTTTGGCTTTGGCTTTGGCTTTTAACCCTAGTCAAGCCTGGTTCCGGTTACGCCACTGCTTCAGCTCCGGGTTATCCGCTCCCAGCAAACTCTCCAGCGCCTGCTCGGTATGCTCACCCAACTGCGGCGGAGCCATGCGGTAGGACACCGGACTGTCAGAGAAGCGCATGGGGCTGGCCGTCATGCTGACCTTGCCGGCCTGGCTGTGGTCCAGCTCGATACGCATGTTCCGGGCCTGAACCTGCGGGTGCGAGAACACGCCGTGCAGATCATTGATAGGTCCAGCTGGCACACCGATCTTGTCCAGGGCGTCCAGCCAATAAGCGCTAGGATGCTGTTGCATCGCGGCACTCAGGATCTGCTCCAGCTCATCCCTGTGCTTGACCCGCTGACTGTTAATGTTGAAACGCGAATCCTCAACAATTTCCGGGTGTCCAATTGCTTCGCAATAAGCCGCGAACTGACGGTTATTGCCGATAGCCACAATGATGTGGCCATCTGCCGTTGGGAACACCTGATAGGGCACCAGATTCTGATGTGCATTACCGGCTCGCTTCGGTGCCTGCCCACTGACCAGATAGTTCATGTTCTGATTCGCCAGCATGGCTACCTGACAGTCCAGCAAGGCAATGTCGATATGCTGCCCCAAACCACTGCGTGAGCGTTCAAACAAGGCGGCCAGAATGCTGCTGGTGGCATACATGCCCGTCATCAAGTCCGCGACGGCAACCCCCGCTTTCTGAGGACCACCGCCGGGCTTGTCATCACGTTCGCCCGTCAGACTCATCATGCCGCCCATGGCCTGGATCATGAAGTCATAACCCGGACGCTCGGCATAAGGGCCTGTCTGACCAAAGCCGGTAATCGAGCAATAAATCAGGCGAGGGTTGATCTCTTTCAAGCTGGCGTAGTCCAGGCCGTATTTAGCCAGCCCCCCCACCTTGAAGTTCTCCACCAGAATGTCGCATTCCCGTGCCATGGCACGCACCACATCCGCCCCTTCCTGGCTGGCAATATCCAGGCTGATCGACTGCTTGTTACGGTTGGCCGACAAGTAATAGGCCGCTTCAGCCGTATCTTCCTTTTCAGGTGTCTGTAAAAAGGGCGGGCCCCAGGCGCGGGTATCGTCGCCAGTTTCGGGCCGCTCTATCTTGTAGACATTGGCCCCCAGGTCAGCCAGGTTCTGTGTGCACCATGGACCAGCCAGAATGCGTGTCAGATCCAGAACCCGGATGCCATCCAAAGGGGCAGGACGCGTCGCCTGCGAGGCGTGCTGATCGCTCACGTTACAGTGCTCCATTCAAAAAACGATTAGTCCAGCGTGATATTGGCTTGCTTGATCAGGCTGCCAAACTTCTCGTCTTCCTGACGCAGGAACTCGGCGTATTCAGCAGGGGTAGAGGAAATGATGTCCACACCCTGGCGACGGAAGGTTTCAACAAATTCGGCATTCTGGCTAACGGTTTTCATGGACTGGCTCAGACGCTCGACAATTTCAGCTGGAGTGCCGCTGCTGACGTGGAAACCAAACCAGGCTGTCACGTTATAGCCCTGGTCCAGACCCAGCTCTGCGAAGGTAGGAACCTCTGGCAGCAAGGAGGAACGCTCGGGACCGGATACGGCCAAGGGACGCACGGTGTTAGCGTTGATGTGCGTAATCGCCGTGCCCATGCTATCGAACATGAAGGAGATGTGACCACCCAGCAGGTCCGTCATGGCCGGTGCGCTGCCACGGTAGGGAGCATGGATAACATCAATATTGGCCATCGTGGTAAAGGCCGCTGCCGACAGGTGCGAGGACGAGCCATTACCAAAGGACGCATAGGTCAGATCTTCGGGATTGGCGCGAGCGTGGCTGATCAGCTCCTCACCCGTATTGAAGGGACTTTGCTTGGCATTTACCACCAGCACGTTCTGCCCTTCGGCCACCAGCGAAACAGCCGTCAAGTCCTGCGCGGGATCGTAAGGCAGTTTCTTGTAGAGGTGGTTGTTCACCACCGCCTGACCCACCGCGGCCAGCAAGACGGTGTAGCCATCAGGGGCGGATTTTGCGACAAAGTCCGTAGCAATGATGCCACTGGCGCCGGGCTTGTTTTCCACAATGATGATCTGGCCCAGATCCTTGGACATTTGCTGCGCAACACCGCGGGCAATCACGTCAGTCACGCCACCCGGCGTAAAGGGCACAACCAGACGGATAGGCTTGTCCGGGTACGCGGCTTGCGCACCCAAGGAACAAAACAACAGACCCATTCCGGCCAGCAGAGGAGCCACTTTACGGGCGAGCACTTTTTTCATGTATCACTCCAAACTTATTTTGTTCGATAATCGAACTTGATTATTAAATTGCTAAGTCTTGTTTTTTTTACAATTTATCATCGATAATTCTTATGAATCTCATCACGTTCGTTAATCGAACAAAACTAGGCCTTGCCCCTTACTGAGCAATGACAACGAATAAAGAGACAGGTCCCGCCGCCAACAGCTACAAGGGCGACCCGGACTATATGCAGTCGCTGGCCCGTGGCCTGCAGGTAATTACGGCTTTTTCAGACAGAAGACGACCATTGCGGGCCGCAGAAATTGCTCTGAAAACAGGCCTGGCGCGGGCAGTGGTGCAACGCTGCCTCTATACCCTGCAAGCCCTGGGCTATGCGGAGCAGGAAGGTGCGTTCTGGAAACTGCGCCCGGCGATTTTGCAACTGGGCCATGCCTATTTTTCGTCGACCTCCATCGTCAGTCTGGCCCAGCCCATCCTGGACGATTTAAGTGATCGCGTCGGTGAAACCTGTGCCCTGGCCTTGCTGGACGGGGACGAGATCCTGTATCTGGCACGTGCACAACGACAGCGCGTACTGACCGTGTCTTTGGGCCTGGGCAGCCGCCTGCCTGCCCACTGCACTTCGATCGGGCGCATGATGCTGTCGCAGTTGCCACAAAACAGGCTGGACGCCTATCTGGAGCTGGCTCCCTTCAAGATCATGACGCAATACACCGCCCATACTCGCGAGGCTTTGCTGCGCGAATTAAAGCAGGTACAGGAAAAGGATTATTCCTTGATCAAGGAAGAGCTGGAGCTGGGTTTGACGGCGATTGGCGTACCCGTGCGCAGTGCCAGCGGGCGCGTCGTGGCCGGGATGAGCATCAGCATCAAGGACTGGCAGGATACGGAAGAGAAATTGATCCAGCGCTGCCTGCCCGAACTACGTTCGAGCGCCAGGCAGCTGGGCTTGATGTTACCGGCCTGACGACAATCAGGCGGGATTGAGCATGGTCAGTGCACTGGTCAATGCGTATTCCACGGCTTGCTGACGAATTTGAGCACGATCACCGTCAAAGATGCGGGCAGAGGCGCGGGTCACAATACCATCGCCCCGGCGTTGTGCAAAACCAAAGCACACCAGGCCAACCGGCTTGCCCGCGGTGGCTCCGTCCGGGCCGGCAATGCCGGTCGTGGAAATAGCCAGCTCCGCATCAGCTGTAGCTTCCAGCGCACCCGCCGCCATTTCCATGGCGGTTTCTTCGCTGACTGCACCAAAGCGATCCAGGGTGTCCTGGTTCACACCCAGTTCCTGAACCTTGGCCTTGTTGCTGTAGGTGACCAGACCGCGCTCGAACCAGGCGCTGGAACCGGGCAGGTCCGTCAAGGCAGCAGCCAGCAGGCCTCCTGTACATGACTCGGCGCAGGCGACCATCCAGCCGCGATCTTTAAGGGCTCGCCCCAGGGCCAGGGCGGCATTGCCGTGCTCGTAATCGCTCATGAGAAAACTCCAAAACGTACCAAGACAGCCATCAGCAACAAGGTATAGCCTGCCGCCAGGAGATCGTCCCACATAACGCCAAAACCATTATGCAGACGACGATCAAAATAGCGGATCGGCGGTGGTTTGAGAATATCAAAGAAACGAAATAAAACGAATGCGATGCCCTGTGCCAGCCAGGTCTGCGGAATCAGCCACAGCACCAGCCAGAAAGCGACCATCTCATCCCAGTTCATGCCGCTGTGATCGGACACACCCAGATCGTAGCCTGTGCGGTGACAAGCCCAACAACCAATGAAAAAGGTGACCGGCAAGAAAATGGCCATTTGCGTGTCGGTCAGCACATGCAGACCCAAGACCCACAAGACCCAGGCCAGCGCCGTGCCCCAAGTGCCCGGCCCTGGACGCAATACGCCAGTACCACCACCAAAAGCAATCAAGCGCCAAGGCTTTTTCACCACCCAATCCAAGGTGGGACGTTGAATCGGATTCAAGGAAGGATCAGGAAATGTGCTCATGACACAGACTCAGCCACCAAAATGATCGAAACCGCCCTGGGCAGGGGCAGGATGCAGTCCCTGTTGATCACGCACATGCACCCCGCTACCGGCCTGCATGGAGCCAATACGGCTGAGCTGCACGCCTTCGCGCTGGGCCAGCGTCAAGATGGACTCGCGACGCAGGGGTTCTGCGGTGAAACACAGTTGAAAAACGTCGCCGCCCACCAGAACCGCTTCACGTTGCAAGTCGGCAGGCAAGCCTTTCAGCGAAGGGTCCAGCGGCAAGGCATCCCAATCCAGATGGGCAGCACATTGGCTGGCTTTGGCGATATGGCCCAGATCCTGGACCAGACCATCCGATACATCAATGGCGGCATGAGCCAAACCTGCCAGAGCATGTCCCAGGCGATACGGCGGCCAGGGTTGCTCCAGGGCCAGGCGGCTGGCAGCCAGTCGATCCGGATCCGCAGCCAGACGACCTTGCAGCAGGCGCAAGGCAATGTCTGCCGCCCCCAGGGTACCCGTTAACCAGATATCGTCACCGGGCCGGGCCGCACTGCGTTGCAAAGCCTGCCCCGCCGGGACTTCACCCAGCACCGTGATGCTGATGACCACACCTTGCTTGCTGCGCGTGGTATCACCGCCAATCAAGGGGCATTGCGCCTGATCGGCCAACTGGAACAATCCTTTGGAGAATGCGGCCAGCCATTCGGGCCGGACTTCGGGCATGGATAAAGCCAGCAGGCAGGCTCGTGGTTTGGCTCCCATGGCGCCCAGGTCCGACAGATTCACGGCCAGCGCCTTGTGCCCCAAGAGAAAGGGGTCCACGTCAGGAAAGAAATGTTGCCCTTCGATCAGAAGATCCACGCTGCTGGCCAGTTGCCAACCGGGTGTCGGAGTAAAAAGGGCACAATCGTCACCCACTCCCAAATAACCTTCGGGAGCGGGACGATTGAAATACTGCTGGATAAGACCGAACTCGTTCAGCACGGCACGCCCCGTTTTAGCGGCGGGCCTGCTTGGCAACTTCCGGTGCGCGTACGTCGGCGGCCAGTTTGTCCAGCACGCCATTCACGAATTTGAAACCGTCCGTACCGCCAAAAGATTTGGCCAGTTCAACGGCTTCATTAATGGCAACGCGGTAAGGCACTTCAACGTGATGCACCAGCTCGTAGCTGCCAATCAGCAAGATGCCATGTTCGATGGGAGAGAGCTCTTCCAAAGGACGATCAACATAAGGCAAAAAGCGTTCGCGCAGCACGGGGGCTTCGCGCATGACGCCAAACAGCAAGGTTTTGAACCAGGCTGCGTCGGCTTCACCGAACTCCTCGTCGCCCCGAATATGGGCGTCGATGGAGGTGGCTTCCTGCAGGCCATCAGAGCCTCGCAAAAGCCAGGAGTAGATGCCCTGCAGGGCAAATTCGCGCGAGCGGCGGCGCGCGGATCGTCCGTTGGCCTTGCTGGCCGGGACTTTATTTGTCGTCGTCAAGATCTTCGTCCTCGTAATCTTCGTCCTCATCGTCGTCCAGCTCAGGTTCGAGGACCGCGATAAGATTGCCCAGCTCGACCGCTGTACGGGCGCAATCGCGACCCTTTTCAGCAGCGCGAACTTCGGCTTGTTCATCTGTGTTGGTGGTCAGTACACCGTTGGCAACAGGAATACCGGTTGCCAGGGAGACTTGGGTAATGGCCGAAGCGCTTTCATTGCTGACCACTTCAAAGTGGTAGGTGTCGCCGCGGATAACGGCGCCCAGAGCGATCAGGGCATCAAACTCGCCGGTTTCGGCCATCTGGCCCAGAGTAATGCCCAATTCCAACGCGCCAGGTACGGACAGAACAGTCACGTCGCGCTCGTCCACACCCAGAGCCTCCAGCTCTTTCAGGCAGGCTTCCAATTCGGTCAGGCCGATGGATTCGTTAAAACGTGCACGCACAATACCAATGTGCAGACCTTCCCCGTTCAGGTCAGGGGTAACAATGTAAGGATTCATGTTGGAAGCTCCGCTTAGGATTGAGAGTCTGGTTCGCTATGGTAACCCGTCACGGTCAATGCAAACCCGGCCATGCTTGGCATTTTACGTGGTCGCGACATCAAACGGGCTTTGCCAACATTGAGGTCACGCAAAATTTGTGCACCAATTCCATACGTGCGCAAATCATTGCGGCTAGGACGACCGCGTGGCGTTTGTGCCGGGCTGTCTGCGCCCCAGGCCTGGATCTGCTCAAAACTCTCTTCTTCGGAGTTCTGACAATTCATCAGCAACACAACACCGCTGTCGGATTTGGCCACGGTACGCAGCGCAGTGGGCAGGGTCCAGCTGTGGCCCACATCGCCCTCAATCAAGACATCCAGCACGGTAGTCGGTTCATGCACACGGACCAGAGTTTCCACGTCGGGGCTGATTTCACCGTGCACCAGCGCCAGATGCAGGCCACCGGAAGACAGATCGCGGTAGGCGTGGCACTCAAATTCACCGTAAGGGGTCTTGACGGGTTTCTTGTGCAAACGCTCGATCATGGATTCGTGTTCGCTGCGGTACTGGATCAGATCCGCAATGGTGCCAACCTTGATGCCATGCTCGCGGGCGAACACCAGCAAATCCGGCAAGCGCGCCATGGTGCCGTCAGGATTGAGCACCTCGCAAATGACAGCAGCCGGGGTCAAACCGGCCATTGCCGTCAGGTCACAGCCCGCTTCGGTATGACCGGCACGCACCAGCACGCCACCTTTGGCCGCCTTCAGCGGAAAAATGTGGCCTGGCTGCACCAGGTCAATCGGACGCGCATCGCGGGCCACGGCCGCTTGCACGGTACGGGCACGGTCAGCCGCAGAAATACCGGTTTCCACGCCTTCAGCCGCTTCGATCGACACCGTGAAGTTGGTGCCAAAACGTGTGCCATTACGGGTGGCCATCAAAGGCAGGTCCAGTTGGCGGCAACGCTCTTCGGTCAGGGTCAGGCAAACCAGACCGCGACCATGAGTCACCATGAAGTTGATCGCTTCGGCATTCACGAATTCGGCGGCCATGACCAGATCGCCTTCGTTTTCGCGGTCCTCTTCGTCAACCAGAATAACCATGCGACCTGCGCGCAGCTCTTCAACAATCTCTGGAACGGGAGCGATTGGACTGGCGCCCAGTTGACCAGCGTCGGACTGAATTTCTTGATTCATCGTGCTCTTTGCTCAGACAGATAATAATTAAGGCCATTTTACGACACCCAGGCCCCGGCGGGCAGCTTCATTAGTCGGTACACTTGAAGACCGTGCCAAACCGCCCCAAACCCCTATGACCGAACCCATTTTGCCTGCTCTGGACGAAAAGCGTCGCCGTATCCAATCCATTGAAACGGGTTTTGGCCTGTTGAAAGTGCTGGTAGACAGCGGACAACCCATGATGTTGCGAGATCTGGCCACGCAGGCTGGGATGAGTTCGGCCAAAGCCCACCCGTATCTGGTCAGTTTTACCAACGTAGGACTGGTGCAGCAGGCTCCGGCTACCGGCCTGTACGAGCTGGGGCCGTTTGCCTTGCAGATGGGTTTGGTCAGCTTGCAAAGCCAGAACCCGGTGAAGATTGCCCTGCCCCTGGTTCAAGCCTGGGCCTCGCGCATCGGGCACACCCTGGGCTTGGCAGTGCTGGGCTCACACGGCCCCACCATGGTTCATATCAGCGAGGCCAGCTACCCGGTCCATGTGAACATGCGCTGCGGCACGGTCATGTCCATGCTGCACACGGCCACCGGCCACGTCTTTGCCGCCTGGCTGCCCCCTGAAGTGGCGCGCCACTACATTGAGCGCGAGGCAGGTGACAGCGCGGTTGTCACCAGTATCAGTCCGCTGCGCCCCAGCCCCAAAGAACTGGCTGCCATGCTGGAAAAAATCCGTGAACAAGGTGTGGCACAGGCACTGGGCAACCCCTTGCCCGGTATTGATGCCCTGTCCGTCCCCGTGTTTGATCACTCCGGCCAGATTGTGCTGGCCCTGACCAGTCTGGGCCCCAGTACGCTGTTTGATGCCAGTATCAACAGCCCCATCCTGGCTCAGTTGCGACAGTGCGCCAACAGCATTTCACACCAGTTGGGCTGGCGCGAGCCACTAGGTACTCCCCCTTTATAAAACTTGACATGACTACACACACTTATACGGGTGTCGACACTTCAAGTTTGGCTGGTTTACATGCAAAATAATCGTTTTATCCGCCCACCTGTTGTGGGTGATTTCTCGAGTGCGATGCTGTGCTAGAACAAGAACTGAAATTTTTTGTACCCGAGAGTGCCCGTCCCGGTTTATTGACCGCCTTTGACGCAGTACGCACGGGTAGCATTACCTTAAATGCCATTTACTTTGATACGCCCGAACGCGATTTGGCGCGCTCGAGTATCGCCTTGCGTCTGCGCAAGGAAGGCGAGCAATGGGTTCAGACCGTCAAACTGCCCGGTCCTGATACCCTGTCCCGCATTGAAATCAATCACCCCCGTCCCGGCCCGGAACTGGACCTGAGCCTGTATCAGGACACACCCGCCCACGCTGCGCTGGCTCGTTACGCGGATCAGATTCAAGCGCGTTATCAAACCCGCATCCAGCGCGAGCTGGCCCTGATCAAGCAAGGCCAGTCTGAACTGGAGCTAGCCTACGATGTGGGCCATATCGAATCCAATGGTTTGAAGCTGCTGGTCAACGAGCTGGAAATTGAGCTGATCAAGGGCGAGAGCCTGACCATGTTTGAGGTTGGCCAGCGCTGGCTGTACAAACATGGCCTGATTCTGGAGATGCGCAGCAAGTCCGAGCGTGGTGATGCCCTGGCCAGTCTGGCGGACCGCCGCCGGGCCAAATCGGAAAGTCTGGATCTGACGCCCGAACAGGTAGCTGCGGCCTTGACCCGCAAAGCCTACGACCTGCCCAAACCGCATTTTGTTGACACCGAAGATCTGGAACAATTTTATAGCCTGAGTGCCACCATGAGCCTGGAACAGGTCATTCGCAATGCCGCCTTGCTGGCCGGCGTGGATGGCATACGTCCGGACTCTTCCCGTCAGGCCGACTATCTGGCCTTGATGCGCGTGGGTCTGCGCCGTCTGCGCTCCTGCCGCAAGCTGTTCAAAATGTGGCTATCGGCTAGCGAAGGGTATGCCAATACGCGTCTGACACATTATTTTGGTCTGTTTGGTCAGGCACGCGACCATGACCTGGTACACCTGGAAATCACCCCCTTGCTGCTGCAAGCGGGAATGCCCGGCCCCGCACCTGAGCCTACTCCTGCCCATCTGGAGCACGACCCGGTCCAACTGGCCAGTGCAGCCGAGTTTCAGTCCCTGCTGTTAAGTAATCTGCAAAGCCTGATTTGCGGCCCTACGCTGGAACTGAATGGTGTGCCTCAGCCCGAACATTTGATCGAAGCCCGTATCAGCCGCTGGTTCCAGACAATTCAACTACGCAGCCAACGCTTTGCGCAGATCAGCCAGGACAAGCAGCATCGTTTGCGCAACCGTATCAAGAGCCTGCGCTACTGCCTGGAGTTTTTGCCCAGCGCAGCCGACAAGCAAGGGCTGCACAAAGTGCTGCGCGAATGTCAGGCCTTGATTGGTGCAGTCACCGACGTGGACGTGGCGCTGGATTGGTATGCCCAACATGCGGCCAACCCCGAACAAGCGCAGTTTGCGCGGGACTGGCTGACGCATGCCCGCCAAGGTCGTGCCGCCCATGCACAGCATGCGCTCAATGCCTTGGATCAGCATCAGCCGCAAACAGAGCTTCTGCGACGCTGAACGCCAAAAGCACTGAAAAGCCCACTGTGCACTGAGCCTTTGCTTGCCACTACGTAGCGCTCTTTTCCTAGAAGGCTCAGGAATAAAAAAACGGCGATGCCTGTAAAGACATCGCCGCTTTTTTGACAGCCAAACTTGGATTTAAGCGTTCATGCCCAACAAGGCCGACGCAAACTCACGGGCCACAAAGGCCTGCAGATCCTGCATGCCCTCGCCCACGCCAATCCAGTAAACCGGAATAGGACGTACGCCTTGCGCACAGGCAGCAACGGCAGCCAGCGTACCGCCTTTGGCCGTACCGTCCAGCTTGGTAACCACCAGGCCAGTCAGACCCAAGGCTGCATCAAAGGCACGGATCTGCGAAATGGCGTTCTGGCCGGTATTGCCGTCCACAATCAAGAGAATTTCATGAGGAGCCTGACCATCGGCCTTGCCGATGACGCGCTTGATCTTCTTGAGCTCTTCCATCAGGTGAAGCTGGGTTGGCAAGCGGCCGGCGGTATCCACCATGACCACGCCCATATCGCGGGCACGCCCTGCATGCACAGCATCAAACGCCACCGCGGCGGGGTCACCACCGTCCTGAGCAATAACACTGACGTTATTGCGGGTGCCCCACTCAATCAGCTGTTCACGAGCGGCAGCACGGAAGGTATCACCGGCGGCCAACAAGACTTTTGCGCCCTGCTCCTGGAAGGTGTGGGCCAACTTACCAATAGACGTGGTTTTACCTGCACCATTCACCCCGGCAATCATGACTACCAGTGGTTTGCTCGATTCCAGAGGAAAGGATTTCTCCAGGGGCTTCAAATGATCGGTCAGGATGTCGCACAGGGCTTGTTTGACTTGGGCTGCATCGCTGATTTTTTCCTTACGAACACGAGCACGCAAAGCGGTAATCAGTTTCTCGGTAGCCTCAACACCCGCGTCTGCCATCAGCAAGGCGTCTTCCAGTTCCTCGAACAGCGTTTCATCAACCTTGGCACCGACGAACAGGCTGCTCAAGCTCTGACCGGTACGCGACAAGCCCTGTTTCAAGCGTGCCATCCAGGAAGTTTTCACCACAGGTGCGGCGGCTTCTGGCTCTGGCGTCGGGGCAGGTGCTGGGTCAGGCTGTGGCGCAGGAACTGGAACAATCTCTGGCTCCGGTTCAGGAGTCGGCTGTATCTCGGGTTCCGGTTGCGGTACCGGCTCGGGAATCGGCTGCACCTCGGGTTCAGGCACTGGCTCGACCTCGGGCTCCGGAGCACGGCTTGGCTCCGGCACAGGCTGCACCTCCGGCTCGGGAATACGAACGGGTTCAGGTACGGGCTGCACTTGCGGCTCGTGGACACGGGCAGGCTCTGGGGTCGGGACACTGGCCGGGGCGGGTTGTGGCACCTCTGGCTGCGTGGGCGTAGACTCGGAAGCAGCGCGATGTTCAGCCTGGCTGGCTGCCTGGCTATCCAAAGCCACAGCAGGCGAGGCCACCGGCGTTTGAACCGGCGTGCTTTGCTCCTGCGATACAGCGGGGGATGCATCTGCCGCGTCAGCCTGGGGCTGAGACGGGGCAGGAGAAAGCGGCTCGGTCAGCTCCGTTTGAGTGACTTGTGGCTCTGGCTTGGCCTTCTTTCTTTTAAAAAAACTGAACATACGATTTACACTAGAAAATTCTGTTGAATGACCACATTATCCGATCAAAGCGCTAATGAGAAAACATGCTGTCCGTATTGTAGGTGGTGATTACCGCCGCACACCGATTTCAGTCGTCGATGCACCCGGTCTGCGGCCCACCCCGGATCGTGTGCGCGAAACGCTGTTTAACTGGCTTAACCACTTCTGGGGCGGTCAATTCAGCAACAAGAACGTGCTGGATCTGTTTGCCGGTAGCGGAGCCCTGGGCTTTGAAGCGGCCTCGCGCGGTGTCGCCTTTGTACAAATGGTGGAACGCCACGGACCCGCTGTCAGCAATTTGCGCAGCCTGCGTACCAAACTCAAGGCAGACCACGTCCGTATCCATGCGGGCGACGCCCTCCATATTCTGGAGCGCAGCCAGATGCGCTACGATCTGGTCTTCATAGACCCGCCCTTTGCGCAGGACTGGATGGAACGTATCTGGCCCTTGCTGCCCAATGTGCTGGCACCGGACGCACTGGTTTACATTGAGTCCGAAACCCCTATACAAGCCCCAGATCAATACGGGATACTACGACAGGATAAGGCAGGGCAGGTACATTATCATTTGTTGCGATTTGCTGCGATGCAAAAAACAGTCAATAATGCCGAATTTTCCGGGACGCCTGCACCGCTCCCCCCGGACTCCGACCTGCCAACTTGAACCACTTACGCGGATGCACCATGATCACAGCTGTTTACCCCGGCACCTTCGACCCCCTGACACGAGGCCATGAAGACTTGGTCCGGCGAGCCGCCAACCTTTTCGATCACGTTGTGGTCGGTGTGGCCTCCAGCCAGAACAAGCGCCCTTTCTTCACCGTTGAAGAGCGTGTTGAGATCGCCTCCGAAGTGCTCAGCCACTATCCAAACGTGGAAGTGAAAAGCTTTTCCGGCCTGCTCAAGGACTTTGTACGCGAACAAAATGGTCGCGTTATCGTACGTGGCCTGCGCGCCGTGTCCGATTTTGAGTACGAATTTCAAATGGCGGGCATGAACCGTCACCTGCTGCCCGAAGTCGAGACCATGTTCATGACTCCTTCGGATCAGTACCAGTTCATCTCCGGCACCATCGTGCGCGAAATTGCCATTCTGGGCGGTGATGTAGGCAAATTTGTGTTCCCGTCCGTGGAGCGTTGGCTACAAACCAAAGCCAAGGAACGCAATCAGCAAACGGTTTCAGCCACCTGAACTCGCCCTGCGCAGCGGTCCGTACTACACTGTAGGGTGACCGACTGGTCAAATCCAAGGACCACGCTTATCAGGACACTGCGCTATGGCACTGCACATTACTGAAGAATGCATTAACTGCGACGTTTGTGAGCCGCAGTGCCCTAACCTGGCTATTTACATGGGCGAGGAGATCTACGAGATCAATCCCAACCTGTGTACAGAATGCGTCGGCCACTTTGATGAGCCGCAGTGTGTGGTAGTGTGCCCGGTCGAATGTATCGAGGTTCACCCCCAGCACCAGGAAAGCCAGGAAACGCTGCTTGCCCGCTATCGCCGGCTACAGTCCGAACCTACGACATAAGCAGAATAAAAAAAGCCCTGCCATGAGCAGGGCTTGTTCTATATGGATCACCGCGCAGACAGCTTACTCAGCCTGGGGCAAACGCTTTAACAGACGCAGCGACTGGCCTGTATAGCGGCTGAACCACTGGGCAGGCAAATCCCCTTCGTCTACCAATTGCACGGATTGCCCATTTTCCTGCCACAGGGAAAAGGAATCCGGATCGTCTTCAATAACATCCACTTCAATATCCAGGCGCAACATACCGGGAGCGCGCAACACCAGCTGGCCAAAACGCAGTTCCATACTGAGCTCGGCCAAAGCAGGCAGCGCATCGGCGGCCAGAACCTGCCCCTGATCGTTCCCCAGCACCCATCGCCCCTTGCAGGCCAGTGCCTTGCCGTCACTAAGGGACGGGCCGCCTTGCAACAGGCAAACCGTCTGGTCAGGCGAACTTAACGCTGAACTGGTGCTCATGGCTTGAACCACTGCTTCATGGCTTCGCCCACGGTTTGTGGAACCTTGGCCCCCAACTCTTCCTTGATGATCTGCTTCACCTCGGACTTCACATCGGGGGTGGACTCTGCTTTAGCTTCTGAAGCTTGCTGGCTCAACAAATCCAGCAAACCGTCTTGCAGTGCCTTCTTGATGGAGTTGCTGGCAATGTCTTTCCACTGAATCTGGTAGGACAGCCCTGTCCAGGGGCCGGAGATATGGATAGGAATCAGCACATTGCGCAGGTCCTGGAAGGACTTGCGCTCTTCCACGGCCAGATTGTTGTGGTTCAGGCGAGCCTGCAAAGTCACATCTGCTTGCTGATTTACCAGGTCCAGCGTGGCGCCTTTAGCCGCTGTCACCGTCAGAATCGGGGTGGTGGCCCGTAAATTACGGAAAGTCGCTTGCCCTTTCTTGATATCCAGACTGCCCTGCAAACGGTTCAACACCGTGCGGCGCAAAGGATCGGACTGGGGCAGCAGCAAAGGAATCTGACCGCCAAAGGCATTGCGCACGGCTTCGTTGATATCGCGCACGCTCTGGTCCAGATCAACGCTGCGCCAGCTGCCGTCATGCAAATCGACCGTCAGGCCGCCTTCCAGAGCATTCAGACGCTCCTGGCTTGTGGCACCTTGAGCCTTCAGGTTCAGATCCACATTGCCCTTGCCGGCCAGGTAGTCATTGCCGAACGCATCCAGCAAGAGCGAACCGACCTGCATTTGCTGCAACTTCAGGCCCAATTCGAAGCGCTTGCCGGGCTCAACCTTGGCCTTGGCCTGAAGCTGACCTTCATACGCCTGCGCATTGAACTGCGACAAATTGATCAACTGGCCCTGGTTCTTGACCTGAGCTTTCACCTGATCCATCACCACACCCAGGCTGCGCAGCTTCTCGATTTCAAAACGCAGATCAAAGCTGAGCGTATCCAGCCAAGCGTAAGAGGAAGCTTCTTCAACCACTTCTTCGGCTGCGGGAGCCGCCTCTGCCTGCTCTGCCTTGGGCTGCTCGACTTGTTCAGCTTCCTCTGCGCCCGGCTCCTGCTCGGCACCGGCTTCCGGCGCTTCAGCCTCTGGCTCCGGCTCCGGTGGGGTCACCACTTCGGGGGCTGTCACCCAGAAAATCGAACGCAGTTCGTCCAGGTCCAGCTTGTCCGCTTTGAGTACCGCGTTCAGCAACGGCCCTTTACCCTTATCTTGCAAGCTTACATCCAGACTGCCTTGAGCCTGCTCGGTGCTACTGCTTAGCTGCGCACTGTATTCTTGTTTGCCTTTGTTCAGGTCTGCCTGGCCCGTCAGCGGCATCTCGAAGCGGCTACCTGCGTCGGCCTCGTCTTCCACGCGGATATTGGCTTGAATCTCCGGCAGACGCAGCCACTCATTCGATGGTTGCCACTGCATGGGAGAACTGGCCTTCAATTGCGCCACACGGCTGCCTTGTTTGATGGCGCCGTCCAGCTTGGCCTGCTCAAATATCAATTCCTGGCTATTACCGGACAAGCCTTGCAGCGTCAAACCCAAACCCAGGACCTTGGGGCCGCTGACTTTCAGGCTGGCAACGACAGGCGAGCCTTCAGCCTGGGCAGGCGATACCTGGATACGAGGCACATCCAGGGCCAGATCCAGATTCTGATCTTCATTTTTGCCACGAACACGCAGCGCCAGCTTCTCGAAAGACACCAGGTCGCTGACGCTGTCGATTTCCATCTTGGGCGTATTTAGCGTGGCATTCAGATCGCTGACCGGGTAAGCGCCCAACCACTGACCTTGCAATTGGGTATCCAGATTGGTGGCGCTGAACTGGCGTTGGGCCGACTTGTAGGCCACATTGCCCTTAAGTGTCAGGCTTTGTGCCTGCAGCTGGTCCAGATCACCGATAAAGCTCAAGTTCAGCTTTTGTGCGCCGTAGGATTTGGAAGCAGGGTCCAGACTCAGTTGCCCTTGCCCTTCCAGCACACCATCCGCCACGGGATAGTCCCCCGACAAGCGGCTCTTGAAAGCTACATCAAAAGGCTGACCAAACGTCATGCGGCCCGTGTTCACTTCCAGCTGCAATAAACGGCCAATTACATTGCTGCGTTTGCTGAAGTAATGAATCTCACCACCCTTCAGGCTCAGACCTGCAATATCAATCTGGAAATCCGTTTCGCTGCCCGAGCGCTTGGCAATCAATTCAGGAACAGGCAAGGATTCGGGTGCAGGCTCGGCTGTCTGAGGCGCCTCGGCAGCTTGTGCTGCGGGCAACAAGGATACGCCCGAGCGGGCAAGGGGAAGGTGAGGGCCAGCCGGCGGGGCTTGCAGCAAGTCGTCAAAATTCAGCTTGCCTTCTTCATCGCGCACAATCCAGGCTTTGAAGCCGGTAACAGCAACGTGGTCCACTACTAGGCGGTTATTGATCAAAGGCCACAAGGCCACCGCAAACCGGGCGCTTTCCAAAGAAGCGAAAGGATCTTCCGAATTACGGTCAGACAGGGACAGCCCCTGCACGGACAGGCCAATGCGGGGAAATAAAGAAAGTTCGATATCACCGTCAATCTTGAGCGTACGCTGATACTTTTGCTGGACGATGTCAGCCAGCTTCTGCTTGTACGAATTGGGATTGAATGTCAGCAGGAAAATCGCCCCGCCTACCACCGTGACAATAGCTAAAACGACGAGGCTGAATAAGCCCCGCTTAAACCATACTTTCATGTAAGCCTCTAGGACCTCGGGGCAGGATGCAACACGCCATCTGCCCGGATACGAAATGCTAACCCATGTCGGGCCATTGCGAAGTAACGAAAATAAGAAATATCCACCCGCACTTTAAAAAGCAGAGCCTGTTGTCAGTAATTCGCCATTATTACCAAAAGAAATAAAGGCATAGTATTAATGTCTGCGCCCTTAGATGCTTTTCTCTACATACAGGGGTTATGCTTGCTTTGTCTTATATAAGCCACTTGATCATCAATTCCAGAATTAACCATGAAACTAGAGACTCTTGCCATTCATGCTGGCTACCAGCCAGATCCGACCACAAAAGCCGTTGCTGTTCCGATTTACCAGACCACTTCCTACGCTTTCGACAACACGCAACACGGCGCGGATCTGTTTGACCTGAAGGTGCCCGGCAATATTTACACCCGCATCATGAACCCCACCAATGCCGTGCTTGAAGAGCGTGTTGCAGCATTGGAAGGCGGGATTGCGGGCTTGGCAGTAGCCTCTGGCATGGCAGCCATCACGTATGCTATCCAAACGATTGCAGAGGCCGGCGACAACATTGTGTCCGTCAGTAAACTGTACGGCGGCACCTACAACCTGTTCGCGCACTCCTTCCCGCGCCAGGGCATTACCGTCAAATTTGCCCAACCCAATGATATCGAAGCACTGGAAGCCCTGATCGACGACCGCACTCGTGCCGTGTTCTGCGAAACCATCGGCAACCCGGCTGGCAACATCATCGATATCCGTGCCCTGGCCGATGCCGCTCACCGTCATGGTGTACCCCTGATTGTAGACAATACCGTGGCCTCGCCTGCCCTGTGCCGTCCTATCGAGCACGGTGCCGACATTGTCGTGCACTCGCTGACCAAATACATGGGCGGTCACGGCACCACCATTGCGGGCATGGTCGTGGACTCCGGTAAGTTCCCCTGGGCCGAGCACAAAGATCGCTTTGCCATCCTGAATACGCCTGACCCGTCCTACCACGGCGTGGTCTATACCGAAGCCTTTGGCCCAGCCGCCTTCATCGGCCGCTGCCGCGTGGCTCCGCTGCGCAATACCGGCGCTGCCCTGGCCCCCTTGAGCGCTTTCCAGATCCTGCAAGGCATCGAAACCCTGCCTCTGCGCATGGAGCGTCATACAGAAAACGCCCTGAAAGTAGCCCAGTATCTGAACAAGCACCCACAAGTGTCCTGGGTGAAGTACGCCGGTTTGCCTGACCATCCGGATCATGAACTGGCCAAGCGCTATATGGGTGGCAAGCCTGCGGCGATTTTGTCCTTTGGTATCAAAGGCGGCATTGAAGCCGGTACTCGCTTTATCGACGCGCTGAACCTGGTGCTGCGTCTGGTCAATATTGGTGATGCCAAATCCCTGGCTTGCCACCCTGCCAGCACAACTCACCGTCAGCTCAATGCCGAAGAACTGGCCGCTGTGGGCGTGAGCGAAGACATGGTGCGTCTGTCCATTGGCCTGGAACACATCGACGACATTCTGGCCGATCTGGAACAAGCTCTGGAAGCAGCGGCACGCGGTTAAGGCCCAAAAACCTGTACAGGCCGGAATTGCTGTACAGGTTTTTCTGCATCAAGCAAAAAAGCCTGGAATCGGTATTGCACCGACTCCAGGCTTTTTTCATTCTTGGCAATACGGCTGTCAGACAGACCGTGTCACGGACGCAAGAGAATCAGGACTTGCGAAACAACTGCGTCAAACCACCCAGCAGGCTGCTGGCATCGGTAATGTGAGATGGATCAAACTGACCATTGGGGCTGGCTTGATTGATCAGGGACGGCAGCATGATCTTCAGATTATCCAGCACGCTTTGCTGATTCAAACCCGACAGGTCCACCAATTGCTTGATGGCCGGTTGCCCCATCACGCCCAGCAAATCCTGCTGGCCGATTTCCTGATTGCTGCCCTGCGAAATCCAGGACGACACCACATCACCAAACCCGCCCGAGCGAAAACGCTCGATCAGGCCGCTCAAACCGCCTGGATAGCTGCTGATGACTTGAATCAGGGCGGGCAACAAAGCGCCCTGCTCTTTGGATTTGGAATCCGTAGCCGACAAGGCCGACACAACAGAATTAAGCAAACTCATTATTTTTCTCCCCAATGCACGGCCCCGCGCGTGGGCAGGTGCTGATATCAGGCCTCATTATGCCGCGACAGGCCGCCAGGCGGGGCGGATTAATTGTCAAGGTGGGTCAATAGATCACTGGCGGAAAGGCCCTATTGTCCTGGGCTGGGCCTACGCTACACTGGTTTCTCAATAGTCCGGCATCCCCCACAGACCGACTCCATGGAGACCCTGGAATGACGCAAGCTTCCTATACCGTCCTGTCCTCTGAAGAGACTGCTCGTGCCCTGCCTTATCCTGAACTGGTCGCCCAGCTAGGCAAAGCCATGGCCCAGTACGCTGCTGGCACTATCGTCGCCCCAACCCGTCAGGTTCTGGACTATCCCCAAACGGGGCAAATGCTGTCCATGCCAGCGGTTTCACACGATATAGGTGTTCATAAACTGGCTAATGTGATGCTGGACAACCAGCAGCAGGAACTGGGCAGTATCCAGGGCCTGGTCAGCGTCTACGACGCCCAGAACGGTTTGCCGCTACTGATTCTGGATGCACCCACCCTATCCGAACGCCGTACTGCAGCAGTATCCATGCTGGGTATTCAAGCCCTGTGGCCCCAAGGACCGGAGCACATTACTTTGCTGGGGTACGGACAGCAGGCTGTCGCGCATTGCGATGCCATCATGACGCTGTACCCCAAAGCACGCGTCACCCTGACGGGCCGTAACCCAGACCGTGCACAGGCTGTGGCCACATCCTTGCAAGCCAGATTCGGGGACCGGGTCCAGGCCACCACGGCTGTTCCGGAAAAAACGGATGTACTGATCGCCCTGACCTCCAGCCTGACACCCGTGTATCACGAACCCGCACGCCTTGATCGCTTGCTGATTGGCTTGGGAGCCTTTCAACCGGATATGGCCGAGTTCGAGGCCCACACCTTGCTGGCCAGCCGTCTATATGCCGATGATGTCGCCGGCGCCCGCCAGGAAGCAGGCGACCTGATCCAGGCCGGCGTGGACTGGGAGCAAGTCCACAGCATTCACCAGGCGCTGCGTACCCCAGCCCCCAAAGACAAGCCCTTGTTCTTCAAATCAGTAGGCTCGGCTGCGTGGGATTTAGCAGCAGCACGTTGTGCCCTGCATCATTTAAACCAAGCCTAAATACTTAGGCTGTTAACTAGCTGACTTCACACGCCAAAGCGCGCCCAGAGTGTTACTCTGGCGCGTACAATCCCTTACAGTCACTTACCGATCTCTTTTTGCCGCCCTACCCATGACTTCTACGCTCCCTCCCACCGAAGACGATCCGTATCAGATCCAGTCCAAGTTTGAAATTCTGCGTGTTTTACGGGCTATCGAAAAAGGGGGCCTGTTACTGCACATGGAAGCCAATCAGGGCAATGACCGGATTGTCACCACCATTCTGGATATTGATCTGGACAATAACGTGGTGGTGATTGATACCGCCAACAAAGAAGAAAAAACCCGCAATCTGCTGCAGTCCGAACACACCCATTTCGAGACCTCGCTGGACAAGATCAAGGTGACGTTTCAGGGCCCCACCCCAGAGGTCGTGTCCTACGAAGGTCAGCCAGCCTTGGCGATCCCGATCCCCGAATCCATTCGCCGCTTGCAGCGACGCGAGTTCTTCCGCGTCAACGTACCCGTCAGCGAACCGGCCATGGTGATCTTGCGCTTGAATAACGAGTCCAAAAGCTTTCTGCTGCACGACATCAGTGGTGGCGGCTTGTCTTTGGTGGACGAATCGCAAACCCTGGCAGAGGTGATCGGCACGCATAAAACCGAATCCCTGCTGGAACTGCCGCAAGCCGGTTCTTTTGTTGTGGCGCTACAAGTAGCGCGTACGGAAACGCAGCAACTGCCTAATGGCAAACAGATTCAACGTTTGGGCTGTACCTTCATTGACCTGTCTGCCTCCACGCAGATGGCAATTCAGCATTACATCAGCCGCCTGGAACGCCAGCAAATCGCCAAACAGCGCGGTCACGGCTAATTCGATGCTTAGGGCATCCTCAAATCGCTGGGGGTGTCCACATCGCGCAAAATCCCCTCGTCCACCAAAGGCACAAACAAGGTCTGATCCTTGTTGGCCTGCAACAAGCCACGCGCGCCCTGCTCGTCTGCAAGCTCCAAAAGCTGCTGATGCCATTCCAATCCAAAGCCAACAGGGTTGCCGGGCTGGCCATTCAAAACGGGACGTACAATTCCGGCCCCATCCTGCACAGCCTGGGCCACCGCCGCTACGGTGCTTGGCCGCAACCAAGGCATATCCGCCAGCAGAACGACATAACCATAACGGGGACTGCAAGCGTGGATCCCGGCTTTCAGGCTGACACCCATACCGCGGATGGCCTCAGGTGCCTGAACAAATCTGACCGGCAAGCCACTCAGCTCCCGACGCAAAATCTGCTCATGGACATCACAAACAAGCAGCACTTCATCAAGCACGGACAAAGCCGTCTCACAGACGCGGCGCACCATCGTTCTGCCATCTTCAGTCTTGGCCAATAGCTTCAACTGCTGGCCCGACGGATCGAACCGCCTACCCAGGCCCGCCGCCAGAATAATGCCCGCCACTCCAGATACATGCTGCTGCCCTGCCATCCTGGCTCCTTTTGAACGATGTGGTGCCTCGTCGAAAATGCTTATTACTTCGCTCACTAGACTAATAGAAAGAAGCGTGGAGGAACAAGCTGGGTGAAAGAACATTGATTAGTGGATAAAAGAAGTCTCTGTGAAAACGCCATTCAGTCGGCCTGCTGGGGTGTCCGGGCTGAGCACTTGCCGGTGCTACGCACCGGTACCCTAGTCAGGAGATAGCTACGGGCGCATCCTGAACTTGTATGGTTAAGGTGTCGGGGTGGAGGGACATCCTGAACTATCGGCCAATGCCGGACCGACACCGCGAGAACTCTCCCGCCCCACCCATCACCGTCGATAAGGAACTGAGCGGCGCCGTT
>NZ_JAHKKC010000018.1:0-77186 GCF_020496585.1 Alcaligenes sp. 13f
TTCACGCGCCTGCGAGCTTGCCCCCGGCCCGCAAACGGCCTGATGGTGTGATCTGAGGCCTGATCGACCGAAAACCGTAGAATCGTGAGCGACACCTCATCGCCTGGGCGGGAGAACAAAAAAATAAACCCCAGGGCGCAAAACCAGGGGTTTATCAGCAGTCTGAGCCCTCTTTCGAGGGCTTTTTTTTAAGCAAACCTGTTGCTTATTTTTCTTTGCGGTAAGCGTCGTGACAAGTCTTACAGGACTTGCCCACATTACCGAAAGCCACGCGGAAAGCATCAAAGTCGCCCGAATCGGAAGCCACTTTCAGCTTGTCGATGGCAGCGGTGAAATCATCGGTAGCTTGCTTGAAACCCTGAGCATCGCTCCAGGCCTCAGCTTTGGTCTCGCCGCCTTCGGTACCAGCGCCAAATGCGCCCCAAGGCAAAGCCGCCAAAACCGTCAGCACTTCTACGTTTTTAGCGATTGCAGCCGCATCATACGGTGCTTCTTTTTTGGCCACGGGAGCCATACGACCAAAGTGCGAGCCAATCAGCGACATGCTGGCTTGACGGTAGTTCACGGCCTGTTCTGGCTTGGCAAACTGGGCGGTAGCAGGCGTGACAAACGCAGCGCACAAGGCGGCAGCGGCAGTCAGAAACGCGAATTTTTTCATGTGAACTCCTGTGTGATGAAACATAAAACACTTCATAAAGCACTGGCTCAAGAAACCCGGCCGGCTGTGCCCTTGTGCAAGAACACAGCCGTTTGGATTTAGATCGCCTGGGCCAACTTTACTGCCACGCCCAGATAGCTGCGTGGAGTTAGCTCAAGCAAATAGGTTTTAGCGTCGGCGGGCAGTTCCAGACCGCCAATAAACTCGCGCAACGCTTCCTGAGTAATACCACGACCACGTGTCAGGGCTTTGAGTTGCTCGTAAGGCTGGGGCAAACCGTAGCGGCGCATCACCGTTTGAACCGGCTCGGCCAGGATTTCCCAGCATGCGTCGATGTCCGCATCGACAGCCGCGGCGTTCAGTTCCAGTTTGCCCAGACCACGCAGGCAGGCGTCGTAAGCCACCACGCTGTAACCCAGAGCCACGCCCAGGTTACGCAGCACGGTCGAGTCGGTCAGGTCACGCTGCCAACGGGAAATAGGCAGCTTTTCGGACAGGTGGCGCAGCATGGCGTTGGCCAGGCCCAGGTTGCCTTCCGAGTTTTCAAAGTCAATCGGGTTGACCTTGTGCGGCATGGTGGACGAACCGATCTCGCCTTCTTTGAGGCGCTGCTTGAAGTAACCCAGGGAGATGTAGCCCCAGACGTCACGGTTGAAGTCCAGCAAGATGGTGTTGGCGCGAGCGATGGCGTCAAACAGAGCGGCCATCCAGTCGTGGGGTTCGATCTGAATGGTGTAGACGTTTTGCGTCAGACCCAGACCAGCCAGCACTTTCTGGCTGAAGGCTGGCCAATCAATTTCGGGGTAAGCCGAGAAGTGAGCGTTGTAGTTGCCGGTGGCACCATTCATTTTGGCCAGAGGCTGGACCGCAGCAATGGCCGCAATGGCGTTTTGCAGGCGAGCGGCCACGTTGGCAAATTCCTTGCCCATGGTGCTGGGGCTGGCTGGCTGACCGTGGGTGCGCGAGAGCAAAGGCTGCTCGGCGTGCAAGCGGGCCTGAGCCTTGATGGCATCACACACTTCTTGCAGTTGCGGCAGGATCACCTGCTCACGGGCACGCGTCAGCATCAGCGCATGCGAGGTGTTGTTGATGTCTTCAGAGGTGCAGGAAAAATGGATGAATTCAGCCGCAGCGGACAGCTCGGCGTGGTCGGCCACTTTTTCTTTCAACCAGTATTCCACGGCTTTCACGTCGTGGTTCGTAGTGCGCTCGATGGCTTTGATGCGGGCGGCATCGTCTTCCGAGAAGTTCTGCACCAGGCTCTTGAGTACCTCGCGGGCTTCGGCGGAGAAAGTAGGCAGTTCGGGCAGACCCGCGTCGGACAGGCCGATCAACCAGGCCACTTCGACCTCTACGCGATGCCACATAAATGCGGCTTCGGACAACAGGCCACGCAAGGGGGCGGTACGGCTGCCATAACGCCCGTCCAATGGCGACAAGGCATTCAGAGTGCTCAGGGTATCGGCTATGTGCATCGTTCTACAGAAAAGAAGGGGGAATAAAGTCAGCCCGCATTCTAACATTGCAGGCTGGCACCCGTATGCCACACGTTCAGCATGGGGTCAGAATGCGACGGCTGTTCGAGGCTTTGACGAATAAACCACAGTTTTCCAACATTGTTTCCAGCGACAGGTTCAGGCCCGGCCTGCGGGACGTTCGCCCATAGGTTCCTGCTATACTTTTTGAGCCTGCAACTTTTGATAGCTTTTTATGAAACTTCTAGCTTCCCTCACCAGCCCATACGCGCGCAAAGTGCGTGTTGTCATGGCGGAAAAAAAGCTCGACTACGAGCTGATTCTGGAGGATGTGTGGGCCGATGACAGCGATATTCTGAAGCACAATCCACTGGGCAAAGTCCCCTGTCTGATTATGGATGATCAGGCAAATCTGTTTGACTCCCGCGTGATCGTCGAGTATCTGGATACCCTCTCGCCCGTCGGCCGCCTGATTCCCCAAGCCGGACGTGATCGCGCTGCAGTCAAATGCTGGGAAGCCATTGCCGATGGCTTGCTTGATGCCTGCGTTGCCATCGTGGTGGAAAAACGCCGTCCCCAAGAGCTGCGTCTACCCGCCTGGATTGACCGCCAAAACAGCAAGATTACCGCCGCCCTGCAATCCATGAACAACACCTTGGGTGACCAGTCCTTTTGCATGGGCACCAGCTTTAGCCTGGCCGACATTGCCGTAGGCTGCGCACTGGGTTATCTGGATCTGCGCTTTCCTGAACTGGACTGGCGCTCGCAGTACGGCAATCTGCAACGCCTGGATGAAAAACTCCAAGCGCGCCCCTCGTTTGCCAGCACCTTACCGCCTACGCAGTGAGCGTTGCGCCAGCAAGCCAGGGCCCATTCTTTTGAATGGGTTTTTTTATGCCTGCTGGTTCAGGCCTCGCCCAGCAATCGGTACATCCAGAAGGCCTCATCAGACTTCATGCGCTGGGCGAACTGGGCAGGCGAAAAGCCCGAAACCCGTTTGACCTCTCTGCCAAAATGAGACTGGTCACTATACCCGGCTTGCAACGCCACATCAGACCAGACAGGATTTTCCTGCTGCTGCACCAAGGCAAAAGCACGCTCGGCACGCACATACAGCTGCAGCTCACGCTGGCTCTGCCCGGCCCAACGCTTGAATTGCCTTTGCATCTGACGCAAGCCCGTTCCCGTGCGTGTTGCTGCCATCCTCATCCCCAATGCCGTCAACCAATGATGCAAGGTGGCAGCACCTTCTGTCGCCAGACAGCCATGAGCACAACGATGAATTGCCGCCTCCAGTTGTTCGAATAAAGGGCCTTCTTCTGTGCCAGCTTGCCCAAGTGTCTGACAGCTGGCAGCGGGCAAGACCTGCTCCATGGGCAGTACCTGATCCAGAAAGTCGCTGGCCTCGATACCAAACACACGTTTCAAGGCATCCGGGTACAGTCCAATCGAAATCGCATGGACAGGCCCCGGAGACCAGCTAATGGAAGGTGTGCGCGAAGGCCCTGCAAACAGCATGCCGGGCAGGGGCTCTGACAGTACCGGACTCCCTCCATCCACGGGCGTCTGCACCATGTGCAGCTGGCCATGGAAAACCCAGGACAACACCACCAGGGGCGAAGCCGGATAACAGTTCAGACGTTGCTGCGGCAGCAGATCCAGAGCACGGGTATCACGCTCCACGCCCAGATGGATAATGGACGCCGTTTTTCGGCTAGGGTGATGCAAACGGGCACAAGGCAAAGCAGACATGGGAGGTCGTTTCCGTTCTATCCGGCCCAGGCAAGCCGGGCCACACTGAAAGTCCTTTTATCCTACTTCAGCCCCGCCCTTTTATGCCCAAAACTATCTTGCAAGGATCCTGGTCTCATCGTTGCCGAAGCGCCCTCGCCCTCTGGGCCACCACCATAGACGTACTGGCTCGACGTATCATCGCCAAACCGCTAGTGCCCGGCTGGTCCGTGCCTTTTGAAATCGCCACCCTGTTCGATCGCAAGCAGTTCAACCACGCCTTCCGCTTGCCAACCATAGCTGAAGGCCGCGCCTATTTTGACAGCTTGTACACGATTGCCGAACCGGACTTACCCGTCCAGATGCAGGCCAGCACGTCCCCAGAACCACGGGGTGACTGGTTCATTCCAGATCGCCCGAACAGCAGCAAAACCATCTTGTACTTTCATGGCGGCGGCTATGCTTTCTACCCAATCGTGTCGCGCCACTTCATTCGTCTGCTGGCCTACAAGCTGCAAATACCCATCTTCGCCGTGGACTACCGCCTGACCCCGGAGCACCCTCACCCGGCCCAACAGGAAGATGCGCTAGACGCCTACCGCTATCTGCTTGGACGTGGAATCCCCGCCCAGGATATTGTCCTGGCAGGCGACTCGGCAGGCGGACACCTGGTGCTGATGAGCTTGGTCAGCCTGCGTCAAGCGGGACTGCCCCAACCTTCTCTGGCCTTGGCACTAAGCCCCTGGACGGATATAGGACGACGCGGCGCCAGCCAGTTTGGTCATGATCGCTACGATATGGTGCAGGGCTATCAAACGCTGCAATACGGTCAATGGCTAAAGGGCAACGGCCCCTGGAGTGATGATCGGCTCTCGCCCATTGCACAGGATCTGCGCTATCTGGCCCCCATCTACATTCAGGCAGGCGGCAAGGAAATTCTGGTCGACATGATCCGGGATTTTGCCCGAGAGGCGCACAAGCAAGGGGCCAATATACGGCTGGATGTCTGGCCGGATATGACGCACGAATTTCATGCTTACGGCAGCACACTGCCGCAAAGCGAGCAGGCAATGACTGCGCTACGAACAGCAATTCACTGGACAGCTGGGGGAGTTTTTGAGCCGGCAGAAGAAACCGAGCTGAATGGGCTGGACTGTGCGTATGGCAAAGTCCAGCCAGAAAACATCAAGCCTGTGTGATGGCCTGCGTAATCATGTAGATCGCCAGCACAGTCAACATGCCAGCAAAGATGCGCTTGAGCGTCACCTGATCGATCTTGTGGGCCAGACTGGCCCCCAGGGGGGCGGTACAAATACTGGTGGCCGAAACAATCAACAAGGCCGGCCAGTAGATAAAACCAATCATGCCGGGGTGGCTGCCAAAGGTGGCCTGCCCGGACCAGATATAACCCACGCTATTGGCCAGAGCAATGAAAAAGCCCAAGGCGGCCGAGGTGGCGACGGCCTGCCGCACAGGCACATTGCCGCGCAGCATGAAGGGGACAGACAAGAAGGCCCCACCCGCCCCCAGCAGACCGGACACGAAACCGATCAAGGCTCCCATGGCAGCAATCCAGAATGGGGCTGGCAAAGAACGGCCTTGCACCGGGGCCGACTTGCGTGCCATTTTGGAGGCCGAATACAGGACGAACACACCGAACACAATCGCCAGCGCCGTGCTGTTGATCATGGCAAAAATCGCGCCGCCCGACAGCAGCCCACCCAGGATCAGGCCGGGCACCATGACCTTGACCACATCCCAGCGAATGGCACCATGTTTATGGTGCGCCCTCACGCTGGACAAGGAGGTGAACAGAATCGTGGCCATGGCCGTGGCAATGGAAGCATGCACGGCCAGCTCTTGCGGCACACCAAACAGCGGTAGCAGGAAGGTCAGGAACGGCACCAGAATCATGCCTCCGCCAATCCCCAGCAGCCCGGCGGCCAAACCAATACCGGCACCCAGCACCAGCAAACTGATGACAAGAATGGGATCCATGCCCGCCTCTTATTGAATAATGCCGCCGCCCAGGCAGCGGTCACCGTCGTACAGGACCACGGATTGGCCCGGCGTTACGGCCCATTGGGGCTGATCAAAATGAAGAGACAGGCTGTCGCCTTCGGCAGCCAGGATCGTGCAGGCCGCATCGGCCTGGCGATAACGGGTCTTGGCATGAATCGGGCCCAGCGCTGGCGGATGGCCCGCTACCCAACTGGTCTGCTCGGCCTTCAATTCAGACTGCAACAGCCAGGGGTGATCGTGCCCTTGCACCACATACAGCGTGTTCGTGGCCAGATCCTTGCGGGCGGCATACCAGGCGTCGGCGGTACCGTCTTCGCGCTGCTTGCCCTTGACACCACCAATGCCCAAACCCTTGCGCTGACCATAGGTGTGGAAAGCCAGACCCACGTGCTGACCCAATACCTGCCCTTCCGGTGTTTTGATAGGACCGGGTTGAGTGGGCAGATAGCGATTCAGGAACTCGCGGAAAGGACGCTCACCAATAAAGCAAATGCCGGTCGAGTCTTTTTTAGCCGCATTGGGCAGCTTCAGTTCCTCGGCAATACGGCGTACTTCCTGCTTGTTGATCTCGCCCAAGGGGAACAAGGTGCGCGACAGCTGCGCCTGGTTCAGGCGGTGCAGAAAATAACTTTGATCCTTGGAAGCATCCAGACCTTTCAACAATTGATAATCGGTGCCGCCCCCAGCCATGGGCACGCCACGCACACGGGCGTAATGGCCGGTGGCAATCCAGTCGGCGCCCAAGGTCATGGCGTGATCCAGAAAGGCCTTGAACTTGATTTCCGCATTGCACAGAACATCGGGATTCGGGGTGCGACCTGCCGAATATTCCCGCAAGAACTCCGCAAACACGCGGTCCTTATATTCCGCAGCGAAGTTGACCGCCTCGATCTCGACCCCGACCAGATCGGCCACGCTGGCCGCGTCCAGCCAATCCTGGCGCGAAGAGCAAAATTCGGAGTCATCGTCGTCTTCCCAGTTCTTCATGAACAGGCCCACGACTTCATAGCCTTGCTCTTTAAGCAGCCAGGCCGAGACAGAGGAGTCCACGCCGCCGGACATTCCGATAACGACGCGACCTTTTTTGGTGGAAATAGTCATTGCAGTGATGATGAGAGGTGCCGCATTGGCTGGGCTTTGCGCCCAGTGCGCACCTGACTAACTAAAAAAGGCATTGTACGCCTGCCCTGACACATGTACAGGCAGACACCGCCCGTACCTGGGGTTTCTGGAAAACTGTGCTGCCCAAGACACAAAAGCCCAGACGACATGGTCTGGGCTTTCAAGGCGACTACCGCAGAATCAGTCCAGAGGACGCGGGGGCAACATCTTGCCGGGATTCATGATGTTGTGAGGATCCAGCGCCTGCTTGATGCTGCTCATCACATCCAGTGCATCCTGACCGTGCTCGGCCAGCATGAACTCCATCTTGTGCAAGCCCACACCGTGTTCGCCGGTGCAGGTGCCCTGCATGGCAATGGCACGCTCTACCAGACGATGGTTCAAGCGCTCGGACTCGTCCCACTCTTCCTGACTATCGGCGTCCAGCAGCATCAGGACGTGGAAGTTGCCATCACCCACGTGACCCACAATGGTGTACGGGAACGGAGCCTGATCCATATCGGCCGCGGTTTGCGCCACACACTCTGCCAAGGCGGAGATAGGCACACAAACGTCCGTGGTGCTGGAGCGGCAGCCAGGACGCAGTTGCAAACCGGCAAAGTAGGCATTGTGTCGAGCCGTCCACAAGCGGGAACGATCCTCGGCCTTATCGGCCCACTCAAAGTCCATGCCGCCGTTATCACGAGTGATTTCCTGGACAACCTGGGCCTGCTCCTGCACACCGCTGGGGCTGCCGTGGAATTCAAACAGCAGCAAGGGCGATTCTTTCAGCGTCAGCTTGCTGTAGGCATTGGTGGCACGTACGGCGGCCGTATCCATGAATTCGACACGCGCAATCGGGATACCCATTTGAATGACCTCGATCACGCTTTGCACGGCAGAGCGCAGATCGGGGAAATTACAGATAGCCGCCGAAATGGCTTCGGGCTGCGGGTACAGACGCACCGTCACTTCGGTAATGATGCCCAGTGTGCCTTCGCTACCGATAAACAAGCGGGTCAGGTCGTAACCGGCGGAGGATTTCTTGGCACGGTTAGCCGTATCAATAATGCGGCCATCTGCCGTCACAACCTTCAAAGTCAGGACGTTTTCGCGCATGGTGCCGTAACGCACGGCATTGGTACCCGACGCACGCGTTGCGGCCATCCCGCCCAGGCTGGCATCCGCACCGGGGTCGATGGGGAAAAACAAGCCCGTATCACGGATGTGCTCGTTCAAGGCCATGCGTGTCACGCCAGCTTGCACTGTGGCGGTGAAATCTTCGGCATTAATCGCCACGATCTCATCCATACCGGACAAGTCCAGGCTGACGCCACCTTGAATCGCCAGAAAATGCCCTTCCAGCGAGGAACCAGCCCCGTAAGGAATCAGGGGCACATGGTGTTCATGACAATGACGTGCCACCCAGGCCACTTCTTCTGTGCTGCGAGCAAAAACAACCACATCAGGCAGCATGGGTGGATACGGCGATTCATCCCGTCCATGGTGTTCACGCACAGCGTGAGAAAGCGAGCAACGCTCTTGGAACTGAGCCTGCAAGGCTTCTACAAAACCTTCAGGTAAAGGGCGCCGCGCTAGGTCGGCATGACCGGGAGCATTCATGAGCATTCCAAAAAGGCAAAACCCTATTATGAGTGGCTAAGTGCCCCCTCTTCAAGAGCGACTCGCGCCTGACGACGCTGACGCACCGCTTCAGCCAGTTTTTCCAGAACCACCACCGTGTCATCCCAATCGATGCAACCGTCGGTAATGCTTTGGCCGTAGGTCAAAGGCTTGCCTTCCACCACGTCCTGACGGCCGCCTACCAGATGGCTTTCGATCATCACGCCGCAGATACGCATATCGCCGCCCGAGATCTGACCAGCAACATCGGCCAGCACTTCGGGCTGACGGCGGTAGTCTTTATTACTGTTGGCGTGGCTGGCATCGACCATCACACGCGGCACCATGCCGGCCTTGATCATGGCCTGGCTGGTTGCCTCAACGTTTTCAGCATCGTAGTTCGGTGTCTTGCCGCCGCGCAGAATCACGTGGCAATCGTTATTACCCACGGTGGACACAATGGCGGAGTGACCGCCCTTGGTGACCGACAGGAAATGGTGCGGCTGGGAAGCGGCCTTGATCGCGTCCAGAGCAATACGGATATTGCCATCCGTGCCATTCTTGAAGCCGACGGGGCAGGACAATCCGGAGGACAGTTCACGGTGAACCTGGCTCTCTGTCGTGCGAGCACCAATGGCACCCCAGGAAACCAGATCAGCAATGTACTGGGGAGTAATCATGTCCAGGAACTCGCAGCCAGCGGGCAAATCCAGCTGGTTGACGGCCAGCAGCAATTCACGCGCCGTACGCAAACCCTGATTGATGTTGAAGCTGCCATCCATGAAGGGGTCGTTGATCAGCCCTTTCCAGCCCACGGTGGTACGTGGCTTTTCGAAGTACACGCGCATCACAATTTCCAGCTCGGGGGCAAAGCGCTTGCGCTCGACCGTCAGGCGACGCGCGTAGTCCATGGCGGCTTCGGTATCGTGGATGGAACAAGGACCCACCACGACCACCAGACGATCATCGCGTTCGTGAAGGATCTTGTGAATGCTGCGGCGGGCCTTGTGAACCGTCGTCGATACAGCAGAGGTACACGGGAACTCGCGCATCACATGGGATGGGGGAGACAGCTCCTTAATTTCACGAATCCGTAAATCATCAGTATTGTGCGACACGATTGAACTCCAGTTGGTTTGCCAGGTCCGGGGGCAAACGAAAAAAAAGCCGCCCGGTCTATGCTGGCGGCTTATTTCAGGATTTAGGTCTTACTTGTGTTTGGTGCAACCCGTCCTTTCCTCCACCAGCGGCATCGGAAAAGCATAAAAATAAAAGAAGAAAACGGGGGTTGCGAAAGTCATGGGAAAAATCCTAACACAGTTCCTGACGCGCCGCCAACAAAACCAGCAAGATTCATCCACAAAAACGCAGAACAACAAAATATTTATACCAACAGGACCCTAAAAAACACCATCAAACGAAATCATTGTTTCGTTTTGAGTTTTTTATTGGCCCTTTTGTTTCGTGTTATCGCGAAAAACCACGATAAATCGTTTAGATGCCTTGTTTGTCTTATTTTTACATCTACATACAAACCTGATGACACACTGCCAGGCACAAATGCAAAAGGGCCAGAACACTGGGTTCTGGCCCTTAGCCGCCTAATCTAGCAGCAGGCTATACGCCCTTTGCCACCGTACCGGGCTTGCTGTCTCTCCCGGAAAAACTCGGCGTACTCCATCGGTTTCTGATCCGGGTGGTTCACCCGCATATGATTCAGATAGGTTTCGTAATCAGGCACGCCCACCATCAGACGCAAGGTTGTGGCCAGATAACGCCCGGTGCCCCGCCCTGCCTGGGCACTGCGCGAAATGGCTCCTGTCAATAATCCTTTCATATCAAGCTCCTGCTGCCGCTTGAGCCGGCAGTGGCTCGTACGGAGTCTCGGCAGAATGCGGCTCCGTGCTGCGACGTGCTTTCAGCACGCAACGGATGCCAAAGAACACCATGCTCAAGACCACAAAGATGAACAGACCGCACAAGGTGGAGTTCACGTAATCGTTGAAAATCACCTGTTGCATCTGCTCCAGAGATTTGGCCGGCGCCATGACAGTTTGTTCCGCCAGACCTTTTTGATAAACCTTGGCGTGGGCCAAAAAGCCAATCTTGGGGTCGGGGTGGAACATTTTCTGAAAGCCTGCCACCAGCGTGCAAATCAGCAGCCAGATAGTGGGAACCACGGTCACCCATGCGTAGCGGTCTTTCTTCATCTTGAAGAGCACCACCGTACCCAGTACCAATGCCACCGCTGCCAGCATCTGGTTGGCAATACCGAACAAAGGCCACAAGGTGTTGATACCACCCAGTGGATCGACCACACCCTGATACAGGAAGTAGCCCCACGCCGCCACGCACAAGGATGTGGCAATCAGGTTGGCGACCAGCGACTCCGTACGCCGCAAGCCCGGCACAAAAGTACCCATCAAGTCTTGCAGCATGAAGCGGCCTGCACGCGTACCGGCATCTACCGCCGTCAGAATGAACAGGGCCTCAAACAGAATGGCGAAGTGATACCAGAAGCTCATCATCGCCGGCCCGCCGATGACGTTATGCAAGATGAAGGCCATGCCCACCGCCAGGGTAGGAGCACCACCGGCACGGGAAATAATGCTGTTTTCACCCACGTCGCTGGCCATTTGGGTCAGATCAGCGGGAGTAATCAGGAAGCCCCAGCTGGACACCACTTGCGCGGCCTGCTCAGGCGTGGTGCCAATCAAAGCGGCTGGGCTGTTCATGGCGTAGTAAATGCCCGGCTCGATCACGCAAGCCGCAACCAGGGCCATGATGGCTACGAAGGACTCCATCAACATACCGCCATAGCCGATATAGCGCGCCTGGGTTTCGTTTTCGATCATCTTGGGCGTGGTGCCCGAGGAAATCAAAGCGTGGAAACCGGACACGGCACCGCAAGCAATGGTAATGAACAGGAAGGGGAACAAGCTGCCGGACCAGACCGGGCCTGTGCCGTCAATAAACTTGGTGGTCGCTGGCATTTTCAGCTCGGGCGCCACAATCACAATCCCGATGGCCAGACCCACAATCGTGCCAATTTTCAGGAAGGTGGACAGATAGTCACGCGGAGCCAGCAGCAGCCACACGGGCAGCACAGCAGCAATAAAGCCGTAAATAATCAGCGCCCAGGTCAGCTCTTCGCCATTCAGGGTGAAGAACGGCCCCCAGGTCGGGTGCGCCGCTACGTCCTGACCATAGACAATCGCGGCCAGCAGAAAGATCAGTCCGATCACCGAGACTTCGCCAATACGGCCCGGCCTCAGGAAGCGCAGATAAATCCCCATGAAGATAGCCAGCGGAATCGTCGCTGCCACCGTGAAGGTGCCCCATGGCGAGTTAATCAGAGCCTTGACCACAATCAGCGCCAGCACAGCCAGAATGATGACCATGATCATGAAAGCGCCAAACAAGGCGATCACACCGGGCACCGTGCCCAGTTCAGACTTGATCAGATCCCCCAGCGAACGCCCGTCGCGGCGCATGGAAATGAACAGCACCGTGAAGTCCTGCACCGCCCCCGCAAATACCACACCGGCCAGAATCCAGAGCATGCCGGGCAGGTAGCCCATTTGCGCCGCCAGCACTGGCCCGACCAAGGGGCCAGCCCCTGCAATGGCGGCAAAATGGTGCCCAAAAAGCACGTGTTTATTAGTCGGTACGTAGTCCAGACCATCGTTATGACGCCACGCTGGCGTCATGCGGGTCGCGTCCAGCTCAAAGACCTTGCGAGCAATGAAACGGCTGTAATAACGATAGGCAATTAAATAGACGCAGACTGCGGCGACTACGATCCATAGAGCATTGATGCTCTCCCCCCGGCTTAGTGCCACCGTTCCCAGGGCAAAAGCCCCCAGCACTGCAACCAGCACCCAAATCAAATGCTGTTTTATAAAACCGCCCTCTTCTCTGCTCATAGAGCCTCCACGATTTTGCATTAAGTAAGCCTGTCACCAACTTTTTCTTCTGGCCGCGCTTCTGATCTGAAGAAGTCGCCAGCTGCCAGCACAAGAGACGCAATACCGAGTGTGGCAGGCGTTCTTGCGGGGTCTGCACAGTCGCTTGGTACTGTGCATTTCCCAAACCAGCAGGGTTTGAAAGCGCGCCAAAGCGCACTTTCCAAAAGGGTGTCGGCGCGCCCGAAGGCGCGCCGAACTCATTCATGAATCAATCTGGGGTAGGCATAAGCCAGGCGCTTTTGAGAGGACAAGCGCTCTTTAATCCTTGGGAGCATAGTGAAAACACGTACTCAAGACACCACGCATTTTCCCTAAGACCTGCCACTTTCCTTATATAGAAAGGCTAAGCAGGCCCTTTACTTGATAGTTTCTATACATTTAATTTGAGTACGAATGATTTTATAAGCTATGATTTCCCTGCAAATCTTTCGTAAAACAAATCATTTATAACGAAATGGTATAGGCGAGAAAAGGACTCATGATGAAACTACAATCCAAGCCCCTCTGCGCGTTGGCCTTTGCCCTGCTGGGCACCCTGGCTGCCGCCTCCAGCGCCCAGGCAGTCACGCTGGAACAAGTCAAAGAGCGCGGCGTGATTCGCGTCGCCGTTGCTAATGAAATTCCGTACGGATACATGGACATGTCCGGCAAAGCCCAAGGCGCTGGCCCCGAAGTGGCCCAGGCCATCATGGAGCGTCTGGGCGTCAAAGAAATCAAATGGGAAACCGCTAATTTCGGTTCCCTGATCCCCGGCCTGCAAGCCAAACGCTTTGATATGGTGGCCGCCGAAATGGCCATCCTGCCGCAACGTTGCAATACCGTGCTGTTCTCCGAGCCCAACAGCTCCTACGGTGAAGGCCTGCTGGTCGCCAAGGGCAACCCCAAGAACATTCACTCGTACGAAGACTTCGCCAAGACTGATCACAAGATCGCCATCATGGCCGGTGCCGATCAACTGGAAATGATGCAGGCCCTGGGCGTGCCCGATAACCGCATGATCACTATTTCCAACAACGCGGATGCAATCTCCACCGTGGCAACCGGCCGTGCCGATGCCTATGCCGCAACTGGCCAGACTGCCAGTGATCTGGCCTCCAAAGGGGGCGGCAAAGTCGAGCTGGCCGCCGAGTTCAAGGACCCCATCATTGATGGCAACCCGGTTCGTAGCTGGGGCGGCTTTGCCTTTGCCAAGGAATCCGAAGACCTGCGCGACGCCGTGAACAAGGAGCTGGCCGAATTCAAGAAAACCGATGAATGGAAAGCCATCCTGAGCAAACACGGCTTTACCGAAGAAGACGCCAAGCACTCATTTGAGAAATCCACGGAACAGCTGTGTAAAGCCTGATCCTTCACCTGCGGGTAAGGCGGCCGCACGGGCCTGCGCGGCCCCTTGCAAGGGCCGACAGCGCACTGAAGGTGTACCGCCTGCCCTTGTCTGGAACCTGATATGGATTGGTTAAGTTACAGCTCGGCCCTGATGGACGGAGCCTGGGTCACCATACAACTCACCCTGTATTCAACCGTGGTGGGAGCCATCGCCTCCTTTGCCCTGGGCATAGGCAGGCTGTCCCACTCGGTCGCCTTGCGCTCGCTGTCCGTCACGATTATTGAAGTTTTTCGCGGCACCTCTTTATTGGTACAGCTGTTCTGGCTGTACTTTGCCCTGCCTATTCTGGGCGAGTCCATGGGGCTGGACTGGCGTCTGGACCCGGTCGTGGCCGGCACCCTGGCCCTGGGCCTGAACATTGGCGCTTACGGTGCCGAAGTGGTGCGTGGTGCCATCCAGGCCGTGCCACACTCCCAACTGGAAGCGGCCAAGGCCCTGGACTTTACAGAGCGCCAAACCCTGTGGCGCATCAGCCTGCCCCAGGCCATCCCAGAGATGATGCCCAGCTTCGGGAATCTGGCCGTGCAAAATCTGAAAGACACCGCCCTGGTCTCCCTGATCAGTCTGGGCGACTTGAGCTTCAGAGCTGAACAAATACGCAACTTCACCCAGGACAGCACCACTATCTATACCCTGCTCTTGCTGATGTACTTCGGCATGGCACTGGTGCTGACCGTCCTGATGAAATTGCTGGAACGCGCAACCGGCCGCTGGCGTGCGCAAAGGAGCTGAACATGCTGTTTGGTATTGAATGGGACACCAGCAGCAACGGAGCATTTGCGCTGTCTATCCTGCCTATTTTGCTTAAAGGCTTATGGGTCACCATCCAGGCCGCCGTACTGGGCTTTGGTGTTGCGGCTGTCTTGGGACTGATTCTGGCAGGCCTGAAAAGTGTGCGTCTGCGCCTGATTTCCTGGCCCGCCTATGTGCTGACCGAATTCCTGCGCGACACGCCTTTGCTGGTGCAATTATTTTTCCTGTACTACGTGCTACCGGACTACGGGATTGTGCTGCCCGCCTTTCTGACCGGCGCACTGGCGCTGGGGGTGCAGTACAGCGCCTATCTGTCCGAGGTCTACCGAGCCGGTCTGGAGTCCGTTACCCATGGCCAGACTGAAGCAGCCCGCGCACTGGACATTTCCCCGCTGCGTACCTTTATGGTCATCACTCTGCCCCAGGCCATCCCGCGCATCATTCCGGCCATGGGTAATTATCTGGTGTCCATCATGAAAGACGTGCCTGTACTCTCTGTTGTATCGGTACTGGAAGTTCTGAATGTGGCCAAGATTATCGGTGACCGTACCTTTAACTACATCATTCCCCTGTCCATGGTGGGCGGCCTGTATCTGCTGCTGACCCTCCTGGCATCCGCTGGGGTACGAGCGCTGGACCAGCGTTTGCCCAAGCAAGGAATCCCCCTGCGATGACTGACTCTACGAACCCCATCATTCAATTTGACAATGTCACCAAGAAATTTGGTGATGTCACCGTGCTGGACGCCTTGAACTTTCAGGTGGAACCAGGTGAAAAAGTCACCATCATCGGCCCTTCCGGTTCCGGTAAATCCACCGTGCTGCGCATTCTGATGACGCTGGAGACCATCGACGAAGGTGTCATCACGGTAGCGGGCAAACCCCTCTGGCACGAGCGGGTCGATGACAAGCTGGTGCCCGCCAGCCAGAACCACTTGCGCGAGATGCGCAAGGAAATGGGCATGGTGTTCCAGCAATTCAACCTGTTCCCGCATATGACGGTGATGCGCAATGTGACTGAAGCGCCCACCCATGTGCTGGGCCTGTCCAAAGAACAGGCGCGCGAACGGGCCACCAAGTATCTGGATCTAGTGGGCCTGATCGACCATGCCGACAAATTCCCCAGCCAGCTCTCCGGCGGACAGCAACAGCGCGTGGGCATCGCCCGGGCCCTGGCGATGGAACCGAACATTCTGCTGTTTGACGAACCTACCTCGGCTCTGGACCCGGAACTGGTGGGCGAAGTGCTGGGCGTGATTCAAAAGCTGAGTCAGGAACAGGATCTGACGATTCTGCTGGTGACCCACGAAATGCAATTTGCCAAGGAAGTCTCAGACCGCGTCTGCTTCTTTGATAAAGGCGTGATCGTGGAATCCGGCCCACCCGAACAAGTGTTCTGCCATCCGCAGGAAGCGCGGACGCAGGCGTTCTTGAGCAACTTTATTCAGGCGGCTTGAACACTTGCGCTCTACGTCACTTGAAGGTGGCTCTGCCCTGAGCCACCTTCAAGCAGCTTTGGCCGAAAAGGTAGCCATCTCCTGCAAAGGCAGCAGGCGGGAATCCTCAAGCGCTGCGCTACGATGAGCCAGCCCTTTCAAGTAGTCCGTATTATCAGCAAAAGCCAGAAAGGAATCCGCGCTTTGCTGCTTAACCAGCATGGCCAGATCCCAGCGCTCCGCTTCTGGCCCAATCAAGAATGACCCGCCAGAACCCAAAAATAAAAGCTGGCCACCACTTGCGTGCAGAAATGGCAGAGTGTGTTCGATATATCGCTCAAACGCCTCTGCTCCACTGATGGGTGTTTCAGGAGCCAGTTCTGGACAAGCGCAGTAATCCGCCACACGGCGAAAGCGCAGCAGATTTAACATGGTGACGCTGCCCTGCAAATGACGCATGACAAAAGCACGGCCTGACGCCTGTGTCGGCTCCAGATACACACGCGGCTCAGGATTGGCATTCATGATCTTTGTCCTCAAATCTTGTTAGGCCGAAAGTGTCACCGGAGTTTCAGCCAGCTTGATCGCATGCTCCCGCACATCTTCCGGCCAGCCAGCCAGCAGGGTTTTGAAGCGCTCCAGCTCATCAGCAAACAAGGCTCGCATCGCTTCCTCAAAGCCAGGCAAATCTCCACCGATTGCCGTCATGAAGTTATAGGCTCGTTCCTGCGCCTGGCGACGCTGATCTTTGACGGCGCTGGCACGGCGAGCTTCTTCAACCAGTTTGCGTAGCGCAACCGATGCCCCTCCGGGTTGAGTCGCCAGCCAATCCCAATGGCGGGGTAACAAGGTCACTTCACGGGCGACGACGCCCAGCTTAGGGCGGCCACGGCCGCGTGGAGCCTCTTCTTCTGTCTGCTCGACCTCTACTTCAGGAGCATCCACTGGCGCATAGCGTTGCGCCAGCTCTTCGTCCGTCCCTTGGGTGTTCACATCCACAAAACGGCCTGTCACATCGTCAAAGATCAGTACGGGATCGTTAACCCGGCTCTCCAGCACTTTCTTCACGGCCAGCACATTGGTCAGCATGGGACCGGACGCGATACGGCGGTGGCCCATAAAGCTGGTGTAGGTATTGGGGTAAGTCGTTTTCATGTCAAAACCAGAGCTTCAAGTAAGAAGGCTCTATTTTTACCCGGATGATATTAATCCGTCAATATTACCCGGATATAAATAAGCGATTGTTGCTAATTGGGTGCATTAACACAGTTGATCCCGTCCAGCAGCCATCACAAGGACTCCTGGACATGCCGAGTCATATCTGATGAGCATCTCCGATAACTGCTTTTCCGGACGCCGGCCAATCAGTACGGTGCAGACCCGTCATTTACCAACGCCCGCCCCCAGACGCTGGCCGCTCCCCTCTTCTTCACAATCCTGAGCCCACAAAAAAACGCCCCCTGAAATAAATCCAGGGAGCGTCTTATCCGGCCAGGTCTGCGCACAAGGCGCAGACCTTCTTTCTGCCTAGGACTCCAGCAGCGCTCCGTTCAACGGCGTCAGGACAGGGAACTGCCCGCGAGTGGCCACATGCGCAGGACGGGGTGTCAGCCCCTGCTTGGGATCACCCACGCAGTTTTCCACGCTGTTATAGACCGTAAACACATTGGCTCGTGGCCAAGGCGAGATATTGCTGGCCGAGCCGTGCAAGGTATTGCAGTCAAAAAAGATCACCGAACCGGCCTTGGCAGTAATGGCTTCAATGCCACCCTGATCCACCAGCAAACGCAGGCTGATCGGATCGGGTACGCCATACTCCTGCTTGCGCAAGGACTCCTTGTAATGGTTGTCCGGCGTTTGCCCCGTGCAGGAGATGAACTGACGGTGTGAGCCCGGCACCAGCATCAAGGGGCCATTGCACACATTATTGTCCGTCAGCAGCACCGAGCAACTTAAGGCGCGCATTTGCGGCATGCCATCTTCGATATGCCAGGTCTCGAAATCCGAATGCCAGTAAAACTCCTTGCCGGTAAAGCCCGGTTTCAGGTTGGCACGGGACTGATGCACATACACCTCCGAGCCCAGAATCTGGCGGGCCACATCCAGTACACGCGGGTCGCGCACCAGGCGGGCAATCAGCTCGCTTAACTCGTGCACTCGAAAGATCGAGCGCACGGCCTGACTGCCCTTTTCCACCACCGCTTCTTCACGCGACAAGATGCCGGGATCGGTGCTCATGGCTTCCACATTGCCCAGCAAGGCTTGCACTTCCTGCGCATTGAACAAATCAGGCAGCAGCAAAAAGCCATTGTCCTCGTACTCCCGCAGCTGGGACTTGTTCAAAGGCTGGCTACCTACCGGATCCGGATACACCACCGGCTCCTGGCGGCTGACGATGGCCGCCGTTCGTTCTGTACGGGATGTGTACAGATCGCTCATGGTCACTGTCATCATGCTCTCCTTAGGTCTTCAGTCTTCCACGATGGCTGGGTAAACCCCTTTCTCATCGTGAACTTCCTGACCGGTCAGGGGCGGATTGAACACGCAGATCACTCGCAGCGGCTCTTTGCCACCGCGCAGATAGTGTTCATCGTGCTGGTCCAGGGCATAAACTACGCCTGGGCCCAAATCGTATTTCTTGCCGTCGGCAACGGTTTCGATTTCGCCATCGCCCTCGATGCACCACACCGCTTCCAGGTGATTCTGGTAGTGGATGTGAGTCTCGGTGCCAGGAAAAATAACGGTTTCATGAAAGGAAAAACCCATGCCGTCTTTCTTGAGCAAAACACGGCGGCTGACCCAGGTGTCTGTGCGCACCTCGTCACGGGTTCCAATCACATCTTGTACGTTCTTGACCAACATTAGCGTGCTCCTCCAATCTTCAGAATCTTGGCCTGGCTGCCGCGCTTGGACAGGCACTGGGCCACGCTGCGTTCAATAATGTCCAGGCCTTGAGTCAGCTCTTCATTGCTGATCGTCAGGGCAGGCAGCAGCTTCAGAACTTCGTCGTGGGCGCCCGAGGTTTCAATCACCAGACCCTGCTTGAAAGCCTGTGCAGCAATTTCATTGGCCAGACCGGCACCGGGCGGCGTCACCAGGCCCTGGATCAGGCCGCGACCACGTACGCTCAAACCACGATCTGGATAGCTGTGCACCAGGTTTTCCAGCCAGTCGCGCACTTGACGCTCCTTACCCTGGATCTCGGCTTCAAAGTCCTCGTTGGCCCAGTAGCTTTCCAGAGCTTGAGCCGCAGTCACGAAAGCCAGGTTATTGCCACGGAAGGTGCCGTTATGGGCGCTGGGTTTCCATACGTCCAGTTCAGGACGCAACAAAACCAGAGACATGGGCAAGCCAAAACCGGACAAGGATTTGGACAAGGTGATGATGTCAGGGCTGATACCGGCCTGCTCGAAGCTGAAGAAACGGCCCGTGCGACCACAACCGACCTGAATGTCATCGACAATCAGCAGCATGTCGTGCTCGCGGCACAGACGTTGCAGTTCACGCAGCCAGCGCTGTGTAGCAACGTTCACGCCCCCTTCACCTTGCACGGTTTCCACGATGACCGCGGCAGGATGGTCCAGACCACTGCTGGGGTCTTCCAGCAAGCGCTCCAGATAAGCCATCGTATTGACGTCCGGTCCCAAGTAGCCGTCATAGGGCATGAACGAGGTATTGCCCAGGGCCACACCCGCTGCACTACGAAACTTGGAGTTCGCCGTCACTGCCAGGGAACCCGTGCTGACGCCGTGGAAACCGTGCGTAAAGGAAATCACATTCTGGCGGCCCTTGACCTGGCGTGCCAGTTTTAACGCCGCCTCCACGGCATTGGTGCCGGTAGGCCCCGTAAACTGCAAGCGGTAGTCCCACCCGCGCGGTTTGAGCAGCACTTTGTCCACCGTTTCAAGAAAGTATTTCTTGGCGCTGGTGGCCATGTCCAAACCGTGTACCAAGCCGTCGGTGTTCAGGTATTCAATCAGCTTTTCTTTCAGGTGGGGATTGTTATGCCCATAGTTGAGCGTACCGGCTCCACTGAAAAAATCGATGTATTGCCTGCCTGACTCGTCCTCCAAAACCGAGCCTCGGGCTTTGTTGAAAATGACCGGGAAGGACCGGACGTAGCCCCTTACTTCAGACTCCATCCGGTCGAATATTTTTAAATCAGTCATATTTCCTCTCCTGGTTATAGAACGGCGTGTCTTGAGCCGACAAACAACAATCAGCGAACCAGACCGGCTCTACCGTTCATTTGCGTAAAGTCCCCTCTTATCCAGAGTCCAAGGGGCCGATTCGTAATAGAGGTTCTGCCTCGTGAGCCTGTGCGGCAAACAAGGCGGTATCAAAGAATTCCTGTTCCTGCATGGGGGCGCCCCAACGCCGGGCCATGGCCGCAAACAGGCCACGCGAGGCCCGGTTACCGGGGCTGACCGTCGTTTCCAGATAGCGCAGGGAACGGCCACGCAGACGCTGTCGCAGATGCTCCAGCATGGCCTGCCCCAGACGACGCCCACGGGCGCGCTCATGCACGGCCACTTGCCACACAAAGAGCACATCAGGACGGTCGGGGAGAAAGTAGGCAGAGATGAAACCGTCTATTTGTTCCCCACGCTGCGCGACAACGCAGGTCTGGGAAAAGTGCTCGCTGAGCAGCAAATAGAGATATTCAGAATTCAGATCCAGTGGCGGGCTATCGGCAATCAGCTGATGGATTGCGGCCGCATCACGCAACAGGGGCGCACGCAGTATCAGCGCCGGGTCACTGGGGGCAGGGTCGGCGGCAGTCTTGCTGCCTGCCGAGCTGCCCGGACTAGGTCGGTCCGTCAAACCACCAACCCGGATTCGGGGGGTACATCCCCTTCCGGGACCTCAAGAATAGGCGAGGCCGCATCGTCGGCCTCCAGCACAACATCCGGGTCAGCATCGAGCAAGCGCACAATGCGCTCCAGGGACAAGGTCATGGTGGCCTGTTCCAGCTCGGGCAACTCTTTCAAGGCGTCCGACAACTTCTTTTGCAAGGGGGACGGCGTATCGCGTGCCAGGGTCTCCCCTTCTGGTGTCGCACTGACAAATACAATGCGTCGATCTTCACGACCACGCTCGCGCAGCACCAGCTTCTTGTCTTCCAGGCGGTCCAGAATACCAACCACGGTGCTGGGGCTGACGTGCATTTCGCGGCTGATGGCCGTGGCCGTCAACGGGCCTTTTTCGATAATGGTGCGCAGGCAGATCAACTGGGGCGCGGTGATATTGCTGTACGCCGACAGCTGCCTGGAATGCAGGGCAATCGAGCGCGTGATCTGGCGCAAAGCCCGCAAAATTCGTAAATCGTAGTGTTGATCTGTGGTCATTTAATTAGCCAAACAAAATAATTCAGCACGATTAATTCGTGTTGAAATGATATGCCTAGAAAAGATTCAAGTCAAACCGATTTACACTCAAAATCATAGAGAGCATAAACAAGAGGTTCTGACTCAAAGTCCCAAAAATGTAAGTACCCTGGCTTACGGGGGCGGACCAGCAAGGCGCAGAAAATACCCTGCCTGCTCCCCTTTTCGCCATGAGTGGCTCGAGCCGACACGCCGCTTACAGTAAACTGCCACGAGCCCTTGCCGTGGGGGCCTGTCGGTTTTCACTCAAGACCGGGTGTGCCGCGTCACAGCCCTGCTTGCAAACCGGCACAGTCTGATACAAACCCGGTCCATTAACCCATAAGTCTCTTGGCCAAGTAAAGCCTGCTGCTGTTCTCGCCGTGCCTTGCAGACACTGAAACCCGCATGAAGCAATCTGATAAGGCAACCCTGATTGGTCTGATCGCCATTGTTCTTTGGAGCATGATTGTCGGCCTGATACGCAGCGTCAGCGACTACCTGGGTGCGACTGGCGGCGCCGCACTGATCTACACCCTGGCCTCTGTCTTTCTTCTTTTATCGCTTAGCTGGGTACGCTTGCGCGACTTTCCGCGCCGCTACCTTATCTGGGGAAGCGTTCTGTTCGTCTGCTATGAGCTGTGCCTGGCTCTGTCCATTGGCTACGCCCACAACAGCCAGCAAGCGATTGAAGTGGGAATGGTTAATTATCTGTGGCCCACCTTTACCATCGTGGCCGCTATTTTGTTCAACAAGCAAAGAGCCAACTGGCTGATCGCGCCAGGCCTGCTCTTGTCCATGATGGGTATCAGCTGGATTCTGGGCGGTGAGCAAGGTTTGAGCCTGCACGGCATCTGGCTGAATGTGCAGGACAACCCCTTGAGCTACGGCCTGGCCTTTAGTGGCGCACTGATCTGGGCGGGCTACAGCACCATGACTGCACGCATCGGCCAGGGCAAAAATGGCATTACCTTGTTTTTCATGCTGACAGCCACCGTCTTATGGATGAAATATCTAGGCCAAGGAGCACCTGCAATGACCTTTACCCTTCCAGCACTGATCTACTTGCTGCTGGCGGCCATGGCGATGGGCTTTGGCTATGCGGCCTGGAACGTGGGTATTTTGCACGGCAATGTCACCATACTGGCCGGCGCCTCCTACTTCATTCCAGTATTGTCAGCCGCCCTGTCTACTTTTTTGCTGCAGGCTCCCTTGACGTCAAGCTTCTGGCAAGGCTCGGCCATGGTGTGTTCGGGCGCCTTGTTGTGCTGGCTGGCCATCCGGGTCCGCAAACCCAGGCCAACGAAAAGTGCTACCTGAAAAACCATATTCATTAATCCGGGCACGGCTGTGCCTGATGAGCAAAAATCAAAATTAAATTCTATTTGCTGCACTGCAATAAAAGCAGCATAAAAAAACCGCCCAACCTTGAATTAAGGGGGGCGGTTCTTTTTATCTATTTTGATTAGCCAGCAAATTAAATCAGGCGGTTCCACCTACGGTCAGATTTTCCATCCGCACGGTAGGAATACCGACTCCAACCGGAACGCTTTGACCTTCTTTACCGCAAGTCCCCACTCCTGAATCCAACTGCATGTCATTACCGATCATGCTGATTTGGTTCATGGCATCGGGGCCGCTACCAATCAAAGTGGCACCTTTGACGGGATACATCAGTTTGCCGTTTTCAATCACCCAGGCTTCCGAGGCCGAGAAAACAAACTTACCGCTAGTAATATCGACCTGGCCGCCACCGAAGTCTACGGCATATAAACCCTTTTTAACCGAGGCAATAATTTCCTGAGGGTCTTTATCGCCACCCAACATAAAGGTGTTGGTCATGCGTGGCAAAGGAAGGCTGGCGTAGGACTCGCGTCGACCGTTGCCCGTAATGGCAGCGCCCATCAGACGCGCATTATGGGTGTCTTGCAAATAGCCTTTCAAAATACCGTCTTCAATCAAGACGGTACGTTGTGTGGCATTGCCCTCATCATCCATATTCAAGGAGCCACGGCGGTTTTCCAGAGTGCCATCGTCAATGACGGTCACGCCCTTGGACGCCACGCGCTGGCCAATACGACCCGAGAACAGGCTGCTGCCACGACGGTTAAAGTCCCCTTCCAAACCGTGGCCCACGGCTTCGTGCAGCATGACACCTGGCCAACCTGGGCCCAGAACCACCGTCATCTGACCGGCAGGCGCAGGTTTGGCTTCCAGATTCGTCATGGCCGAACGCACGGCCTTATCCACGTAGCTGCGCAGCATATCGTCGGAGAAGTAGGACAGATCAACCCGTCCACCACCTGCCGCCGAGCCGCGTTCACGGCGGCCATTTTGTTCAACAATGACCGACAAGGACAAATGCACCAAGGGGCGTACATCGGCGGCCAGACGACCATCGCTACCAGCTACCAGCACGACATCGTATTCCGCACCCAGACTGGCCATGACCTGCACCACGCGCGGGTCCGCTGCACGAGCCAAGGCATCCAGTCGCCCCAACAGGGCTACTTTGTCAGGAGCAGGCAGGCTGGCAATAGGGTCTGTGCCCGTATACAAGGTGGGGCGCTGCGTGTCGGCTGGCACCAAAATGCCGCTTTTGCCTGAACCGCCCTGGCGGGCAATCGAGCGCACCACACGAGCCGAAGACAGCAAAGCCTCGGGGCTGAGGGAATCCGAATAGGCAAAGGCGGTTTTTTCGCCACTTAATGCGCGCACACCCACGCCCTGCTCAATGGAAAAGCTGCCGCTTTTGACGATTCCTTCGTCCAGCGCCCAGCCTTCGCTGCGGGTGTACTGAAAATACAGGTCGGCATAGTCAGCCTGATGGGTGAAGATCTCACCGAGCGCGCCGGACAAATGGCTTTCATTCAAGCCCCAGGGCTCAAGCAACAGTCCACGGGCGCATTCCAGGGCATTGATAGCCGGATCAACTAACTTCATCGTTTATTCCTACTGACAGATCCCCGGCAAACCCATGGCTGCAAGGGACGAAAATGGGTACCAAAAGACGTGCTGACATCAACTTGGCTTCCGTCCATCTGAGCATTAAAACAGAATGTGCCCCCGTATGCGATGCCGACGTACTGATCGGGCAGTTTCCTGGCTTTCAGAACCATGAATCAGCCTGTTGAACTAATAGGTTCAAAAATTCCAATTACGACATTTTCTGATACGGAATTAAAACTATTTTAAAATCTTCCTAATTAGAAACCCACCTATATGGTTTTGATATAAACCCATTCAAATTCATGATAACCCCTGATTAGATTAAATAATCAAGAGCCATTGAATTGTCTAATGACCTTAAATAATTACAAAAACCAAACACCTTTTTGATTAAGCGTTTATTTTTTATCCAAACCACTTATCTTTTCAAGAAAATCAAAGTACACTGTTTTCGCATGATAAACACGAGCTTGTACAGGCAGGGTTTATCAGATAACTACAATCATGAAACAGGAATCCCATATGTCAGTCGAAACTTACAGCTCCGCGAAGCAAAAGATAGAAAAAGAGATTCTGCGTCTGCAAAAGCAGATGAAATCCCTTCGAGTCAAACAGCGTCGTCCTGTCATCGCGTCTATCGTCAAGTCCATGCAAGATAACGAGATCACGATTGAAGAAGTCGCTGAAGCGCTGGAAAATTCCGCCCGCCGCGGCGCTGGTGCTGGTTCCAACGGCCCTAAAACCAGCCTGCCTCCAAAATACCGCCACCCCGGCACCCAGGACACCTGGACGGGCCGTGGCCGCCCACCACGCTGGATTATCGATGCTGAAGCCAATGGTCGCAGCCGTGAAGAGTTCCTTATCAAATAAGTTTTGGGAACCAAACAAAAGAAAGGGACCGCTTGAAAAAGCGGTCCCTTTCTTATTGATATAAATCCCCTACATAATGCCGGGGTTCTGGCGACTCAATCCCGAGCTAATGGATATCGGATATCAATCACTTGTCCATTATTACCCGGGAAACCATCAAATATGGCCTGGGACAAAAACGGCATCTGCTGGTCCAGGTTGTCGGAATGGCTATAAGACACGGCGGTGGCGCGATACACTTCTGCGCCCGAGTTTTGATTATCTGTAATGATTACATTTAGATAATTTTTATACACAGTGACAGGAACATTCACTACATTCGGAGAATAAAAGAAACCTCCGCCCCAACCATCATTTGGCGCATAATAGCCGCGCCCGATTCCCCACGCCGATGGACCATAAAAACTATCTGCAAATTGAGGCACCCAGCTTTGTTCTTGCGGATTGCCATAATCCATTTGCACCACAAAACGCGCAGACTTCAGATCCGCTGCTTGCACCAGTCCGGTCACACCAATAGAGGCCCGTACAGAATCTGCAAAAGACTGGTATTGCAGACTACTGCTTTTGTCCGGCGAGGACTTGATGTAATAGGTATCGCCACTGGTCGCCGTGGGCCATTGCTGATAACGCGTCAATTTGGCGGACCAGCTAGGCGCAGCGCAAGCCGTGGTCAAAACCGCCAATACCAGGCTCATCAGGCGTAGGGCGCGCCAGGAAAACCCTTCAGAAAATAACGTCATAGTTTCACCCTTGCTTGTTTTTCGCTTGCACGTTCAAGCCCGATTAATGGCAGCGCCGTAGCGCCGACGAACAATTAGTTTACTGCCTGTTTCTGGCGTCCAGTGTGGGCGTTCAAACAACATTACAATAGACCATCTTTTTCGATTGTCGGACCAGGATCACATGCGCACAGACACCTTACCTACGATCTCCCGCCACGATTACCAGCCCTACCCTTATCAAATAGATAAGGTACGGCTGGAATTTGATTTGGCGGCCGAGCAAACCTTGGTTCGTCTGGCTTTTCGAGCCAGCAGCCGGGACGGCCAGATCCGCCCCCTGGTACTGGACGGCGAAGACATTGAACTGCTTGAAGTCAGCCTCAACGGGGTCGCCCTGACCGCCCAGGATTACCAGCTTGATGAACAGGGCCTGACGCTCTCGCCCCAGACCGCAGAATGTGATCTGGTGCTGGTAAGCCGTTGCCGCCCCCAAGACAACACCATGCTGATGGGCTTGTATGTCTCGGGCCAGAACCTGTTTACCCAATGTGAAGCCCAGGGCTTTCGTCGTATTACCTTCTTCCCGGACCGTCCTGATGTGATGTCCCGTTATGAAGTGGTCCTGCGCGGCGATGCCAAGCTCTATCCTTATCTGCTGTCCAACGGCAATTTGCTGGAAAGCACTACGCTGGACGATGGACGCAGCCAGGCCATTTGGGAAGACCCATTTCCAAAGCCTTCTTATTTATTTGCACTGGTTGCTGGCGACTTTGATGTGCGCGAACGCGAAATCAAAAAAGCCAATGGCCAGCCTGCCCTATTGCAGGTTTATTGCGATCGTGGTGACGGCGATAAAACAGAATGGGCCATGGAATGCCTGGAACATTCGGTACGCTGGGATGAGCAACGTTTTGGGCTGGAACTGGATCTGGACCGCTTCATGATTGTGGCCGCTCGCGACTTCAATATGGGCGCGATGGAGAACAAGGGCCTGAACATCTTTAATGCCGCCTACGTGCTGGCCGATGCACAAAGCACTACCGATGCGTCCTTTCACGCCGTGGAAGCAGTTATTGGCCATGAGTACTTCCATAACTGGACCGGCAACCGCGTCACTTGCCGCGACTGGTTCCAGCTATCCCTGAAAGAAGGTCTGACGGTTTTCCGCGATCAGGAGTTTTCGGCCGACATGCTGGCTCAAGGGCTGGACGGCGCTCAAGCCGCCAGCGCCCGCGCCGTCAAACGCATTGATGATGTCAGCGTCCTGCGCGCGGCCCAGTTCCCTGAAGATGCCGGCCCAATGGCTCACCCCATCCGCCCCGAGAGCTATCAGGAAATCAGCAACTTTTACACCGCCACAATTTACGAGAAAGGTGCGGAAGTCATTCGCATGCAGCACACCTTGCTGGGTGAAGAAAACTTCCAGGCTGGTATTCGTGAGTACTTCAAGCGCCATGACGGCCAGGCAGTCACTTGCGACGATTTCGTGGACAGCATGGACAGCGTGTATCGCCAGGTCAAACCCGGCCAAAGCCTGGAGCAGTTCCGCCGCTGGTATCAGCAAGCGGGAACGCCACGCGTTCAGGTCAGCCTGCAGCACGACCCTGCCACTCAAACCGCTACGCTGACCCTGCGTCAAAGCAATGCGCCCGCCGGGATCGAAAACAAATCCACACCCAAGCCACCTTTGCACATCCCCTTTGCCTTGGGCATGCTGGATCAGCAAGGCGCACCACTGACCCTGCACCTGGATGGTCAGCAAGGCGATACGCTGGTACTGGATTTCACGCAAGCCGAACAAAGCTGGACCTTCACGCAGATTCCTGAGGCGCCCGTCCTATCCTTGTTGCGCAATTTCTCTGCGCCTGTGCGGGTGGACTACTACCGTCCGGATTCCGAGCTGGCCTTGCTGGCCCGTCACGACACGGATCCATTTGCACGTTGGGAGGCGGCTCAACTGCTAGCGACCCGTCTGATCTTGTCCTCGGCATCGGGACGCACACCGTCGGCCGCACAATTGGCGACCGTGGTGCAAACCTGGCATGCACTGGTCCAAGACCCGGCCTTGAGCCCTGCTTACAAGGCGCGCATCCTGTCCCTGCCCAGCGAGCGCGAATTGCTGGAACAAACCAAGCCCATGACCCCGCGCGCCGTGGTTCAGGCCCGTCGTCAGCTGCAACGTGAGCTGGGCCTGGCCCTGACTCCCTACTGGCAGGAACTGTATCAGTACCTGAGCCTGGAACAAGCCCCGTACAGCCCCGACGCCTTGCAGGCTGGCCAGCGCTCCTTGCGCAATCTGGCCCTGAATTACCTGCTGGTTGCCGGTGTGAATACCGGCCCGCAGTTGGCACGCAATCAATACGATCAGGCCACCAATATGACTGATCGCATGGGTGCCTTGAGCGCTCTGGTGAATTACGGTGACCAAGAGGATCGTCAAGACGGCCTGGATGACTTTTTCCAGCGCTGGCAGGACAATCCTCTGGTGCTGGACCGCTGGTTCAGCTTGCAGGCCACCGCCCCCAGCACGCAAGTTGCCCAGGTGCGCGCCCTGATGCTGCATCCCGCTTTCTCGATGCGCAATCCCAACCGCGCCCGCTCTCTGATTTTCCAGTTCTGCATGAATAATATGCAGGCTGTACACACGCCGGAAGGCTATGCCTTCTGGGCTGAGCAAGTCATTGCCCTGGACAAGCTCAACCCGGAAATCTCTGCCCGTCTGGCCCGTGTGTTTGATAACTGGGCCCGCTTTGAACCCGAAGCCCGCGACCTGCTCAAGGCAGCGCTGGAGCGTATTCAGGCCGAACCTGGCCTGTCGGGCAATGTGGCCGAAATCGTACATAAAGCATTAACTCTTTGACCTCGGAGTCTGTCTTGAAGAAAAACCTTACTCAGTATCTGGTGGAGCAACAGCGCCAGAAGAAAACGGTCACCGCCGACGTGCGCCTGCTGCTGGAAACAGTGGCTCGCGCATGCAAGGCCATTGGCCATGCCGTCAGCAAAGGAGCGCTGGGCGGCGTTCTGGGTTCTCTGGACTCCGAGAATGTCCAGGGCGAAGTTCAGAAAAAGCTGGATGTGCTGTCCAACGAAATTTTGCTGGAAGCCAATGAATGGGGCGGTAACCTGGCGGCCATGGCCTCCGAGGAAATGGATACCCTGCACCGCATTCCCGATTACTACCCCAAGGGCGAAAACCTGCTCTTGTTCGATCCGCTGGATGGCTCGTCCAATATTGACGTGAACGTGTCCATCGGCACGATCTTCTCGGTCCTGAGCGTCCCACCTGAAGCACGTGATCGCGTCATCGAAGAGCAAGACTTCCTGCAACCCGGCGTGCGTCAGGTTGCCGCCGGCTATGCCATTTACGGCCCGCAAACCATGCTGGTTCTGACTGTCGGTGACGGCGTCGCCGCCTTCACTCTGGACAAGGAAATGGGCTCCTGGGTGCTGACCACCGAGCGCATCACCATCCCCGAGGACACCTCTGAGTTCGCCATCAATATGTCCAATATGCGTCACTGGGAAGCCCCGGTAAAACGCTATATCGACGACTGCCTGGCTGGCCCGGACGGCCCACTGGGCAAAAACTACAATATGCGCTGGATCGCCTCCATGGTGGCCGATGTACACCGCATCCTGACCCGTGGCGGTATCTTCATGTACCCGCGCGATGCCCGTGCCTCCGGTCGCAAGGGCAAGCTGCGTTTGATGTACGAAGCCAACCCCATGAGCTTCCTGGTCGAGCAGGCCGGTGGCATGTCGATTGACGGTACACAGCGTATTCTGGACGTGCAACCTACCGAGCTGCACCAGCGCATTGGCGTGATTCTGGGTTCGCGCAATGAAGTCGAGCGCGTGCGTCAGTACCACGAGCAAGGCTGACTCCTGTCCGCTGAATCTCAGCGGCTGCCGCACTGCTAAATAAAAATGGCCTCCGCTAAGGAGGCCATTTTTTATAAGTAGAACTATTGGGGCTGCGTGCTTATCGGGCTTTCGAAATACCTGACATACAAATCGGGACATCAGGAAAAACAAGCAACGCCAGAAGAGTGGATGCCTGACTTACACCTGTTATATCAAGCGCAGCGCTGAGCAAGGGCTAGCTGTTCATCCCCCTTCTTACCCGATAATCCGCCTTAATCCAGCGTCAACACCGTCGAGCCCGTGGTACGACGCCCTGCCAATTCCTCATGGGCCTTGGCAACCTGATCCAGCGGGAAACGCTGACCGATCAGCGGCTTGATCTTGCCTTGCAGCACCAGCTCGAACATTTCGTCAGCGGCATCTTGCATGGTTTCCTGTGTAGGCACATAAGCCCCCAGCACAGGACGGGTCACATACAAGGAGCCCTTCGATGCCAGCGTCGCCAGATTCACACCGGTTACCGGGCCGGAAGCATTGCCAAAGCTGACCATCAGGCCACGCGGCTGCAAGCAATCCAGCGAGCGCTCCCAGGTATCCTTGCCCACGCCGTCATATACGACAGGTACTTTCTGGCCATTGGTCAGTTCCAGCACGCGCTGCACCACGTCTTCGTGGGAGTAATCAATCACTTCCCACGCACCGTTCTCTTTCGCCAAAGCGGCTTTCTCGGGACTGGACACCGTACCGATCAACTTCACGCCCAAAGCACGTGCCCATTGGCAGGCGTACAAGCCCACGCCACCCGCAGCGGCATGAAACAGAATCGTCTGGCCTTCATGCACGCGATAGGTCTGGCGCAGCAAATACCAGCACGTCAAACCTTTGAGCATCATGGCCGCCGCCTGCTCAAAAGTGACGCCATCAGGAATGCGTACCACACGATCAGCAGGCACATTACGGGCCTCGGCATACGCACCCAGCGGGCTTTGACCGTAGGCAACACGGTCACCCACTTTCAGATGCGTGACACCCGAACCGACTGCTTCCACAATGCCGGACGCTTCAAAACCCAAACCATGCGGCAAGGGATTGCTGTAGAGGCCATTACGGAAATAAATGTCGATAAAGTTCAAGCCCACTGCTTTTTGGCGTATGGTGACTTCCTTCTCCTGAGGAGCGGGCAGCTCTACCGAAGCCCACTGCAATACCTCCGGACCACCATTACGCTCAATCCGTATCGCCTTAACCGTCTGCGTCATTGTTTTACTCCTTTGATGAGGGGCCCGTAGCAATGTCTTAGAATAATGCCTTGCTCTTATTGCCTGCCCGACCCACTAGCCCTATCACTGGCTGATATAAAACACCAGAATAGCCTAAATTGACTCCTTTTTTCTCGGATCGCTTTCCATGACGCATGGACGTGCTCTGGCTGCCATTCATGTGGCCGCCGTTCTGTTCGGACTGACCGGCATTTTTGGTGAACTCATTCAGGTTGGCGCCATGCTGATCACCGCGGGCCGAGCCAGCTTTGCAGTCCTGGCCTTGTTTATCAGCATTCGCTCTCAAGGGCGCGGTTTGGGTCAGGGCATGAAAGCAGCGGACTTTCGCACCCTGCTAATGGCCTCCATCATGCTGGCCATTCACTGGGCCACTTTTTTTGTGGCCGTCAAAGTGGGCGGCGTGGCCATTGCCACCTTGGGCTTTGCCAGCTTCCCGGCCTTTATTACCTTGTGTGAATGGGCCGTACTGCGCGAGCGCGTTACCGTATCGGAGTGGATCATTTTGGCCTTGGTCACCGTGGGCTTGTTGCTGGTGACCCCCTCTTTTGATTTCCAGGATCAATCCACCATTGGCCTGGCCTGGGCCATTGCCTCCGGCTTTACTTTCGCCATGTTCACCCTTATCAACCGACGCGCAGCCAAGCATCTGTCTGCACAGCAAGTCGCTTGGTGGGAAAACCTGTTTGTCGCCCTGATGTGCTGGCCTTTTGCCATACCGCTGCTGGGCGACAGCACGCTGGTGGACTGGGTATGGATTGCACTGCTGGGGGTGTTTTGTACGGCCTTGTCGCACTACCTGCTGGTCTCTGCGCTAACCGTTCTAAATGCTCGCAGTGCCGGGATTGTGATCGCCCTGGAACCTGTCTACGCCATCGCTTTTGCAGCGCTGCTTTTCGCTCAATACCCCAGCAGCCGTGCGCTGCTGGGTGGCGCCATCATGATTGGAGCCATCACTTGGGCAGGCTTGCGCCCACCCAAGTCCAACTGATGGCTTAAGCCATCGCTTCCAACACTTGGGCGATAGCCTCGCCTACTTGTGTTGTGCTGGCCTGACCACCCAAATCAGGGGTACGTGGGCCATTGGCCAGAACCTGCTCAATGGCTTGCACTACTTCGGCGGCTGCCTGGGGGTAACCCAGGAAATCCAGCATCAAGGCACCACTCCAGATCTGACCGACCGGGTTGGCAATGCCCTTGCCATAAATATCCGGAGCCGAGCCGTGCACGGGCTCAAACAAGGAGGGGAATACGCGTTCGGGGTTCAGGTTGGCCGACGGTGCAATGCCGATGGTGCCGGTACATGCCGGGCCCAGATCGGACAAGATATCGCCAAACAGGTTGGAAGCTACAACAACATCAAACCAGTCCGGGTGCTGCACAAAGTGTGCACACAGAATATCGATGTGATACTTGTCCCATTTCACATCCGGGTATTGCTCGCCCATGGCGGCCACGCGGGAATCCCACCAGGGCATGGAAATCGAAATACCGTTGGACTTGGTCGCAGCAGTCACGTGTTTACCGCGTTTTTTAGCCAGTTCAAAAGCGAACTTCAAGACTCGGTCCGTACCCGTGCGGGTAAAGACACTTTCCTGAATGACCACTTCGCGCTGCGTGCCTTCAAACATGATGCCGCCGCTATTGGAGTATTCACCTTCGGTGTTCTCGCGCACGATAAAGAAATCGATATCACCGGGCTCACGACCTGCCAGTGGCGAACACACACCAGGCATCAAACGCACAGGACGCAAGTTGATGTATTGATCAAATTCACGACGGAACTTGAACAGAGATTCCCACAGCGAAACGTGGTCGGGAACCAGATCAGGCCAGCCCATGGCGCCAAAGAAAATGGCCTCGGTATCCATTAATTGGGCTTTCCAGTCCGAAGGCATCATGGTGCCATGCTTTTGGTAGTAGTCCGAGCTCCAGTCCAGCACTTTCCAATCAAAATTGATGGCGTGACGGCGAGCGGCCACTTCCAGAATACGCAGCCCTTCAGGCATGACTTCCTTGCCGATCCCATCTCCCGCGATCACGGCAATACGATGAACTTTACTCATTCCTCTTTCCTTGTGGTTTTACATGGCCTCCACGGCCTTATTCTGAAAAGACGCTGCTCTGTTCACAAAACAGCAATTAGCCTGCCAGCTTCCACGGTGCCGGCAGGCTCGTCCAAATCGGTTCAGGATTAATAGCCCTGACTGTGATTCACCCGACCAGTCGCAGGCTTGCCTTGCTGCAAAAGCTCGATGCGCGAGCCAATTTGCTCCAATGCCAATTCACGAACGGTGATACCCGAAATATGAGGCGTAACCATCACAGAAGGAACACCCCAATACGGATGATCGGCTGGCAACGGCTCCTGGGTAAAAGCATCCAGCAAAGCGCCTGACAGATGACCGCTCTTCAGGGCGTCCAGCACATCGGCATCGACCAAGTGGCCACCGCGAGCCACGTTGATCAAATAGCCACCAGGCTGCAAATTCGACAATACGTCGCGGTTGATCAAACCTTCTGTTTGCGGAGTCAGTGGCAAGGCGTTGACCAGGATACGGCTGGCAGAGACGCACTCTTTCAAGCCCTCTTCACCGGCATAGCAAGGGAACTCCGCCTCGTGCAGACGACGCGACCAGCCATGTACGGGATAGCCCAGACTGGCGATGACCTTGGCAATCTTGCTGCCAATCGCGCCCAGCCCCAGCACAGCGACTGGCCATTGGCGGCGGTCGATCGGACGATAGGCTTTCCACTTTCCTTCACGCGCCTGTTCCTCGTAGGGCTGGAAACGGCCTACCGCACGCAGCACGCCATACAAGGCATATTCGGCCATTTGCTCGGCCATGCCCGCATCTTCCAAGCGGTACAAAGGCATCTCGGCCGGGATGGTCCCTGCGACGGCATCCACACCCGCCCCCAGATTGAAGGTGGCGCGCAAATGGGGTTCTTGCTTGAACAAGGCCGCATCCGGCTGCCAGACGATGGCGTAGGTCGCCCCGGTGCTGGGCTGACCCGCTACAAACTCATCAACTTTCCAATCGGGATAGGCTTTGCGGAATTCATCCGCCCAACGTGTTGTTTCTGATGGCCTTGTGGTGGCAACAATTAAATGAGGCAGTTGCGTGGGCATTAACGTTTCCCTCCAAATAAAGAACCCAATACCCCACGCAGCACTTTGGTGGCAGCCCGTTTGGTCTCGGTTTTGATCATGCTTTGCACCAGGCCGTCCTTCTTGCCACCACGCGGCCCGGTTGATCCAAACAGAAAGTCATTGACGACACCCATCAGGCCTTCGTCCTTGCCTGCCGCCGCTCCCGGCTGCGTGGCACCCGCGGCACCATTGGCAGCCGCATCAGCCGCTTTTTTGGCCAGCACCTCGTAGGCGGATTCACGGTCAATTGCCTGGTCGTACTTCAAGCCAAACAAGGACGCTTGTCGTACCGTTTGCCGCTCCGCATCGGTAGCGGGCCCAATTCGGCTGCCCGGGGCCACCAGCCAAGCACGCTCGGTAGGCGTGGGAATCCCCTTGGCATCCAGCATGGACACCAGGGCCTCGCCCACACCCAATTCGGTAATGGCCGCTTCAATATCCAGACCGGGATTGGGGCGCATGGTTTGCGCTGCTGTCTTGACGGCTTTCTGATCACGCGGTGTAAAGGCGCGCAAGGCGTGCTGTACTCGATTACCCAGCTGACCCAGAACGGTATCGGGAATATCCAGCGGGTTTTGTGTCACGAAATAAATACCCACACCTTTGGAGCGGATCAGACGCACAACCTGCTCGACTTTCTCCAGCAAGGCCTTTGGTGCACCTGTAAACAATAAGTGGGCTTCGTCAAAGAAGAAAACCAGACGCGGTTTGTCCAGATCGCCCACTTCCGGCAGACGCTCGTACAGATCGGCCAGCATCCACAGCAGGAAGACCGCGTACAAGCGGGGTGACTGCATCAGCTTGTCGGCTGCCAGCACATGGATCATGCCGCGCCCGGCCGAGTCGGTACGAATCCAGTCCATCACATCCAGCGCTGGCTCACCAAAGAAGCGATCCGCCCCCTGCGTTTCCAGGCGCAGCAAGGCGCGTTGGATTGCCCCCACACTGGCTGCCGCGATATTGCCATACTGATTGCGCAGCTCGGCAGCACGGTCCGATACGTCTTGCAGCACGGCGCGCAAATCCTTCAGGTCCAGAATCAACTGGCCCTCGTCGTCTGCCAGACGAAAGACGATATTGAGAATCCCTTCCTGGGTATCGTTCAACTCCAGAATCTGGGACAGCAGCAAAGGCCCCATGTCGGAAATCGTGGCCCGGACCGGATGGCCCTGCTCGCCAAAAATATCCCAGAAGGTGACCGGGTTCGCCCCCCAGGCTGGCTCGGGCAGGCCCAGCTTTTGCAGACGCTCCTGCAACTTGGGATTGGGTTGGGCGGCCTGGGAAATCCCGCTCAAGTCGCCTTTGGCGTCGGCCAGAAAAACCGGCGTTCCCAGACGGGAAAAGGCTTCGGCCAGTACCTGCAAGGTGACGGTTTTCCCCGTCCCGGTGGCCCCCGTAATACAACCATGCCGATTGGCCAGCGCAGGCAACAGGTAAATGGGAGTATCGCTATTCTGAGCAAGCAAAATTGGATCAGCCATGATTGTTTGTTCTCTTCCGGATAGAATGCCAAGTGCCTAGATTCTAGCGACTTTCGCCCAAGCTCGGGCCTTGTCGCGCAGACAGGTTAAAATAGATCTGTTTTTCTTTGAACGTAGTCTACTGAATTGGTAATACTTTATGGCCGGACATAGTAAATGGGCGAATATTCAGCACCGTAAAGGTCGTCAAGACGCAAAACGGGGCAAACTTTGGACCAAGATCATTCGTGAGGTCACCGTGGCCGCACGTGCCGGCGGCCCTGACCCCGAGTCCAACCCACGTTTGCGCATGGCCTGGGACAAGGCAACCGCTGCCAATATGCCCAAAGACAACATTCTGCGCGCCATCCAGCGCGGCGCAGGCGGCGCGGACGATGCCAACTACGAAGAAATTCGCTACGAAGGCTACGGTATTAACGGCGCGGCCGTGATTGTGGACTGCATGACCGACAACCGTCAGCGCACGGTCTCGGATGTGCGTCACGCCTTTACAAAAAATGGCGGCAATCTGGGTCTGGATGGCTCGGTCGTGTTTCAATTCCGCCACTGCGGTCAGTTTCTGTTCGCTCCGGGCACTTCGGAAGACACGATTATGGAAATCGGCCTGGAAGCTGGTGCCGACGATATCGTGACCGACGAAGAAGGCCTGATCGAAGTGCTGTGCGCTCCTACGGACTACCCGGCTGTGCAAGCCGCGTTCCAGGCCGCTGGCCTGACGCCTGAAGTGGAAGGCGTGGTCATGAAAGCCCTGAACGAAACCGAACTGAGCGGCGACGATGCCGTCAAGATGCAAAAACTTCTGGACGCACTGGAAGGCCTGGACGATGTCCAAGAGGTCTACACCACCGCCGTCATGGACGAAGCCGAATAAGCTATTTCTGAAAACTCCTCTTTGCGGGCCCTGCCCGACTCATCACTATGAAGCTACTTGTTGTCGGCAGCGGCGGCCGTGAACACGCCTTGGCATGGCGCCTGGCCCAATCTGCACGCGTGCAGACTGTCTACGTTGCCCCGGGCAATGGCGGTACCGCGCGTGCCGAACGTATTGAAAACCTGGCCATCACCGATATCCAGGAACTGATTGCCTTTGTGAAGCAAGAAAAAATTGCCTTCACTGTCGTCGGCCCGGAAGCACCGCTGGCCGCCGGCATTGTGGACGCCTTCCGTGCGGCCGGTCTGAAAATCTTTGGTCCCACCCAGGCTGCCGCGCAGCTGGAAAGCTCCAAGGACTACGCCAAAGCCTTCATGGTGCGCCACAACATCCCGACGGCAGCCTACGCGACCTTTACCGATCCGGACGCCGCCAAGGATTACATCCGTCAGCAAGGCGCTCCCATTGTGGTCAAGGCCGATGGCCTGGCCGCTGGCAAGGGCGTGATTGTGGCCACCACGCTGGAAGAAGCATTGGGCGCCATTGACGACATTCTGGGCGATGGCCGCTTTGGTGCCGCCGGTGCCCGCGTGGTCGTGGAAGAATGCCTGACCGGCGAAGAAGCCAGCTTCATCGTGATGTGTGACGGCAAGAATGTGCTGCCCATGGCCACCAGCCAGGACCACAAACGCCTGAAAGACGGCGATCAGGGGCCGAACACAGGCGGCATGGGTGCTTACTCCCCCGCCCCTATCGTCAGCCCCACGCTGCATAACCGCATCATGCGCGAAGTCATTCACCCCACCATGCAAGGCATGGCCAAGGAAGGTTTGCCCTACTCCGGCTTTCTGTACGCGGGCGTGATGATTGACGATGGCCCGGACGCTACCCGCCCCATCAAGGTGCTGGAATTCAACTGCCGCATGGGCGACCCTGAAACCCAGCCCATCATGATGCGCATCAAGAGCGATCTAACCGAAACCTTCGAACTGGCTCTGGCTGGCAAGCTGGACGAGGCCACCATCGAATGGGATCGTCGTACCGCCATTGGCGTGGTACTGGCCGCGGCCAACTACCCCGAAGAGCCTCGTACTGGTGATGCCATCACGCAATTTGCGAAAGACACCGACGAGTGCATCACCTTCCATGCAGGTACGCAAATGAAAGACGGCACCGTGGTCACCACGGGTGGTCGTGTACTGTGTGTCACCGCCATGGCCGACTCCATCCGTCGCGCTCAGGAAGCCGCTTACGAGGCCATTTCCCAAACGCATTTCGACGGCAAGCAATTTCGCACCGATATCGGCTGGCGCGCTCTGCCCAGCAGTGAATCCTGATTGTCGCAGCAAGGTCTTTTCATGTCTTTACCCATTGATACCGTCCAGGCTTATTTCCGTCAGTTGCAAAGCCACATCGTGGACACTCTGGAGCAGCTGGATGGCACGCCTTTCGAGTCGGACCAGTGGGATCGTCCAGAAGGCGGTGGCGGTCTGTCCCGCCTGCTGGAGAACGGCCCTGTTTTTGAACGGGCTGCCGTTCTGTTCAGCCATGTCAAAGGCCACACCCTACCTCCGTCGGCCAGCGCCCACCGCCCCGAACTGGCTGGACGCCCCTGGGAGGCCATGGGTGTTTCGCTGGTGATTCACCCGCGCAATCCCTTTGTGCCCACCACGCACATGAATGTGCGCATGTTTGTGGCCCAGGCCCAAACAGCGGATCAAGAGGATGTGTTCTGGTTTGGCGGCGGTCTGGACTTGACGCCCTACTACCTGCACGAAGACGATGCCCGCCATTTCCATCAGGTATGCCACGATGCTCTGGCCCCACACGGTGCGGATTACTACCCGCGCTACAAGCGCTGGTGCGACGAATATTTTTATCTGAAGCACCGCAACGAAACCCGTGGCATTGGCGGCATTTTCTACGACGATCTGAACGAACCCGGCTTTGAAGCCAGCTTCGCCCTGACCCGTTCCGTGGGCAATTCCTTTACCGATGCCTATGCACCTATCGTGCGTGCCCGCATGGATCAGGAATACACCCAGGCGCACCGTGACTTCCAGGCCATTCGTCGCGGCCGCTATGTCGAATTCAATCTGGTCTTTGACCGTGGCACCCTGTTTGGCCTGCAATCAGGTGGGCGTACGGAATCCATCCTGCTGTCCATGCCACCCCAGGCGAACTGGCGCTACAACTGGTCGCCTGAACCCGGTACGCCAGAAGCGGCCCTGGCGCAATACCTGGTGCCTCGCGAATGGATTTAAAGCGTGTCGGGCTCCTGGGTGGCAGTTTCGACCCCATCCATAAAGCTCATGTGGCGCTGGCGCTTGCTGCGTTTGACCAACTGCAGCTGGACCAGGTTCAGTTGCTGCCCGCTGCCCAGCCCTGGCAACGCGACGCCTTGGGTGCCAGCACCCAGGATCGTTTGGTCATGGCCGAGCTGGCCGCCCAAAGCCATCCGGGCTTGCAGGTCAACCCCGTAGAGATCGAGCGCGGTGGCCCAACCTACACCATCGACACGGTGCGCAGCTTGCCCGCCGGGTCGCGCTACTACTGGATTTTAGGCAGCGACCAACTGCATAATTTTTGCAGCTGGAATGACTGGCAAGAAATTCTTGAATACGTCGAGCTGGCTGTTGCCCAGCGCCCCGGCAGTCCTTTGGAGACGCCCGTCGCCTTGCAGCAGGAACTGAGTCGACTTCAGCGCCGTTTGCATCAGATTGACTTTCTGCCCATGGACATCTCGGCCACCCAGATTCGGGAGCGAGTGCAGCGCGGTGACAACATCACCGCCCTGGTCCCGGAAGAAGTCGCTCAATACATTGACAAAAAACGGCTCTATCTTTCCCACCCACAGGCGCGCCCTGTATAGTTCTTTTTATGAATATAGAAACACTTCAACGACTCGTCATCGATGCCCTCGAGGACGTCAAAGCTCAAGACATCAAGGTCTTTAGCACTACCCACATGACCGGCCTGTTCGATCGTGTGGTCATTGCCAGTGGTACTTCCAACCGGCAAACCCGCGCTCTGGCCCAGAGCGTGTTTGACAAGGCCCGCCAAAACAAGGTCGAAGTCCTGGCCCATGAAGGCGAGGACACCGGCGAATGGGTGTTGCTGGATTTGGGTGACATCGTGGTGCATTGCATGCAGCCGGCCATCCGCCAGTACTACAACCTGGAAGAACTTTGGGGCGAGCGCCCTGTCGAAGTGGAACTGCTGCCGCAATCGCGCCAGGTTCCACCGGCTGGCTTTTTTGCCAGCGCCGACGAAGACGAAGACTAAACCCTTCCTCTGCCCTGTCGGCAATACCCGGGCCGCAGCTTACGATGCGGCCTTTTTTCTTTTACGACATTCCATGAAACTCATTGTCATCGCGGTAGGTCAGCGCATGCCCGACTGGGTGGAACAAGGCTGGCAGGAATATGCACGTCGCATGCCTCAGGACTGCGCCATAGAACTGCGCGAAATCAAGGCCGAACCCCGTACCAGCGGCAAGACGCCCGCCCAAATGATGCAGGCCGAGGCCAAGCGCATTGAAGCAACCATTCCCGCCCAAGCAATGCGCATCGCTCTGGACGAACGCGGCAAGGACCTCACCACCGTCAAGCTGGCCCAGGAACTGGAGCGTTGGCGCAGCAGCGGTCAGGATATTGCGATTCTGGTCGGAGGCCCGGACGGGCTGGATGCGGCCTTGAAGCAAAGCTGCCACGGCATGCTGCGCCTGTCTTCCCTGACGCTGCCCCACCCTCTGGTACGTATTTTTCTGGCCGAACAGCTGTATCGCGCCTGGTCCGTCATGACCGGGCATCCCTATCATCGCGCCTGAACCTTCTTTTAGTCCTGTTTTTTCTTATGCCTTTTCAGCCCATCTACCTGGCCTCTGCCAGCCCACGTCGCCACGACTTGCTCAACAGTATCCAGATCACGCATGAAGTCCTGAACGTGCCCAGCCCTCCGGGCGAGGATGAGCCGCGCCTCGAACAGGAAGCCGTGCTGGACTATGTCCGTCGCACGGCCCGCGACAAGCTGCTGCGCGCCCTGGAATGGCGAGCACAAAATAGTGGCCTGGATCAGGAACGCGCTATTTTGAGTGCCGACACTACGGTCTGCATGGGCGAAGACATTTTTGGCAAACCTGCTGATGTGGCCGATGCCGCACGTATCTTGCGCGAGCTCTCGGGCCGCCGTCACAAAGTGATGACCGCCCTGTCATTGGGCGTGGGCGGGGTGGAATTTGAAAGCATCAGCATCAGCGAAGTCAGCTTCAAGACCCTGAACGAACAGGAAATTGCAGAGTACTGCGCCAGCGGCGAGCCTATGGGCAAAGCCGGGGCCTATGGCATTCAGGGTCTGGGCGGCGCATTCATCAGCCACTTGAGTGGCAGCTATACCGGCGTAATGGGCTTGCCCGTGCACGAAACCTACCGCTTGCTGGAACTGGCCAATCTGAAGATTCGCACACCCGGCTAAACCGGAGAAACAGCCTGATCAGAACAGGAATGGGGAACTATCCGCACAAGGCCTAGTCCCATTCTTTTATTCCATTTGGCTCTTAGTATATATTTTATGGATATATACATTCACCGACTGTTTTGCAGGATTTAACCACCATGTCGCTTTCTTCTTTTTCGATTCGTCTTGCCTTGGCCGGTTTGCTATGTACCAGCACTCTTGCTCACGCCGCCGACCGCCCCGCTGCCCTGAAGGCTCTGGAAGAACAAGGACTGTCCATTGTGGGCGAGTTTGATGCTCCCGGTGGCCTGAAAGCCTGGGGCGCGTATAGCGGGAATCGGGCACTGGCCATCTACAACTTGCCCGATGGGCAGCACATGATGGTGGGCACCATGATCGATGCCAATGGCGAAGAGGTGCGACCTGCCGGCCTGGACGAGCTGGTTCAACCGGCTATCGCCAAAGACATGCTGGGCAAGCTGGAAAAATCCCGCTGGATCAAGGATGGCGACGACAAGGCCCCTCGCGTGGTCTACGTCTTTACCGATCCAAACTGCCCTTATTGCATGCAATTCTGGCAAATGGCCCGCCCGTGGGTGGAGTCCGGCAAGGTACAGCTGCGCCACATCATGGTTGGCATTCTGGCCCCCAGCAGCAGCCTGAAATCCGCCGCCATCCTGGCCGCCAAAGATCCTACCAAGGCCTTGAACGAGCACTCTCTGGCCATGCTGAAAGATCGCAGCGCCGGTGTGAAAGGTCTGGACAGCGTGCCCAGCGACATCGAGGCCGACCTGACCCGCAATGAAGATCTGATGATGGGCTGGGATTTGCGTGCTACCCCCGCCATGGTCTGGCAGGATGAGCAGGGTCGCATCCAAATGCAGACCGGCGCTTCACCCGACATCACCGAACGCGTTTTTGGCCCACGTTAATTTCAAGCAGGACGTTTATTCATGAGCAGTCGTGTTCTCTTGCATGCCCCCACCGCCGATGCCCTGGAGCGCGCTCGCAGCAATGCGCGCAACTTGCTCAAGGACATACCGGATGCGCAGATTCGCATCATCGCCAATGCGCAGGCGGTTAAAGCCTGCGTAGAAGGCACAGAACACGAGTGCGACGCCTATACCTATCTGTGCCCCAACACACTGCGCAACCAAGCGCTCAGCGCACCAGAGCGCTTCCAAACCCTGGAGCAAGGAGCGATCACGGCGCTGGTGAAACTGCAGGCAGAGAACTGGATTTATATTCGGGCCTGAGCAGATGTAGGCTTGGCACAACAGACCATACAGGCCGGTCATGATTTTGCCTAAGCCCGTTCAAACCTTGATACGATAGCTAGGCCCGCGGCAAGCGGGCCTGTTTTTATCCCGTATCACAAGGAAATCTGTCATGCCCACCCTCGCCCGCTCTGCTCTGCGCCCCTGCCTGCTACTGGCTTTATGTGCTTTAGGAACCAGTCAGGCGCTGGCGCAGCAAACCACGGTTGGCGTGGGTGTGGGTTTCGCCCCCAAATACGAAGGGGCTGACAGTTACGATGGCCGCTTTTACCCCCTGCTGTCGCACCGCAATGGCCACTTCTTTCTGGCCCCCAAGGCAGGCATGCCTGCCATTGGTCTGCAGACCAACCTGACCGACAACTGGACTATCGGCACGTACGCCGCCCTGGCCCGCGCACGTAAATCCGGTGATGCTGACAGCCTGTATGGTACTGACGATATTGATCGTCACGGCAATCTGGGTGTTTTTACCGCCTATCAACTGGGCAATGCCAAGATCGAAGGCAGCTACTACCAGGCACTGAAAAGCGGTTACGGCGCCACTGCCGTTCTGGATCTGAGCTACCGCCTCTGGAACGACCAGGACAGCAGCTTCTCGCTGGGTGCGGAATTGAAATGGTCCAACGAAAAAGCCATGCGCACCTACTTTGGCGTGAAATCTCATGAAGCCGCTGGCAGCAATGGCCAACTGCGCACGTACCGCCCTGACGCTGGTTTGCGCTCTTACGCCTTTTACGGCCAGTACACCCACAAGATCAGCGAAAGCTGGTCCCTGCAAGGCTTGCTGGGCGTGAACACCTTGGGTGAAGAAGCCAAAGACAGCCCGCTGGTCGAGAAGAAAAGCAGCGTCTTTGGTGGCATAGGCTTGGGCTACAGCTTCTAAGTCCCGTCAGGGTCTGCCGACCCGCTTGACCGTCAAGCCGTTGTGTTCCAGGCGCGCCTGCACAACGGCTCGATGATCACCCTGAATCTCCAGCGTTCCCTCTTTCAGCGTCCCGCCCGCTCCACAGGCGTTCTTCAATTCCTTGACCAGCGCCTTGAGCTGCTCCTGCGGCATCACCAGGCCCGATACCACGGTCACGCCCTTCCCTTTTCGTCCCTTGGTTTCCAGACTCAAGCGCACCGGCCCCTGAGCCTGAGACAAAGCGTGTTCGCGCCTGTTTTCTTCGCAGCGGCACTGGTTTTGCGGCTGCCCGCAATCCGGACACATGCGTCCTTGCTCCGTGCTGTACACCAGCCGAGACAACTGATCCGATAAGCTGGCCATAAAATCTGGCTCCCTTTCCTGATTAAATAAATAAAGGCCCCCACGCTGCGCCTTTGGCTTGCGCTCCACCTCGCGGCTTGCATGCCGCTCGGATTCGCCAGGCACACAGCAGTCCGCAATGGACTGCTGTGTGTCCGGGCTCATCCCCAAGGGGGCTTTTTACCGGGGGCGCCGAGCCTTGGGGCGGCCCGACGGTAAAAAAAGCCCCCACGCTGCGCCTTCAGCTTGCGGCCCGGTGGTAAAAAAAAGCCCACCGAATTTCGGTGGGCTTTACGCTGGACCAGGCCCAGACGAATTACATCATGCCCATCAGGACCAGACCAAGCAATTGCTCCGAAGTGAAGCGCTGGCCGTTGATGTCGAACACGCGATCCTTGCCATCGTACTTGATAGCAGTGGAGATGCCGTTCTCGTCATTCTTGACCATATTGGACTCGGCGTAAGGAGCCACAGCAGCGTCCAGAATCATGTCCAGCATGGCAGCATTGCCTTCTTCAGGCGACAGGCCTTCAGCCTTGTCCATATCGGCAGCCAGACCACGCAGCATGGGTTTGGAGATCAGAAGATCCAGCTGAGCAGCAGGAATGGCTTCGACCCACATCTCGGGGCTGGTTTGCAGCTCTTGCAACGTCGCATCAGGCTTTTGGAAATCCACACGCAACGTGGCCTTGGACTCACCAGCGGCCGTGTACCAACGCAGAGGCTCAACACGCAGCACAGGCTTGTGCTCCAGTGCTTGCAAAACCAGTTCCATCATCTTCTGAGCCGTTGGGCCATCAACCGAATCCATATCGTTTTGCAGATTGGAGTCGGAAATCAGCTTGGACAGCGCGGAGATAGCGGGTGCGTACACACGATCAAAATTCATCGACAGTTCGACCGAACCCAGCTTGACCTTGTCTTCAAACACCAGATCGGTCAGCGCGTAGACAACCTTGGTATCGCTGATGGAGTCTTTGGTCACCGCATCGGAATTGATGGCGATCTGCTTGAAGGTGATGCCATCGGTCTCGGCCGTTTGCATCTTCACGCCATCGACGCTCAGCTTGCCGACCTGGGTGCCGTTCACGTTGATGTCGCCATCTTGCTTGAAGTCCACCACGAAGTTGGAGGCTTCCAGCTTCAATGGATCGTCGCTGATGTCATCAACGAACAGCTTGGGGAAGCTGCCGGTCACGACAATATCTTTGCTCTTGCCACCGGCCTTGGTGCGCAGTTGACCACCGCTGAAATCCACTTTGATTTCGTCGCCTTGGTGCTTGATGGCTTCAAAGTGCACGTTGGAGTCCACGGCACCGTCAAAACCAACCAGGCTGTCTGCCCACAAAGGGGTCTTGTCGCCAGTCAGCTTGTACCAGCCTTCCGTGTCCTTGGTCTTGACCAGGGTGCTGTGCGACAAGGCGGCAACAGGAGTGAAGTTACCCAGAGCCATTGCCGACACAGGCAAAGGACCGTGGCTGATCTTGTCATCAAAAGTCAGCTCCAGAGGCTTCTCTTCAGCGTCGGAAGGCTTGATGGTGATGGTGTAGCGAGCGGTAGAGGAAAACACGCCACGCTGGTAGTCCACCACGTTCATGACGACCGACTCGCTCATGCCCATTTGCTGCATCTGCTCGGCAGCCAGGGTATTGAACTGGGCCACTTTCTCACCCACCAGCGCTTCAGTTTTCTTACCGGTGTACCAAGTCGAACCGCCATATGCGGCCGCTAACACGACAACCAGTGTGACCAGCCCTGTACTTTTCTTCATGACTTCCCTTTTGTAGACCTACAGTCCCAACTTCAAATAGCCGACATAATACCGAAACTAAGTTTGACTGATGGTAGTTTATTCCCCGTAATTGTAACTATTCACTTGCGTAATGCGGGCGACGTCTTCTTCACCCAAACCCAAGCGATGGGCTGCACGATAGGTTTGCTGGGCCGCATGAGCCACAGGCATGCTGGTATGACTGACACTGGCCAGCCCCGCCACCGTATTCAAGTCCTTCAACATGGTGTCTACCGACGCCTTTACCTGATTGTCCTGCCGGGTCATGCGTGGCACGAACAATTGCAGCAAAATCGAATCCGCCCAGCCGCCCCCCAGGGCTTCACTGATTTTGGAGGCATCCACCCCATTGTCATTGGCCAGGCTCAATGCCTCGGCGATTGCAGTCAAGGTGGTGGCCACAATGGTCTGATTGCATAACTTTGTTACTTGGCCAGCCCCTACTGCCCCCATCAAGGTGACGCGCTGCGAATACGCCGCCAGCACGGGGCGTACCCGATCAAGCTGCGCCGCTGCTCCACCCACCATGATGGCCAAGGTGCCTTGCTCAGCCCCGCCGACTCCCCCCGAGACAGGAGCATCCAGCCAATCCGCCCCGCAACGCTGCTGCAGTTGAACAGCCATCTCGCGCGTGGCCTGAGGTGGAATCGAGGAATGGTCCATCACAATCTGCAAGGCTCCCTGCACAGTGGCCAGGCCCTGCTCGCCCAGAACAGTATCGTGCACCGCTTGCGCATCGAATACACACAAGAACACGGCCTCACATTGCTCGGCCATCTGTGCCGGGGTATCGCACCAGCGGGCACCCGCTTCAATCAAGGCCTGCGCCTTGTCCTTGGAACGATTCCAGATACGAACCTGATGACCGGCATTCAGCAAACGACGCACCATCGGTTGTCCCATACGGCCCAAACCACAAAAACCAATATTCATGTCTCGTCCTTTACGCCCCCACCGCAATTGATCTGGCTGAAACGGGGCAAGAAAAACCCGCCTGTCCGGCGGGTGGGTTCTGGTCGGCCCAAGTCCGGGCCGCCTTCATGCTGATGCTCAAGCTGCGTCGGGCTGACGGTCGGGAGCGGCTTCCTGGAAAGCGGACAGCTCAAGGCATTTCTCTTCGACGGCCAGCAGGCGGGGAAACGCGCTCAGATCGATTTCAAAGCGACGCGCATTGAACATTTGGGGAATCAGGCAAATTTCAGCAACACCGGGGGTATCACCGAAGATAAAGGGATGATCCTTTTTGCCATGACGCTGCACCAGGGCCTCCAGACCCTCCAGCCCTACCTGGACCCAATGGCGGTACCACTGATTGCGAGCATCCTCTTGGGCGTGCAGTTCGTTTTTCAAATACTGCAACACGCGCAGATTATTCAGCGGGTGAATATCGCAAGCCACCGTTTGAGCCATGGAACGTGCCCATGCCCGCTCTGCGGAGGCCTTGGGCAGCAAAGGCAGCTCGGGATAGCGTTCGTCCAGATATTCCAGAATGGCCAGGGATTGCGTAATGATCAGGCCATCATCGTCCAATGCAGGCAGCAACTGCACGGGATTGATCTGCACATAATCCGGCTGATGCTGCTGACCGCCATCTTTAAGCAGATGAACAGGCTTGATCTGGTAATCCAGACCCTTGAGGTTCAGACCAATCCGTACCCGGTAAGCGGCGGAACTGCGAAAGTAGCTATACAAAATCATCTTGTCTCCTGTCCACCCTGCAAAATTCGTTTTTTTATTTGTTCAGGCTTTCAATCTTGCGCGACAGCTCTCGGGGGAGCGGGAAGGCAATATTTTCTTCCACCCCATCCAGGGCACGCACTTTGCCTACGCCCAATTCCTGCAAGCGCTGAATCACCTGATTGACCAGAACTTCCGGTGCCGACGCGCCTGCCGTCACGCCCACGCGCTTCTTACCCACCAGCCAGGCTGGATCAATCATTTCCGGTTTATCCAGCAAATAAGCTTCCGCGCCCTTGCGTTCGGCCACTTCACGCAAACGATTGGAGTTCGAGCTGTTGGTACTGCCCACCACCAGGACCAGGTCACACTGTGGAGCCATGATCTTGACCGCATCCTGACGGTTCTGTGTGGCGTAACAGATATCGCTTTTCTTGGGTTCCACGATATTGGGGAAGCGATCACGCAAGGCCTGGGCCACCACCGCCGCATCGTCCACGGACAAGGTAGTTTGCGTCACAAAGGCCAGCTTGTCGGGATCAGCCACTTTCAGATTGGCGACGTCCTCGGGCGTTTCCACCAGGTACATGCCGCCATCGGCCTGCCCCAAGGTACCCTCAACCTCAGGGTGACCAACGTGACCAATCATGATGATCTCCCGGCCTTCGGCACGCATGCGAGAGACCTCGATATGCACTTTGGTCACCAGCGGACATGTGGCATCAAACACTTTCAGGCCACGCTTTTCGGCATCGTCACGCACCTGACGCGAGACGCCGTGAGCCGAGAAAATAACGATAGCGCCCGAAGGAGCCTCGTCCAGCTCTTTAATAAAGATCGCCCCTTTGTTGCGCAGGTCTTCGACCACGTAACGGTTATGGACGATTTCATGACGCACGTAAATCGGTGCGCCGTGCAATTCCAAGGCGCGTTCGACAATATCAATCGCGCGGTCGACCCCAGCACAGAATCCACGGGGCTGGGCCAGAACAACCTCAGCGTTCTGAACGGGAGTAGCTTGACTCATTACAGAATCCCCAAAATATGTACATCCAGGCGCAAGGCCACGCCGGCCAAAGGATGGTTGAAATCGAACAAGGCCGTCTTGTCGTCGATTTCCTTGAGTACACCCGAATAGCGGCTGCCATTAGGGGCGGCAAACTCCACCATATCACCGGGTACGAACTCCACGCCTTCGGCGGCATTGCTGGCCAGCATTTCGCGAGTGATGCGCTGCAAGAGGTCCGGGTTACGAGCGCCGTAAGCATCTTCAGGGGTGATGTCGAGCTGAAAGCGCTCGTCTTCACGATGCCCCAGCAATTTCTCTTCCATGCCAGGAGCCCACTGACCATTGCCCAGTTGCAAGGTCGCCGGGCGGCCCGTAAAGGTATCCGCAAACACAGAGCCTGCCGCCGGGCCACTGGCCAGCTCTATACGATAGTGCAAAGTCAGGTAGGAATCCTGACGGACAATTCCAAGCTCGGAACTAGCAGAGTTACTCACGATCGCTCACTATAGAAAATCATTCAATTACCGCATTTTAGCGTTTCTTATGGCCACATCCACTTTACGCCGCCAAGGGCCCCGTGAGCGCATGTTGGCGCACGGTCCTGCCTGTCTGAGCACCCCGGAACTGCTGGGTATTGTCCTGCGCACCGGTACACGCGAGCGCAATGCTGTCGAGCTGGGCCAGATGTTGCTGGACCATTTTAACGGACTCAAAGGATTATTATCGGCCGATGCGTCTGCCCTGCGCCAACTGGACGGAATCGGCCCGGCCAAATGCGCGGAACTGTTGGTTATCCGGGAACTGCAACGCCGCTGTGCCCTGGAGTCGCTCACTGACTTGCCAGTCCTGAACCAGGCAGACAAGGTGCGCGAATATTGTCTGGCCCATATCGGACACTTACCCGTGGAGCACTGCCTGGCCCTGTTTCTGGACAATCAGCTGCGACTGATCTGCGCCGAGGAAATCAGCCGGGGAACGGTGAACCAGGCCTCGGTCTACCCCCGGGAGATTCTGCGCGCCGCCCTGCGTCACCACAGCTGCGCCATCATTCTGGCGCACAACCATCCTTCCGGCGCGGCCTATCCCAGCGCTGCCGATATACGGCTGACCCGGCACATACGGCAGGCCTTGGCTCTGGTAGACATACGTTTGCTGGACCACATTATCGTCACGCCCAGCCAGACTGTCTCCATGGCCGAGCGCGGGGATCTGTAAACCATTCGGCCCGGCGGAAACTGCCGGATTTTTGATACAGTTCCATGAGCTTCCCCGTAAAATCCAGAACACACTACAAGAGTACGGAGCGCCATGTCTGATCCCGCCGTGAAGTCCTTTGTTGGACGCGTACGTGACATTCTTCACGATCTATCCCCATCAGAGCGACGTCTGGCGGAGTTTGCCCTGGATTTCCCAGGCGATCTGGCTGGCTACAGCGCGTCTGAGCTGGCGTCTCTGGCCCATGTATCCAACGCTACGGTTACCCGCTTTATTCGGCGTCTGGGCTATAGCAATTACGAAGCGGCCCGCAAGCAAGTGCGCTCTGAAAAGAAAGCCGGCTCCCCCCTGCTGCTGGCCGCGACCGAGACAGAAGCCGAACGTTCACTGGCCACGCAGCTGCAACAGAGCCAGAACAATCTGGCCTCTACCTACAGACGCATTCCCGACTCGCTGCTGCAAGAGATCGCCCAGGCCATTCTGGCTGCACGGAAAGTGTGGGTGCTGGGGTTTCGCTCCAGCCACGCCCTGGCCAACTACTTTCGCTGGCAGTTGCTGCAAATCGTCCCTGAAGCTCAACTGATTCCCGGTCCTGGTGAAACCATGGGAGAGCATCTGGCCGGCATACACGCCGACGATATGGTGGTGATCTTTGCCCTGCGTCGCCGGGTGCGCAATATGGATCAGCTTATTGGTCAAATGGCTCAGTTGAACCCGAATGTGCTGCATATCACCGATCAACTCAGCGCCGAGAAAAGCGCCTGTCGCTGGACGTTGCGATGTGATGTCCAGTCACCCGGTGTGCTGGACAACCACGTGGCGGTAATTGGCTTATGCCATTTGATTCTGAGCCAGGTAATGGATCAGGCCGGGCCGGCCGGACGTCGCCATCTAGGTATGGTGGAAGCTTTCCACGACAGTTTTCTGGAGCTGTAGGTCGCTGAGACTGGCATCACAAACCCGCCCACTCCTCCTGCAGCCAAGGAAAATCAGCTCAGCCCAAGTCAGGCTGCCAGCGGCTATCCCAGGAATCGAATAAGGATCATATGCAAAATGCGATGATCCTTTTTTTATTAAAATTCCTTTTATATCAATCGATTAATCAATCCAACGTAAAGCCCTGCAAAATCTTTCTCGTTAACCCTAGTTTTGAAAATATTTTTTCATACCAATAATGGCTGAAAAAATAATGTTATGGGCGGACGTGCCCTGCATGTCCTGAAACGAGGAGAAACCATGTCTAGCAAGCAGCAAACCTTGCCGGCCGACACCGGGCAGGCACAGGCCAGTTCTACGGCCAACAACCACACGGTTCAGCAGCAACTGGAAAACTCGCTGGAGACCATAGGCGTCACCAACTCGCACCGCAAAGTGCTGGCCCTGATTTTGCTGGGCGTGCTGTTTGACGTGCTGGAGCAAAATGCCGTGGGCCTGGTCGGTCCGCTTCTTCAGGAACATTGGGGGCTGACGCCTCGCGATGTCGGGTTTCTGAACACCCTGACCTTTGCCGCTGCGGCCCTGGGGCGCTTGCTGTCCGGCTATATCGCCGACCACTATGGTCGCCGCGTCATGTTGACCATCAATCTGGCCCTGTTCACGTTGGGCGCGCTGATCTGCGCCCTGGCCCCCAGCTACTGGGTACTGGGCCTGGGTCGCATGATTGTCGGCTTTGGTCTGGGTGGCGAGATCTCGATTGCCGTCACCATGCTGGCCGAGTTCTGCTCCTCGCGCTTTCGCGGCACCGCCGTCGGCACGATCAACGTCGCGGGTGGTGGTCTGGGCAATATGCTGGCCCCTGCCTTCGGCTTGCTGGTCTTTACCCTCTTTCCCGGCCCCGAGAGCTGGCGCTGGGTGTTTGGCCTGCTGGTCATGCCCGCCTTCATGGTGCTGTTCTACCGTCGCTACATTCCTGAAACACCTCGCTTTCTGGTGTCACAAGGGCGTATCGACGAGGCCAATCAGGTTTTGAATATTCTGGCCTCGGGCAAGCTGGGCCGACACGTTGCCAACCCCTACCCTTATCTGCACAGCGGCCCGCAAGCGCAAAAAGCAGAGCGCGTACGCTTGAGCGAGATTTTCCAGGGCCCGCTGGCGATGCGCACGCTGGTTACCGGTATTGCCGTGTGCATGACCTACGGCGCGCAGTTGACGGTTCTGACCCTGATGCCGACTCTGCTGGTAGAACAAGGCTACTCCCTGGTGAAAAGCTATACCTTCACCATCCTGATGCAGTCGGGCAGCTTGCTGGGTGCCCTGACTGCCTCTTACCTGGGCTCTCGCGTGCCTCGCAAACGCGTCTTCACCTTCGGGGCCTTGCTGGCCTGCGCCAGTGGTCTGGCCTTTGGCTTTCTGAGCTTCAATATTTATCTGGTGCTGCTGTTCGGTGCGGCCTTCCAGTTCTGCGTACTGCTGCTGAACACCACGATCTGGATTTTCTCCCCCGAGCTGTATCCCACCCGCGTCCGCGCCTTTGGCACCGCCTTCATTCTGGCATTGGGCACCTTGGCGGGCGCATTTATCCCTACGCTTAGCGGCTGGGTGCTGGAAGGTTATGGTGTCGCCGGCATGTTCACCTTGATGGCTGGCATGTATGTCACCTTTGCCGCCGTCCTGCAGCTGGCGCCCGAAACCTTTGGCCGCCCCCTGGATACCTGATTCACTTGATAAGCCGCGTTACGGCGGCCCCTTTATTTATGTCTCATACCGTACTGCTCATCAACCCCAATACTTCCCGTCCCACCACCGACATGATGGTTGCCCTTGCCCAGGCTTGCTTCCAGAGCCTGCAGCGCAAAGATATCCAGGTCCGTGGGCTGACTGCCCCCGAAGGACCGGGCATGTTGACCGAAATGAAGGAGCTGGAGCAGGCCGCCACCATGGCCAGGCACCCGCTGGTGCTGGCGCAGGCACAGGACGCTGATGGCGTCATCGTCGGTGCTTTTGGTGATCCCGGCCTGCAAGCCCTGGCTGAGCACGTAACGGTGCCCGTCATCGGCATAGGCCAGGCTTCCATGATGCAGGCCGCCCGAGCAGGCAGCCCTTTTGGCATTGCCACCACGACGCCCGGCCTGGAGCAATCCATTCTGGACCAGGTACAGCGCTACGGCTGGAGCGACCAGTTCTCCGGCCTGCGCCTGACCCCTACCGCCCCGCTGGATCTGGCCCAGGCCCCTGAACGTCAGGATCAGGAACTGGCCGACAGTGTCGTGGCATGTATCGAACAAGACGGTGCTCGCGCCGTCATCATCGGCGGTGGCCCGCTGGCTCAAAGCGCACAAGCGCTGCAAAGCCGGCTGGCTGTGCCGGTGATCAATCCCATCATTGCTGCCTGCGAGCTCATGGCCGAGCGCCTGCCCCCAGATCAGCCATAACACGCGCTACCACACAAGGAGACACCCCATGACAAGCAGCACCCTTGGGGACGGAGCCCAGGCCCCGTCCGCCAGCAAGCAGGAACTGGATCAGATTTACAAGAAAGTGATGTGGCGCATTTTGCCCTTCATTTTCTTGCTTTGGATGCTGGCCTGGATAGACAGGCTCAACATTGGTTTTGCCAAGCTGCAAATGCAGCCCGAACTGGGGTTTTCCGAAACGGTTTACGGCATCGGTGCCGGTATTTTCTTTTTGGGCTACTTCTTTTTTGAAGTGCCCAGCAACTGGTTGCTGCTGCGTATTGGTGCACGCAAGACCCTGGCCCGTATTGCCTTTGGCTGGGGCCTGATCTGCGTGCTGATGATGTTTACCAAAACAGCCGCCTACTTTTATGTGATGCGTTTTTTGCTGGGCGCTTTTGAGGCAGGTTTCCAGCCCGGCGTATTGCTGTTCCTGACCTTCTGGTTTCCAGCCCATCGTCGCGCCAAAGCTTTTGCGGTGTTTATTTCCGCCTCGGCGGTGGCCTCGGTTGTGGGCGCACCGCTGGCCGGTTTCATCATGACGCGTCTGGATGGCGTCAATGACTGGTCTGGTTGGCAATGGCTGTTCTTGCTGGAAGGCCTGCCGACGATTTTCGCAGGCATTCTGGCGGTGATGTTCATTGTGGACAGCCCGGAAAAAGCCAGCTGGTTAAGCCAGCGTGAGAAGGACCTGATCAAGCAGGAGCTGGTGCTGGACGCCAAGGCCGCAGGCCCGCGCGAGCACAGCTTCAAGAAAGCCTTGGGTAATGCCGATCTGTGGACCCTGACCCTGATGTTCTTTGGCATCGTGGCCGCGAACTCCACACTGGCCTTTTTTGCGCCCACCCTGGTGCGCTCGCTGGGCCCGACCGATCCGCTACAGGTGGGCTTGCTGGTTGGTCTGGTCTATGTATTTGGGGCCATCTTCCAGTTGGCACTGGGCTTTAGTGCCGACCGTCGCCGCGAAGCCCGTCTGCACACAGGTATTCCCGTCATCATCGGCGCGATCGGTCTGGCTGGTGTGGGGCTGTTCCTGGGCAACAATACGACCCTGGCTTTTATCAGCCTGATTGTGGCCGTGTCCGGCACCATGGGTTGCATTCCGGTGTACTGGCAGTTACCTAATGCCGTACTGGCTGGCTCGGCAGCCGCTATTGGCGTGGCCTTCATCAACTCCGTCGCTAATCTGGCCGGCTTCGGCGCTCCCTTCATGTTGGGCGCTCTGAAAGACGCCAGCGGCAATTTCCAAAGCGGTTTATGGATTATTGCGGCGCTGGAACTGGCCGTCGGTATCTGGATTCTGTCTTTCCGCAAGCGCAGGCAAGCCACCTGAGCGCCTTGCCAATCATGGACCAGGGCCCCGAAAAAGCCGACAAACTGGCCGTTTTCGGGGCCTGCCCACCCGCCAGAGAACCAGCTCCTGTTGCACTTGTGCCGCGCTCGTACGGAGTTTTCTTTGAAAAGCGGCGGCTCGATGCTAAAATTTCAGGCTTCATCGGATACGTGGCAAAAAGTCTTTAGGCATTATTCAATCGGGCGGGATTAAAAAAATCCAAACCCGGTTAAAAAAACAGCCCTCTAGCTTTTTAGTGCCGGTACTTACAAGACTGAAAATCTGCCCTGTGCAGCTTTATTTTTGTAAATACGTGCCTTGCTGGCGGTCCTTATTTGTCAAAACAGGAATCATCATGAAAGAAGGCATTCACCCAGAATACCGTGACGTGGTGTTTCTGGACCTGCAAACGGGCAACTCCTTTATCACCCGTTCCACTGTCCAGACTCGCGAAACCACCGAAAAAGACGGTAAGACTTACCCGCTGTTCAAGTGTGACGTGACGTCCGAGTCGCACCCCTTCTACACGGGCGCTCAAACCCGTATCGTGGAAACTGGCCGCGTTGAAAAATTCCGCGCCCGTTTTGCCCGTACGGCTGGTACCGTCAAGAAAGGCGAATAAGCTCTCTTTCGCGACATACCGCGTTCAGCGCAAAAAAGGCAGCTTCGGCTGCCTTTTTTTTAGCGTACATTTCCCGGCCAAGGCGCCCCCTTTGCATTAAGATAGGGCGAATCAACAGACTGTTTTACCCTAGACGTGTCATCCAGCCTCATACCCACCTCCACCCCTGCCCGCCTGACTGCTACCGCTGCCGTCAAACTTCCCCGACTGGTCCTGCTTGTTGTGGGGACAATTTACATTCTTGCGGGTCTGTTTTTCCGTGATCCCTGGAAGGCAGACGATGTCATCGGGCTTGCGACCATGCTTACCGCTTTGTCTGATCCCAGCGGTCAGGCCTTGCTGTTGCCGCAGGTAGGCGACCTGGCGCACGCCCAGGATGGGCCGCTGACGACCTGGCTGGGTGCGCTGTTCATTACACTGTTTGCGCCGCTGCTCAAGCTGTTCACTTCCGAGCTGAACGCCAATATTGTGGCGTCCCGCCTGCCCAATTTACTGTGGTTCGGCATGCTGGCGGCCTCAGTCTGGCACAGTGCCTACTGGCTGGCCCGTCGTCCTGAAGCCCAGCCGCTGCGCCTGCCCTTTGGGGGCGAGCCCTCTCCCACCGCCTATGGACGCATGATTGCCGATGCCACCTTGCTGCTGACAGTAGCCACGGTTGGCATCATCTGGCGCATGCATGAAACCTCGGAAGTGCCGGCCATCATCGCTTTTCAGGCACTGGCCTTGTACAGTCTGGTGCGCATGTTCGACCGCCCTGCCTCGGGCGCGATCATGCTGGGCCTGTCTTTGGGTGCCTGCTTTCTGACCCGCGGCTGGCTGGGTGCGGGCCCCATCATGCTGGCCACCGCGCTGTGTTTCATTCCGCGCGGCCCCTTGCGCCAGCACAGCCAATGGCTGGCTCTGAGCGCCGTGCTGACCCTGGCCATCATCATGGCCTGGTGGATTCCGGCCAAGCGTGTCAGCGTGTACTGGACCGAACAATGGCGTCTGTGGCATCTGGCTGCCTGGGGCTGGGCTGGTTTCAAGGAACAACTGAATAATCTGCGTGACCTGCTGTGGTTCCTCTGGCCCATCTGGCCCTTGGCACTGCTGGCCCTGTGGCAATGGCGCAGCTGGTTCAAGGCGCCACATATTTATGTGCCCGCCATCAGTTTTCTGGTGCCGCTGTTCAGCCTGCTGTTCATGCGCGATGCCTTCGAGCCCGAATACGCCTTGCTGGTCGTGCCTTGCGCCATCCTGGCTGCTTTCTCGCTGCCCACCCTGCGCCGTGGCGTCATCAATACGCTGGACTGGTTTGCCATCATGTGTTTCTCGCTGACGGCGGCAACCGTCTGGCTGGGCTGGTTTGCTCAGCAAACCGGATGGCCACGCCAGATTTCGCACAATATTGCCCGCCAGACACAAGGCTATGACACCTTTATCTCCTGGCCGGTCATGATTATTGCCGTGCTGGGTACTGTCGCCTGGATTGCCCTGGTACGCTGGCGCTTGTCCACCAACCCTCCCGGGCTGCTGCGTGGCACCGTCCTGTCTGCAGGCGGTCTGATTACCACCTGGCTCTTGCTGGTGACCTTGTGGATGCCCTCGCTGGACTACGTACGCAGTTACCGTGATGTCTCCGGCGAACTGTCCGCCGCCCTGCGCGTACACAAACAGCCCGGCGAGTGCCTGCGCTCCTGGGGCCTGGGTTCGGGGCAACGTGCCTCCTTCCTGGTGTTCAACAACATCAATATCAATTTCGACAACCGCTGCTCTTTGGTGCTGGAACAGTTCTCCCTGCGCGACCTGCAAGATGGCAAGGCCCCCATTCCCGATAATGCGGTCCAGCTCTGGCAAGGCAAACGCGGGCCAGATCGTCACGAGGCTTTCCGTCTGCTGCGAGTGCAAGCTCAGTAAGTTTCAATCATGTCCTCCGTGTTTCATCACAACTGGAAAGGCCAGGCAGGTCAGATCCTGCGTCAGGCCTGGCCGGTGCTGGTCGGTTCCTGGGCGGGTATCGCCTTTGGTGTTCTGGATACCGTTATGGTCGGCCACAGCAGCCCGATCGACCTGCAGGCCATGGGCCTGGGCGTATCCATTTACATCACCGTTTTTATTGGCTTGATGGGTGTCATCCACGCCCTGATCCCTATCATTGCGCAGCAATTTGGCGCGCGCCGCCTGACAGAAGTGGGCCGCTGGTGGGGGCAAGGCGTGTGGCTGGCCCTTTTGCTGACTTTGATCGGCACCCTGGCGCTGGCCTTTCCCAATATCTGGCTGCGCTGGTCGGGCGATTTGAGCCCTGAGGTTCACGACCGGGTGACCTGGTATTTGCGCAGCCTGATTCTGGCCCTGCCTGCCGCCCTGGTATTCCGAACGATTTACTGCCTGGGCACGGCAACTTCCCGCCCCAAGGCCGTCATGCTGATCAACCTGTTCAGCGTGGCCTTCAAGGCCCTGTTCAACTGGGTGCTGATTTTCGGCAAATTCGGTTTGCCAGCCATGGGGGCTGTCGGTTCCGGCCTGGCCACGACCGTGGTGTCCTGGCTGATGCTGGCAGCCGGCTTGTGGCTGCTGCGCACCGACCGCTACTACAAACCCTTCACGCTGCGACTGGAGCTGCCCAACTGGGCGGCTCAAAAAGAACTGCTGCGTCTGGGTCTGCCTATGGGCGGCTCCTATCTGATCGAGATCTGCGCCTTCAGTTTCATGGCCTTGCTGGTTGCCCGTGAGGGGGTCTTTGCATCGGGTGCGCACCAGATCATGGCCAATCTGGCCGCCGTCTGCTTCATGGTGCCTATGGCCGTGGGCGTTGCCGCCGCTTCCGTCAGTGCGCAAGCGATTGGGGCCGGGCAATATCATCGCGCCCGCCAGGTGGGGATGTTGAGCCTGGGGATCGTGCTGGCGGGGGTAACCTTAACCATTACCCTGCTGGTGCTGCTGCGCCCGACTTTGGCCAACGCCTACACCGATGATGCCGACGTAGCGCTGCGGGCTTTGCTGTTGCTGCAACTGCTGCCTTTCTTTCACTTTTTCGATGCGTTCCAGTGCCTGATTTCCTATTTGCTGCGTGCATATAAAGTGGCTTTTGTCCCCATGCTGCTGCAATTTTTTGCCTTGAGCGTGCTCGGGCTGGGCGGTGGCTGGTGGCTGGGCTTCGGGCCTGCCGCCGGATCGCTGGAAGGAGTCATTCAGTGGCTGGCACCGGGAGCGCCTGTAGGGGCAGCCAGCTTGTGGACCATGTCGAGCCTGGGTCTGGGAGCCTCGGCATTGCTGCTGCTGTTCTGGTACGTACATATTTTGCGTATTTACAATCCGGCAAGGCGCAAGACGCAGACGTCCCAATAAGCCAGACCTGGGGCACTGGCACTCGCTCAGTCCACGGCAAACTCAGACGCCTCAGTACTGGCTACCCTGTGCCCTTTCGCTTTTTGCTCAGCCTCAAAATTCCAAGGCCAAAAATACGGCAAATCCCCAAATCGCAAACATATAAAAAAACGGGACCCGTTATTCAACTGGTCCCGTTTTTTCTGTTGCCTTACCAAGACAAGGAAACTCAGGCAGCAGGTTTACTGCCTTCAATGGCTTCCACGATCTTGGCCGTATCATCCGGAGTCGACTCTGCAGCCGCATCCGACGATTCCTCCACCGCATCAATCAGCGGGCTGACCAGATCCACAACCTTGCTGCGTGAGAGCAGGCCAAGGAACTCGTCGTTCTCGCCAGTCACAGCCAAAGGTTCGCTGCTGCGCAGCAATTGCCCCAGGATTTCATCCAGCCCCATGGTGGCGGGAACCGAACTCATTTCATCCACAAAGCCGGAAATATCCCGTGCGCCTTGCTGCACCGCTTCCTGAGCACTGGAACGCATCAAGACACCGGCCAGACGCTTGCCATCGAGCACAGGCGCATAACGCACACCCCGTTCGCTCAAGCGCTCCAGCGCGTGAACAGCACGGGTACGCATGGTGAAGGTCAATGTCTTGCTGGAATCGCGCACCGCATGGGCGGCATTCAGTACCTTGCTGCGGTTCACATCCTGCAAGAAAGCCTGCACATAATCGCTGGCGGGTGACAGCAGAATATCTTCGGGCGAACCTTCCTGGATCAACTCGCCATCTTTCAGAATGGCAATCCGGTTACCCAGGCGTAGCGCTTCGTCCAGATCATGCGTAATAAACACAATGGTCTTGTTCAAACGGGCTTGCAGCTCCAGCAACTGATCCTGCATTTCGCGTCGAATCAGCGGGTCCAAAGCCGAAAAAGCCTCGTCCATCAAGAGGATGTCCGCGTCGGTGGCCAAGGCTCGAGCCAGGCCCACACGCTGCTGCATACCGCCAGACAACTGATGAGGGTACTGTTTCTCAAACCCCTGCAGACCCACCTGCTCCAGCCAGTAAGTGGCCTTCTCCTCGCGGGCGGCACGACCCATGCCCTGCACCTGCAGGCCATAAGCCGCATTTTCCAGCACCGTGCGATGCGGAAACAGGCCAAAGCGCTGAAAGACCATGCTGATCTTCTGCTGACGGAACTGCATCAGCGCCTTGCCGTCCAGACTCATCACATCCACATCGTCCACCAGAATTTGCCCGGCAGTCGGTTCAATCAAACGGTTGAAGTGGCGGATCAAGGTGGACTTGCCCGAACCGGACAGACCCATGATGACGTAAATGCTGCCGTGCTCAATGGACAGGCTGATATCGCGCAGACCCAATGTATGGCCACTCTTGGCCAGCAGCTCATCCTTGCGAACGCCGTTACGAGCTTCTTCCAGCCAGCGCTCGGGTTGGGAGCCAAAGATCTTGTAAATATTACGGACTTCAATCTTGCTCATGAGGCCTCCCGTGTCTGAAAGCGACGGCCGAACTCTTGCGTGATACGGTCAAACAGGATCGCCAGCAGCACAATACCCAAACCGGCCATCAGACCACGGCCCACTTGCAGCCGGTTAATGCCTTGCAGCACTTCGTAGCCCAGCCCCCGCACACCGATCATGGAGGCGATCACCACCATGGCCAGGGCCATCATGGTTGTCTGGTTGATACCGGCCATGATGTTGGGCATGGCCAGAGGCAATTGCACGCCGTAGAGCTGCTGCCAACGGTTTGACCCGAAGGAGCGCGAGGCTTCCAGCACTTCGCTGTCGACCAGGCGTATACCCAGATCGGTCAGGCGAATCACCGGCGCAATGGCATAAATAATGGTGGCAATCAGGGCGGCGATCTTGCCCAGGTTAAACAGCATCACCACCGGGATCAGATACACAAAGCTAGGCATGGTTTGCATCACGTCCAGCACCGGCATCATGATGCGACGCAGCCAGTTGAAGCTGGCCATCAACAGACCCAGCGGTATGCCTATCAGCACAGACAGGAAAACGGCCACGATCATCAGCGCCAGGGTCTGCATGGCTGCATCCCACAGGCCGATCAAGCCGATGACAAACAACATGGCTCCCATGGCCACGGAAAACAGGACGCGGCGGCTGGCAACCCAGCCCAGCACGACCACCACCAGCACGACGGCCCACCAGGGGCTGCTGCGCAGGATGGACTCCATAAAGACCAGCATGTCCAGCAAAGGCTGGGTCATGGCGCGCAAGGTGCTGGAATAATTGGCCACCAGATCACCCACGAACTGATCGATGGGCAAACGTAAGGCGCGCGGATCAATCAACTCAGGAAACATAAAAAACACTCCGTAAAACTCGTGCATGCGGCGCGGGCGTGCCGCCCGGCCATGAGCCTGCCGACCACAGGGTGGCCAGGCAGAAAAGCGAGGTACGGCTCAGTGCCCGCACCCACATGGGGTGCAGCAACCGAGGCCGGCCTCGCCCTACAACAACACGAATACTAAAGAGCGGCTTTTACGCGCTGAGCCACTTCCATGGGCACCCATTTGGTCCAGGTGTCCTCATGCTCTTTCAGGAACCAGTTCGCCACATCCTCGGGCTCGCCCTCGGTTTTTTCCATGTGGGCCATGGTGTCGTTCATCAGTTCCAGAGGCATGCTGACATTGGCCAGGAAAGCCGTCAGTTCGGGAGCCTGCTTGGAGAATTCCGTATTCACGGCAGTGAACACCGGGTTTTCAGGGTAGTCGCTAGGCTCTGGATTGGCACAATTGGGGTCAGTCAGACACCCGTGCTTTTTCTCGTCATAAGCCGGCAGTTCCAGCTTGACCAGATCCATGGAACCTACCAGCGGTGTGGGGTACCAGTAGTAGAACACCACGTTTTCCTTGCGCTGGTAAGCAGAAGTCAGTGCTGCTTTCTGCGTGGCGCCGGTACCGGGCGAGAACAGGGTATAGGTATCGCCCAGCTTCAGGGCATTGAACAGATTGCCACTGACCACCTCACAACCCCAACCTGCCGGGCAGCCATAGAAACGGCCTTTGCCGGGCTCTTCCGGGTCTTTGAACTCATCTTTGAACTTGGGCAGGTCCGCAGCGGACTTCAGTTCAGGCAGGCGCTCGGCGGTGTAGCGTGGAATGAACCAGGCTTCGCCACCCATATAAATATCGCCAATACGTTTTACATTTCCCTTGGCTTCAGCCTGTTTCCAGGGATCAGCCACACTGTTGAGCCAGATTTCAGTGTTGACATCCAGGTCGCCTCGCTCCAATGCGGCCAACGCCGGAAGCGTCTCGACCGAGATGACCTCAGTCTTGCAGCCATAACCCTTGTCGGCGATAAAACGCTCGACTTCAGTCAGGACCAGGTTCGATTCCCAATTCATGCCGCCAAAGCGGACAGTGCGGTCCAGTTCGCAGGCTGCCGGGGCAGCGGCTTGCGCGGCGGACGACAAACCCAGCAAAACGCTGGCCAGCACAGAGGCTTGAATCAGGGGAAAACGGTGCAAGCGCGACTTGGCACCGGCGTGAGGGAAGTATGAAGACATGATGCTCCTCCTTGAGTTACTGTGGACGCGTCCTGCATGATCAGTCGGCGCCAAGGCTAAAGGGGTGTGCGGAAGACGATGCTCTTATCGCCAATACATACCTACGTATAGAGCGAGTGCCAGGCACTCACGAAAAACCCGGAACGGCGTTGGGGGCTGAGCCCCTTTCTTTTACCGTTCCCTGCCTTGACCGAAACAAAACGGCTGGGCCAGGGTTACACCGCGCGGGACGATGATTTGGTGCGAATAGAACACGCTGCTTGAGCGGTTCTGGATCGAATTGATGAATCAGACAAGGAGGCCATTCTACGGGCCTTTGCAATCAAAAACAAATTATTACCGCACAAAACCAGTGAAAATCCTGAATATGTCAATGGCGAAAACACAACAAAAGCCTTGTTTGGCGTGGTTTTAGCGATTTTCCAAACTTTTTTTTGTTACTTAATAATTCAAGGCTAATCAGGGAAGTTAAAAACCGAGCTCAAAAAGACAAATGACAAGGCCTGAAACCTTGTCATTTGTCCTGCCAATCAGTGGCTTAACGCTGGTACATATAGTCCCGTCGCCATGGATACACCAGGTCGGGCGCATACTCCAGTTCTTGCGCGCGCCCTGCACTTTGCGCCTGTGCCAGAACCTGATGCAAGGCAATCCATCCATGCTCAAAGCCCATTGCGCAACCGGCCAGATAAACCCGGTACGCCCGCAGGGATTTTTGACCCTGCTCGGAATCCAGCGTGGCCTTGGCCTTGTCCAGCTGGCTTTCCAAAGCATCACTCCAGGCCCACAAGGTACGCGCATAGTGCGGCCTCAGGTTCTCGATATCCAGCCCCTCCAGACCACCTTCGGCCAGATGACGCAACACATGGCTGATATGGGTCAGCTCTCCGCCGGGGAAAATGTATTTCTCGATAAAGTCACCCATACCCGCGCCCAGCTGGCTATTGTCCACGCCACCTGCGGTAATGCCATGATTCAGGATCAGGCCACCCGGTTTGACCAGACGGCGCAACTTGTCAAAGTAAGCACTGAGCTGGGCGCGGCCCACATGCTCGAACATGCCCACCGAGGCCAGCTTGTCATAGGGTTTGAGCTCATCCAGATCCCGGTAATCGAGCAACATCATGCGGGCCCGGCCCGTCAGCCCCTTTTGCTCAATCAATCCATTCACATACGCATGCTGGTTACGGGACAAGGTAATGCCGGTCACATCCACATCGTAATTTTCGGCCGCCCACATCAACAGGCCGCCCCACCCGGCTCCAACATCCAGAAAGCGCTCGCCCGATTGCAGACGCAGCTTGCGGCAAATGTGATCCAGCTTGGCTTCCTGGGCCTGGGCCAGCGTCATGTCCGGCTCGCGATAATAGGCGCAAGAGTAGACCCGACGCGGGTCCAGCCACAGGGCGTAGAAGTCGTCCGACAAGTCGTAGTGAAACTGGATCTGCTTGGCGTCCTTTTCCTGGGAGTGACGCCAGACGGAGGTCAGGTGCTTGATGATGGAGGTCAGCCAGCCTGCCTGGGCCGCATCGACCGGCGATCCTGGCAAGATATCGGCGGCCAGTTGCATCAAATCCCGCATGGACCCCTCAAAATCCATACGCCCTTCCACGTAGGCCTCGCCCAACTGTCCGGACTGTCCGGCAGCCAGTTGCGCCAAAGTGGCATTGTCTTTGATTGTCAGATGAACCGATGCGTTGGCTGCACCGACTTGCTCCCCATTGGGCAAGGTCAGTCGAACCGGGACGCTGAGTTGATCTAATTTGGCCTGGACCATGGATGAAATGGAACTCAACTTCGCCTCCTTGTATGTAAACAAACAAAGATGACAATGTGTCGCCTGAATCGACACACCGCCCATAAGCCGTCAATCCTGTAGCCTAATACAATCAGCCCTTGAATCCGTTGCGTCAAAGTCACGAATCATGTGCTTCATACCTAAAGCACTTATGCCGGATTTGACCTTGCCCCATGCTAAACTGCCTGCCTTTGGCCCATTGCATCGGTTTGCATTGATGCTCGGCGCGGGGTTGCGGCTTCAGGCTCTTGGCCAGGATCTGCCCCACCTTAATACTTGGCCCGATGACACGCAACCACTCCCCTGCATTTCCCCCCTGGCTCATCTTGATGGGGCTGCTCACCGCCCTGGGGCCTCTGGCCATTGACATGTACCTGCCCGCCTTCCCGGCGATGGCCCAGAGCCTGAACACCTCGGCAGGTATGGTAGAGCGCACATTGGCCGGTTTCCTGCTGGGCGTAGGCGTGGCTCAACTGGTCTACGGCCCGATGGCCGACCGCTTCGGGCGCAAGCTGCCCTTGCTGCTGGGCGTGCTGATTTTCACCACCGCTTCTTTTTTCTGTGCCCGTGCCAGCGATATTGATGAGCTGACGGTCTGGCGCATTGTGCAAGCCTTTGGGGGCGCCGCCGGCATGGCCATCCCCCGCGCCGTGATCCGGGATCGTTTCGAGACCCGTGAAGCTGCCCGCGCCCTGTCCATGCTGATGCTGATCATGGGTGTCATGCCGATTCTGGCCCCGCTGATTGGCGGCCAGATCCTGCTGTTTAGCGACTGGCGCGGCATTTTCTACTTCATGGCAGGCTGTGGCGTACTCCTGTGGCTGCTGACCTTTTTCACCATGCAAGAGTCTCTGGCCCCGGAACGGGTGCTGCCACTACAACCCAAGCTGATTGCGCATAATTACAGCGCCTTGCTGCGCGACCGGCCCTTCATGTTTTATTCCCTGGCTGCCGGTTTCAGTTCTGCGGGCATGTTTGCCTATATCGCCGGATCGCCACGCGTCTTTATTGATTTGTTTTCTGTCGAGCCGCGTCATTTCGGTTTTTATTTTGGCGCCAATGCCGCCTGTCTGATTGTTTTCTCTCAAGTCAGCGCCCGTTTGCTCAATACCTACAGCCCACCCACTTTGCTGCGCGTGGCACAGGGCCTGCAAGTGATCTTTACCTTGCTGGGTGCCATTTTGACCCTGCTGGGCGTACTGGACCTGACCTGGCTGATGGTGACCCTCATGGGCTTCATGGCATGCCAGGGCTTTGTAAACCCCAATTCCGCCGCGCTGGCCCTGTCTGAACAAGGCCATCGTCTGGGAACGGCCTCCGCACTGATGGGAGCCTTGCAAATGCTTTGCGGTGCCTTGGCCGGTTTTGCTGTCAGCAGCTGGGCTTCGTCCAATGCTTTGCCATTGACCGCCGTATTGGCCGCTTGTGCCGTCTTATCGTGGCTGTTTGGCCGCAATGCAGCGAGGAAAGCACGGTAAAACTTGATCTAAGTGATTTTTCCATATTAGAATAATCTTCTTTGTACCCCAGCACTGGGGTTAACACGATCCTAATTTTACAATCGCCCGCGGCTTTTTTCGTTTAGCGGAGGCTGATTTAGATCTCAAGGGGTATGACCATGGCACGCGTATGCCAAGTGACCGGAAAAGGCCCAATGTCGGGCAACAATGTTTCGCACGCCAACAATAAGACCAAGCGTCGCTTCCTGCCAAACCTGCAGTCCCGTCGTTTCTGGGTTGAAAGTGAAAACCGCTGGGTTCGCCTGCGCGTTTCCGCTAACGCTATCCGCACCATCGACAAGAACGGTATCGACTCCGTTCTGGCCGAAATGCGCTCCCGCGGCGAAAAGTACTAAGCTGCGCTTCTTAAACATTTAACCAGGAGCTCATCATGGCAAAAGGTATACGCGAAAAAATCAAACTCGAATCGTCCGCCGGTACGGGTCACTTCTACACCACCACCAAAAACAAGCGCAACATGCCTGAAAAGATGGTGATCAAGAAATTTGACCCCGTCGTTCGCAAGCACGTCGAGTACAAAGAAACCAAGCTGCGTTAATACGCGCCCGCTCCTGCAGCGGATTGGTTTTCAAAGAAGCCCCTGCCCTGCAGGGGTTTTTTTTGCCCTTTGCAGGCTGCTGTGACAGGCCTGCCTCCTGTCTGCCATTACGCTCATGCACACTGCCCACCTTGCAGCCGTCCACAGCGAGATTTGCCCCGTATAATGGCGGATACTCCTTTACTTCTGTCTAAAACGGTATTGCCACTCATGCAGGAACGTTACAACCCCAGCGAGGTCGAACAACTCGCTCAGCAAAACTGGACCGATCGGGACGCCTATCGTGCCGTCGAGAACGCCACCGCTCCGGATGGCTCGCTCAAACCCAAGTTTTACGCATGCTCCATGCTGCCCTACCCCAGTGGCAAGCTACACATGGGCCACGTGCGCAACTACACCATCAACGACATGATGGCGCGCCAGCTACGCATGCGCGGTTTTAACGTTCTCATGCCCATGGGCTGGGATGCTTTTGGCATGCCCGCCGAAAACGCCGCCATCAAATCGCAGGTTCCACCCGCCAAGTGGACTTACGACAATATCGCCTACATGAAAAAGCAGATGCAGGCGATGGGTCTGGCTATCGACTGGTCGCGCGAAATGTGCGCCTGCGACCCCGAATACTACAAATGGAACCAGTGGCTGTTCCTGAAAATGCTGGAAAAAGGCATTGCCTACCGCAAGACCCAGACCGTGAACTGGGACCCGGTAGACCAAACCGTTCTGGCCAACGAACAGGTTATTGAAGGCCGTGGCTGGCGCTCCGGTGCGCTGGTTGAAAAGCGTGAAATCCCCGGCTACTACCTGCGCATCACCGATTACGCCGAAGAACTGCTGGATACCGTGAAAACCGGCTTGCCCGGCTGGCCCGAGCGTGTGCGCCTGATGCAGGAAAACTGGATCGGCAAGAGCCAGGGCGTACGCTTTGCCTTCCCTCACGATATTCGTGACGAGCAAGGCCAACTGATTCAGGACGGTCGTCTGTACGTGTTCACCACCCGCGTGGACACCATCATGGGCGTCACCTTCTGTGCGGTTGCTCCTGAACACCCGCTGGCTGCCCTGGCTGCCCGCAACAATCCCGAGCTGACTGCCTTTATTGAAGAATGCAAGAAAGGCGGCACCACGGAAGCCGATATGGCCACCCGTGAAAAAGAAGGTCTGCCTACTGGCCTGACCGTCAAGCACCCCCTGACGGGCGCGGACGTTCCTGTCTGGGTCGGTAACTATGTCTTGATGAGCTACGGTGACGGCGCCGTGATGGGCGTGCCTGCTCACGACGAGCGCGACTTCGCCTTTGCCCTGAAATACCAATTGCCTATCAATCAGGTCATTGGTGTAGAAGGCAAGGAATACGACGCCACCCAATGGCAAGACTGGTACGGCGACAAGCAGCAAGGTCAAACCATCAATTCCGGCAAGTACGACGGCCTGACGCACGTCGCGGCCGTGGATGCCATTGCCGCAGACCTGAACGCCAAGGAACTGGGCGAGAAACAAACTACCTATCGTCTGCGCGACTGGGGCATTTCCCGTCAGCGTTACTGGGGCACCCCGATCCCGATCATCCACTGCGAAGATTGCGGCCCGGTTCCTGTTCCAGAAAAAGACCTGCCCGTGGTTCTGCCCGAAGAACTGATTCCCGATGGCAGCGGCAACCCGCTGAACAAGCATGAAGCCTTCCTGAAGTGTGCTTGCCCTTCTTGTGGCAAACCCGCACGCCGTGAAACGGACACCATGGACACCTTTGTGGACTCGTCCTGGTACTTCCTGCGCTACACCACGCCCAATCTGAACGACTCCATGACCGATCCACGCACCGATTACTGGATGCCCATGGATCAGTACATCGGTGGTATCGAACACGCTGTGCTGCACTTGCTGTATGCCCGCTTCTGGACCAAAGTCATGCGCGACATGGGCCTGGTCAAGATTGACGAGCCCTTCACCCGCCTGCTGTGCCAGGGCATGGTGCTGAACCACAGCTACACCCGCCGCACCCCACAAGGGGGTATCGAATACTTCTGGCCTGAAACCGTTGAAAACGTTTACGACGAAAAAGGTGCGATTATCGGTGCCCGCTTAAAGAGCGATGGCCAGCCCGTGCAGTACAACGGCATAGGCACCATGTCCAAGTCCAAGAACAACGGCGTGGACCCTCAGTCCCTGATCGACACAATGGGCGCGGATACCGCCCGCCTGTTCATCATGTTCGCCAGCCCGCCAGAGCAAACACTGGAGTGGTCGGACTCGGGCGTGGACGGGGCCAACCGCTTCCTGCGCCGCCTGTGGGCCTTCTGCTACAACCACGCCGATGCCCTGCGTGCCGGTAACGCCCAGGCCACTGACTGGAGCGATCTGGACGCCGCTGCCAAGCGTACCCGTCTGGAAATTCACTCCTTGCTCAAGCAGGCCAATTACGACTACGAGCGTATTCAGTACAACACGGTCGTGTCGGCTTGCATGAAGATGCTCAACACCCTGGAGCAGACTCAATGGGAAGACACGCCGGCCGCACAACGTGCACTGGCTGAAACCACGTCCATCCTGTTGCGTGTTCTGTACCCTGTGGTCCCTCACATCACATGGCAATTGTGGCGCGAGCTGGGCTGGGCAGAGGGCCAAGGCGATATGCTGGATGCCCAATGGCCTGTCGTGGACGAGCAAGCCCTGATTGCCGATGAAGTGGAACTGATGCTGCAGGTCAACGGCAAGCTGCGCGGCTCCCTGATCGTGCCTCAAGGAGCGGAAAAAGCCGCCATTGAACAAGCTGCAGCCGACCATGCGGCTGTGCTCAAGTATCTGGAAGGCCGCCCCGCCAAGCGCATCATTGTGGTGCCTGGCAAACTTGTTAACGTCGTAGGTTAATCATGAACATAGCCCGCCTGCTTCCTTCCGGCTCCTTGTCTGTTCCTGCACCCAGGTTCTGGGGACTGGCGGGCTTGATCATCCTGCTCAGTGTTGTTTTGACAGCGTGTGGCTTCCACCTGAAAGGGGTGGCCCCGCTGCCGTTCAACACGATTTACACCAATATTACGGACAACAGCGCTTTTGGCGCGAACCTGCGTCGAGCCTTGTTGGCCAGCTCGCCTCAAAGCCGCTTTGTCGAGCGTCCTCAAGAAGCGGAAGCAGTCCTGCAGCAAGTCTCGCTGAGCCGTTATCAGCGTGAAATCTCCATCAACGCCAAGGGCCAGGTGGAAGAGTACGAACTGCAGCTGACCTTTGTCTTTGAACTGCTCGATGCCAAAGGCCGCTCCGTACTGCCTCCCACCACACTGACCGTGATGCGTGAAGTGCCTTATGACGCCGAAGCCGTCCAGGCCAAAGACAGCGAAATCGAGATGATTTTCCGTGACATGGAACAGTCGCTGATCAACCGCATCGTGCGCCGCTTGAGTTCGCCCGACGTCACCAGTGCCTACCACTTCATGAGCAGCCAGCCTGAAGCCAGTTCCATGGAAGAAATGGAACTGCTGCCCACCCGACCACAGGCGCCGCTGTAACGATGGGACGCAGGGCCGACCACGACACCTTGCTGCGCGAACTGGCCACGCCATCCGCAGCCTTTCAACCGCTTTATGTGGTGTCTGGTGACGAACCCCTTTTGCTGGTTGAAGCCGCCGATGCCGTGCGCGCCCGCGCCCGCCAGGACGGCTTTACCGAACGCAGCAGCTTTACGCTGGATGCGCGGGCAGACTGGTCGCAGCTGTTTGCTGTTGCCCAGAACATCTCTCTGTTTGGCGATCAGAAACTGGTGGACGTGAGCATTCCCAGTGGCAAGCCCGGCAAGCCGGGCGGTGATGCCCTGCAAAAGCTGTGTCAGCTGATCAGCGGCGGGCAAATGGATGGCACCAGTTTCCTGATTCAACTTCCCCGCCTGGACAAGGCCACGCGCAACAGCAAATGGTGCCAGGCTCTGGAACAAGTGGCCTGTTGGGTTGACATTCAGCCCATCAACCGCAATTCCCTGGCAGGCTGGATTGCCCAGCGTCTGAAAACCCAGGATCAAAGCCTGGAGCGCAATAGTCTGGAATGGATGGCCGACAAGGTTGAAGGCAACCTCCTGGCGGCCCATCAGGAAATTCAGAAACTGGCCCTGATTTACCCTCCCGGCCAGTTAAGCCAGGAAGAGCTGGAAAACGCCGTCCTGAATGTGGCTCGCTACAGTGTGTTTGATCTGCGCGACTCCATGCTGGCCGGCCATAGCCAACGCGCCCTGACGGTGCTCGATGGCTTGCAGGCAGAAGGCGAAGCCCTGCCCCTGGTCCTGTGGGCGGTAGGCGAAGAGGTGCGTACCTTGGCCCGTTTGTCACAAGCGCGCCAGCAAGGGCAGGACCTGTCCAACCTGTTTCGCCAATACCGCATTTTTGGCCCGCGCGAAAAACTCGTCCGTCAGGCCTTGGACCGCATCCCGCCTCAAAGCTGGCCTGCCTCGGTTCTGCATGCACACGATATAGACCGTTTGATCAAAGGCCTGCACCCCAGCGGACGTCAGCAAGACCCGTGGGAAGAAATGCGCCGCCTGACCATGCGTATCGCAGTCGCGACACAAGCCCCCCGTCACTAGGCGTCCGATACCCCTTAATCTCTTAATTGTTGCGATAATGCTCTCTTGAACCGGAGAGTTACACGGCTATGAACGATATCACCCAGTCCTCTGCCGCCACCCAGGTCGGCGATCTGTCTTCCATGATGCAAGATTTGGGCAAGCGCGCCCAGCTTGCTGCCCGTCGCATGCGCGCCGCCACTGGCAAAGCCAAGGCCGATGCCCTGCGCTATATGGCTGATGCCCTGATTGAGCAAAAAGCCCAGTTGCAAGCGGCCAACGAACTGGACTTGCAGGCGGCACGTGAACGTCAGATTCCCCCGGCCATGATCGAGCGTCTGGTCCTGTCGGACCGTGCCCTGGAGATCATGACCACAGGCCTGCGTCAGATTGCCGACATGGACGATCCGGTCGGTCAGATCAGCGCCTCACGCACCCGCCCTAACGGCATGCGTGTGGCTCAAATGCGTGTGCCTTTGGGTGTCATCGGCATCATTTACGAATCGCGCCCCAATGTGACCATTGACGCCGCCGCCCTGTGCCTGAAATCCGGCAACGCCACGATTTTGCGCGGCGGTAGCGAAGCCTTTCACTCCAACCAGGCTTTGGCACAGATTATCTCCAGCAGCCTGGAACGTGCTGGTTTGCCCAAAGAAGCCGTACAAGTGGTTCCCACCACGGATCGCGACGCTGTTGGCTTGCTCGTGACCATGAACGACTACGTGGACGTCATTGTCCCGCGTGGTGGCAAGAGCCTGATCCAGCGACTGAGCGCCGAAGCAACGGTTCCTCTGATCAAACACCTGGACGGCAACTGCCACGTCTACGTGGATGAATTTGCCGATCTGGAAAAAGCGACCCGCATCGTGTTCAACGCCAAGACCTACCGTTACGGTATTTGCGGCACCATGGAAACCTTGCTGGTTCACCGCAGCATTGCGCCGGCCTTCCTGCCAGAAATGGCCCGCCAACTGCAAGAAAAAGGGGTGGAACTGCGTGGCTGTGAGCAAACCCGCGCTCTGGTCGCCAACGTAGCCCCTGCTACCGAGGAAGACTGGGAAACCGAATTTGCCGCAGCCATTCTGGCAATCCGCATTGTGGACTCCATGGATCAGGCCATGGATCATATTGCCCAGTACAGCTCCGAGCACACAGAATCCATCGTGACGGAAAACCTGAGCCTGGCCGAGCGCTTCCAGCGCGAAGTGGACTCCAGCTCCGTCATGGTGAACCTGCCTACCTGTTTTGCTGACGGCTTCGAGTACGGCCTGGGCGCCGAAATCGGCATTTCCACCAACCGTCTTCATGCCCGTGGCCCGGTCGGCCTGGAAGGCCTGACGACCTACAAATGGGTCTTGCATGGCAATGGCCAAATGCGTGGTTAAATCATGCTTTGGCTAAAAACATTTCACATCTTGTTTGTGACCTCCTGGTTTGCGGGGCTGTTCTACCTGCCCCGCATCTATGTCAATCTGGCCCAGGAGCAAGATGCCAGGACCTATGAAACGCTCTTGGGCATGGCCCGGCGCCTGTATCGCTTTATGGCCCCTTTGGCCATTCTGACCCTGCTGACAGGCCTGGGATTGTTTTTGTATTACGGCATAGGCAAAGGACAGGGCTGGATGCACGCCAAACTGACCCTGGTCTTGATCCTGTTTGCCTTTCACGGTGTGTGCGGACGCTATCTGCGGCAGTTCCAGCAAGGGCAGCAAAGCCGCTCACACGTATTCTTCCGCTGGTTCAATGAAATTCCGGTCATCGTTCTGCTGCTGGTCCTCATCCTGGTGGTTATAAAACCCTTCTAATACCTAATTCATGTCAGACCAATCTGAACGCAAGACACTAAGCCTGAGCCCAGGCACTAAAAAGAAAGCCAGCAATGCGGAACCCCGCGTGCGCTCGGGTGCGCGCGCACGTGCGGCCAGCCTGCAGCAAGACCGCCAGGGCGGCCCCAAGCGCGAGTCCCGCCCCTACGTAGAGAAACGTGACCAGGAACGCCGTGAGCGCCCTGCTTTCAACCGCGACCGCACAGATCGCCCCCAATCGGGCGAGCGTCGCGAGTTTTCCGGTGAGCGCCGCGAGCGTCCCGCATTCAACCGGGACCGTGACAGCCGCCCTCAAACGGGTGAGCGTCGTGAGTTCTCTGGTGAGCGCCGCGAACGTCCAGCATTCAACCGCGACCGTGACAGCCGTCCACAATCGGGCGAACGTCGCGAGTTCTCTGGCGAACGCCGTGAACGCCCCGCATTCAACCGCGACCGTGACAGCCGTCCACAATCGGGCGAACGTCGCGAATTCTCTGGTGAACGTCGTGAGCGCCCCGCATTCAACCGCGACCGTGACAGCCGTCCACAATCGGGCGAACGTCGGGAGTTCTCTGGCGAACGCCGTGAACGCCCCGCATTCAACCGCGACCGTGACAGCCGTCCACAATCCGGTGAACGTCGTGAGTTCTCCGGTGAGCGCCGCGAACGTCCAGCATTCAACCGTGACCGTGACAGCCGTCCACAATCGGGCGAACGTCGTGAGTTCTCCGGCGAGCGCCGCGAACGTCCCGCATTCAACCGGGACCGTGACAGCCGCCCACAATCGGGCGAACGTCGTGAGTTCTCTGGCGAACGCCGTGAGCGTCCAGCATTCGATCGCAACCGCGAAGGCCGTCCACAATCGGGGGAACGCCGCGAGCGCCCAGCATTCAACCGAGACCGTGACAGCCGTCCCCAAACGGGCGAACGTCGAGAGTTCTCTGGCGAACGCCGCGAACGTCCCGCATTCAACCGGGACCGTGACAGCCGACCACAATCGGGCGAACGTCGCGAATTCTCCGGTGAGCGCCGCGAGCGTCCCGCATTCGACCGCAACCGCGAAGGCCGTCCTCAATCGGGCGAACGTCGCGAATTCTCCGGTGAACGCCGCGAGCGCCCCGCATTCAACCGTGACCGCGACAGCCGTCCTCAATCGGGCGAACGTCGAGAGTTCTCCGGCGAACGCCGCGAACGTCCCGCATTCAACCGGGACCGTGACAGCCGACCACAATCGGGCGAGCGTCGTGAGTTCTCCGGTGAGCGCCGCGAGCGCCCCGCATTCAACCGTGACCGTGACAGCCGCCCTCAAACGGGTGAACGCCGCAACTTCTCGGGTGAACGCCGCGAACGTCCTGCCTTCAAGAGCGACAATGAATCCTCGGAGCGTACCCCTGCCGGCAAGATGCCCAGCAAGCTTTTTAGCCCGGCCGGTGACTCCGATGCCTTTCCTCAGTATGTCTCGCCTATCCAGCGTGTAGACAGCCCCCAGGCCCCCAAGCCCGGTCAGCGCCTGCCCGATAGCAATATCGAGCAAAACGAGCGCGTCCAGGTCAAGGCCCTGCAAGGCGAGCGCTACCGTCTGTTTGCTCCCTGCCCACAAGGGCTGGAAGAGGCGCTGTCGCTGGAACTGCAAGCACTGGGCTACGAGAACGTCCAAACCGGCCGTGCGGGTTGCCATTTTGACGCGGACTGGATCGGCGTCATGCGTGCCAACCTGTCCTCGCGACTGGCGACACGCATTTTGCTGGAAGTCTCGCACGCTCCTGTCACCAACGAAGAGGACATTCTGGCCCTGGCTCGGGTGACTCCCTGGGAACGCTGGTTTGGCCCCGAGCAGACACTGCGTGTCGACACCTCGGCCGTACGCAGCCCCATGCAAAGCTTGCAGTACTGCAATCTGCGCGCCAAAGACGGGATTTGTGACCGCCTGCGTGATCTGGAAGGCGCACGTCCTTCCATCGATACCGTACGCCCGGATGCCAAGGTGCATTTGTTCCTGGACGAGACCAGTGCCACCTTCTACCTGGATACCAGTGGCGAGTCTCTGTTCAAGCGCGGCTGGCGTCACGACAAGGGCGATGCGCCTTTGCGTGAAAACCTGGCAGCGGGCCTGCTGGCCCTGTCTGGCTGGAACCCCAGCAAGCCTTTGATCGACCCCTTCTGCGGTAGTGGCACGATTCTGATCGAAGCCGCCTGGATGGCTTTGGGAGCGCCTCCCGGCATCTGGCGCCCCTTCCACTTCGAGCGTCTGCGCTGCCACGACCAGCGCTTGTGGCGTGATATCAAAGACGAAGCGCGCTCCATGATCGCTCCTCGTCTGGATACTCCATTGATTGGCTACGACATCAACCCCACCGTTCTGGATGCAGCCCGTTCCAACCTGGAACGCTCGCACCTGACGCTGGAGACGATTCGCTTCGAGCAAGGCGATGCCCTGAAGATTCGTCCAGAAACGGAAGCCGGCTGGATTGTCACCAATCCTCCTTACGGCGAGCGCCTGGAACATCAGGACGAGGACTTCTGGCCCAACTGGGCCAGCAACCTCAAGCAAAACTTCGCCAACTGGAGCGTGAACATGATCAGCAGCGACCTGGAGCTGCCACGTCATATGCGCCTCAAGCCCAAGCGTCGTTACCCGCTGTACAACGGTGCTCTGGATTGCCGTCTGTTCTGCTTTGACATGGTTCCGGCCAGTTATCGCAATAACGAGACAGCCTCGGACGCCAGCGAAGACTCAGCCAGCGCCGAATAAGCGTCAAGCCGTCTTGTACAAGGCAACAAGGGCCAAGTCCATGAAAATGGCTTGGCCCTTGTTTATTGAGACAAGCCCCCCATATCTTGATTACTTTTCTACCCTTCTGGGGCCCGCCCGACTCCATGCCTTCTGTTCCAGCCCCGAGCCGGCAGCATTCCGTTAGGCAGCGATATACGCGATAATGGCAGTCTTCCCTGCCTCAAGACGCACCATGACACCCACTTTCACTACTCCTGGCCGCTGGCGACGCTTTGCCTGCATGATGTATGAATCCATCCTGCTGTTTGGCGTTATTTTCACCACCGGCTATCTGTTTGACACCTTGACCCAAAGCCGTAGCGGCCTGGATCTGCGTCATGTGCGTCAGGTCGTTCTATTTATTGCGCTGGGGATTTATTTCGTGCTGTGCTGGCGCAAAGTGGGCCAGACCCTGCCCATGAAAACCTGGCATATGAGACTGGTAGACGAGCAAGGTCAGATTCCTGCCCTGCGTACCCTGCTGCTGCGTTATATTCTGCTATGGCCCCTACCCTTGCTGGGAGCTTTGCTGGTTCAGCTTCTGTCTGGCTACACAGGCTATGCGTCCACGGACCTGCTTATCGTGTTTACGCCTTTTCTGAACTTCATCTGGACCTGGTTCGACAAAGACCAGCAGTTCCTGCACGACCGTCTTAGCAAGACTCGCCTGATCGATGCGCGCCCTACCCGTGTTACTTCGGCAGCCACCTGAGCAGGCAGGCTGCCTCTTCATTTTTTAGTAGTACAGCAAAGTCATGACTGACATTTTAAAAAAATACTTGTTCGCCGACCAAAGCACACGAGCCCAGATTGTTCATCTTGAGCAAGCCTGGCAAATGGGTCTGGAACACCAGCACTATCCTGCCTGCATCCGCGACTTGCTGGGCGAGCTGGTAGCCGCTTCGGTACTGCTGGCGGGCAACCTCAAGTTTGACGGCTCCCTGATTTTGCAAATCCAGGGCGACGGCCCGATCGCCTTGCTGGTGGTGGAATGCACATCGGACATGGACATACGCGCAACGGTGTCGCTGCGTGAGAACCATCCCGTGCCCCAAACTGGCACCTTGCAAACCCTGCTGAACCCGCAAGGCCAAGGCCGCTTCACCGTAGTACTGGCCCCACGTCAAAGCAGCAAGGATTTCCGCCCCTACCAAGGCGTGGTGCCTCTGGAAGGCGAGACCGTTGCCGAGGTTCTGCAAACCTATATGCGCACCTCCGAGCAGTTGGATACCCACCTGTGGCTGGCCGCCGACGAAAACCGTTGTGCAGGGCTGTTGCTGCAACGTATCCCGCCCCAAGGCGGCCACAGCCTGGCGCAAAACCTGGACACCTGGGAACGCGCCCTGGCGCTGGGCTCCACCGTCCAGACACAAGAATTGCTGCAACTCGATAGCGACACCTTGATTCATCGCCTGTTCTGGGAAGAAGACCTGCAGGTCTTTGAACCTCAGTCCGTGCGCTGGCATTGCCCCTGTTCCCGTCAACGCGTCAGCAATATGCTGCGCATGCTGGGCCGGGCAGAAATCGAGCAAATGCTGGCAGAACAAGACACCATCAATGTATCCTGCAACTTCTGCGGCAAGCCCTATCAGTACGATGCAATTGACTGCGCGTCCCTGTTTGTCGACAAGGGCGATACCCAGCCTGGTGACGATACCCTGCACTAAGCAGAAACCGCTACGAAGGACTACACCCGCACAAGTCCTTCTACCAAGCTAAAAGACACTCAGCCATGATGGCAACATCATGGCTGATTCTTTTTCCTCACCCCATCCTCAATCTGGTTTGGCTGGCGCTCACATCATGGGAGCCCTGCTTGCAATCATCCTGCTGAGCTGGCTGGTGCTGGACGTGCTGACGCTGTACTCCTTGCGCGTACGCCTGCAATACGGTCTCTTGCATGCCGCTCGCCAAGCCAGCGTGCAGCATGCCCGACCTGAAACCATTGCCTCGGCATTCAGCCAAACACTGGCCGCTGCCAAAGTGCCGCTACACGATCAGTGGCAGATCCAGATCCTGTCGCCCTCACCACAGGCTTTTATGCTGCATGGCAGGCCTTCCCGGCTTCATGAGGGGCGTACAAGCATTACCCAGGGCTGGCAGGCACAACAGGCGGATCAAGCCAGCCACGGCGGCCCCAGCATCTACCAGGCCAACACATTGCACTTGTACCTGCTCTATGCCCATAAGCCGGGCCCTCTTTCCTTGCTTCGCCTGCTACCCAAGCTTGCTGCCAGCATGCCTGGCCCTTCAGGTTCGGCAGCGGTCTGGCTACGCCTGGAAATCAGACACCCTATGCAGTCCGATGCCGTGCAGTGGGATGACTTGGCTGACGGTCGGGTCGTCTATGCCCAGCAGACTGAAAACGAGCTTGCCTTGCCAGTTTCCCAAACAGGCTGGTCCACAGACCTGGAGCCAGCAGAACCGCCATCAACGGACGGGGATGGCCGTCTGCCATCATGGGATAGCCCTGCTCAAGGATCAGGTGGTGCTTCCCCTTCTCCAGGGCCTGCCGCCCCCACACCAGACTCAGGAGGAGCTGACTACTCACCTCCAAACCCTGCTTGCTACTAATCGCCGAGCCAGCCAGAGCGGGTGGCGGG
>NZ_JAHKKC010000019.1:0-77104 GCF_020496585.1 Alcaligenes sp. 13f
CGGCGCTACCGCATCTTCCGTGACCTGCGCCACATCGTCTTCGGCTACCGGCTCCGTATCCAGAATCTGGATCACCAGGTCGTTGCTGCTCGATACGCCAGCCACATCCGTCACTTCCACCGTGAAGCTGTCGCTGATGTTGTCGTTGGCTTCGTTGTGCGCATGCACCTTGTTGCCTTCGGTGTAGCTGTAGCTGATCACGCCCGTGGCGGCATCGTAACCCGTCACCACCAGCACGCCCTTGCCCGTATCCGGCAGCGTCACCGGGCTCGCGGCACTCGCACCCGTAATGTCCACGCCGTTGATCGTCACCGTGGCAATGCCCGCTTCCGCAGACACGCTCACCGTGCCATCGACCGTCGCGCCAGTGTTCTCCACCACACTGTTGTGGCCCTCAGAGACATCTCCATCACCATCTTCCGGCGTCACCACCGGAGGACCATCCGTCTGACCGTTGATCGTGATCGTCAGCGTCGCCGTCGAGGTATCGCCATCGGCATCCGTGATCGTGTACTCGAACGTCTCCGTCAGCGTATCGCCATCGTTCAGTTCCTGCACCGCGCCCAGGCTGTTGTCCAGCGTGTAGCTCCACTTGCCTTCGGCATCCACCGTGAACGACCCGTACTTCGCCGTCGTGCCGTCAAACACCACCGAGGCAATCGCATCGGCGCCACGCACATCATTGACCAGCACATCACCCGTGATCGGCGCAGCCGCATCTTCCGTGATCGCGCTCTCATCTGCCTTGGCCTGCGGCTCCGTATCCGTAATATGCACACCCAACTCGCCAGTGCTTTCTTGGCCGAGCTCATCAATCGCCTTGATGTCGAACACATCGACGACCGAATCGTCACCATCCTCGTGATCTTGCGCGCCGTTTACTGTGTACTCATAAGCAATCGTACCCGTCGCCGGATCATAGCTAACCAGCTTGAGTTCGCCCTTGTCCGTCGGAATTGTGACAGGCGTGTTCCCCAGGCCTTCCAGTTCTCCCAGTGATACCGTCTTTCCGCCAACCACCAGCGCCTGCAGGCCCGCCGGCGCATCGACCGTGAACTTGCCCACAACCGGAGCCGTCGCATCTTCGGCAATGGAAACATGGCCAGGCACAACATCAGGCTGTCCGGGATTGTTGGGGTCTTCCCCATCGTTTTCGTCCGGCACATCGATCAGAGGCTTGTCGAAGATAGCCGCATCGCCGGTCGCTTCGCCGTTGGTCGTTGCCTTGTTGGTATCAGTGACCTTCAGTTGGAAGCTTTCTTCGCCTTCGTGCTCATTGTCGGCAACCGTCGGCACGCTGACCTTGATTTCGGTGACACCGGCAGGCAGCGTAACTTTGCCGCCGACAACAGTCAGCGCTTGTGTATCGCCATTGCCATCGACATACGTGACAACCATCTCGCCCAGGTCTTCGGGCTCGGCGGTGTTCGTACCGCCTGTCAGCAGATCAAGCTGCAACTCGACTGGCTTGGGTTCCTTGATATCACCCACCAGTTTCACGGTGAATTCGGCTGTGGCGCCTTCGGGCACGCGACCGCCGCCTTCCACAACCAGGGTCGGGCGGTCGTCGTCCGCAGGCGTACCGGGGCCTTCCGGATTCGTCGGATCCACCGGGATTACTCGACCATCATCAACAATCGTACCCGTACCCTCTCCCCGGATCCCTTCAGGCAGCTTAGTGCCATTGGCCGTTTCCCCTTCCTGGGTAACGATCAGCGTAAAGTCTTCTTCGCCTTCAAAAACATCATCGTCTCCGGTCTGCACGGTGACAATCACGCCATCAACCGTATTCGGGGGCAGTTCAAAGCTGAACGTGCCGTCGCCATTGTCAGTCACGGGTACCGTATTTCCGCCAACGGTCACCACCGGTGGCACGCGGGAATCCACATCACTGTCATCGGTCTTGCCGTGCTCCAGCTTCAACGTGACTGTGGTGACATTGTCAACCGGCTTGCCAAAATTCACATTGAAGCTGCCCGTACCGCCTTCGCTGATCAGCGTGTCAGTCACTGTAATCGACGGCGTATCGTTATCCTCAACAGTCGTAGTGACAGGGCCGCCATGTTCAACTTTTTCGTAGTTGCCGCCGGTGCTGCTTTCAATACCCACTTCTTCTGGAATGTTGCCTTGTACCGTACTGTCATCTGGACGCGCGGGATAGGTAACGAAACCGGTGGTCTCACCGTCTTTAATGACAATTTCCTGGCCGTTGGTAAGCTTTATCACAAGGTCACTGCCTTGCGGTGGATTATCTACGGTAGCCGTGATGGTAATCTCATCACCTTCCGTTACGGTTTCAGGGCCTTCCAACGTAATAGTCGTGGCATCGTCGTCGTCAACAATGTCACTGCCAGACGTACTGCTGGTATCCAGGTTCTCGTAATTACCGCCGGTTGTGCTATCGATACCGATAATCTCCGGACGATCGCCCTGCTCATAAACATCATCCGGGTACGGATTGTCGACAATGACACGGCCTTCTGTTTCGCCTACAGGAATGGTAATGGTGCTGCCATTGGTCAAGGTGATAATCAGGTCTTGCCCTGTTACTGGCCTATCTACACGGGCAACGATCTCATAGGAATCGCCTTCAGTAACTCGCTCCGGGGTCTCCAACGTGATTGTGCTTGTCCCAGTCACCAATGTTGGATCTACATCACTACCGGAATAGCCACCCAAACGCACGTTTTCAACGTCAGGCACGCCAGGACGCGGGTATTCCAGCGCCAGTGGGCGCGTGGTTTCCACAATGCTGACCAGACGGGTGAAGCTACTGCCACCGCCTTCGCCACCACCGGTCAATACGGCAGCAGTAGGATCCAACTGCGCGAAGGGGTCATCGCCTGCTTCCAAAGCAGCTAACACAGCCGTAATGGCTGGATCGTCCGGGTTGGCCAGGGCGGCGGCCACCGGGTCCACATCAACTTCTGCGATATCGCCGCTAACCAGGAACTCCCGGTTGTCGGAAATCGTCATAGGCGGGCTGCCTGGGATTTCGAGTTCGACGCTGGCGCCAGTCTCGGTAATGATTTCAGCGTTAACGGGGACGCGCATCCCTTCCTTGACAGCTACTTTGGAGCCATCGCTGGTACGAATCCATGCCGTACCTTCAACTCGGGTCACTAAAACAGTATCCAGTGCCATGACTGTCTGATTCCTAAAAAAAGACTGCTGCCGCGCAGCAGTCAGAAATTGGCTTTCTTTGATCAGAGAATAGCGATTTGACCCGCTACTCGATATTGGCGTCGCCGCCAGTTCGCTGTTTTATTTATTGTTATTGACTTAACTTAACAATGCTAACGAGACGGCGAGCAATGCCTTACGCTATGCCGTGTACTTTTAGCGCCAACATCAAACGATCTGTTACATCCAGCTTCTCAAAAACCGCCTGAAGATGGGCGCGAACCGTTCTTTCAGTGATTCCCAAGTCGTTGGCAATCAGCTGATTGGAGTGGCCTAGCGAGGCGCGTTGCGCGACCTCGACTTCACGGCTGGTCAATGTGCGTTCCCAGCCAGCTTTAGGTTCCAGCCGACGAGTGACATCGCTGAGCAAACGGCTCAGCAAGGACTCCCCAACCCAGATTTGACCGCTGGCCACATGATCCAAAACCTGCACCAGCAGGGCTGAGGAACTGTAGGCGTGAACGTAACCACGGGCTCCCAAAGCCAGGACCGCCTGACCTTCGGTATCCAATGGGCGTGGGCTGGCAATAATGACCTTCATGCCTTGTACTGCCTGGCTCCACTGAGGGTGGTTCCACAAAGCCAAAGCACTATCAATGACCACCAGATCACGCTGCTGTTGTTTCCAACGCAATAAATCGTCCATGCCCTGCCCTCTGGCAGGCAGCCAGGTCACGGAATCCAAATGGCGCCAATGCTGCCACAACGCCTCATCGGCCGTCAGAAATAAAACCGAATTTACTTGTCGCATACCGCTTTTCCCTTACTGGTAACACGAGCTATAAGCCATCAGCTCTTGGGCTGACTCGGGTGTTACACCTCTATCGTCAGCGCTACTCCCCCGTACGGACCAATCTGTTTTAACGCTCCGTAAAGGCGTTGGACCTGGCCCTGAGAATAGGTTTAAGTAAGTACTGCATCACCGTTCGCTTACCTGTCAGGATGTGCACTTCGGCCATCATGCCAGGCAGAATTGGACGCTTGTCGTCACCGACATACACCGTATCAGTACGTACTTTCGCTATATAGAATGAATTGCCTTTTTCATCGGTAATGGTGTCCGCACTGGTTTGCTCCAGCACGCCGGGCAAGCCGCCATAGACAGCGAAGTCATAGGCGGTGAATTTGACCTCGGCCGCCTGGCCGGAATGCAGAAAACCAATATCGCGTGGATTGATGCGCACCTCTAACAACAAGGTGTCATCAGTGGGCACAATTTCCAAAATATCCTTGCCCGGTTGCAGTACACCGCCCACGGTGTTGGCAGCCAAGGTTTTGATCGTGCCGCGCACCGGCGAACGCACTTCAGCCAGACGCACACGATCGGCCAAGGCACGCTGACCTTGTTCCAGAGAGGCCAATTTGGCACGTGTTTCGGACAACTCTGTGCGAGCCTGGTTGCGGAAGATAATTTCCACTTCGCCAATACGGTTCTGAGCTTCCTGAATGGAGGCCTGAATACGGCTGATCTGCGCCGAGGCGGCTTTTTGCTCACCACAGTAACGAGCCACATCACGTTGCAAGCGCAGCAAATCCACTTCAGACACTGCCCCGCTCTTGAGCAAAGGACGGGTCATTTGCAGTTCTTGCGAGGTCAAGCCGCAGCTGGATGCCGCCTGATCACGATTAGCCTGAGTTTCACGCAGTTCTTGCTGGCGCTGGTTCAACTGCTCCTGGGCCACCGAAATATTGGAGCGCAGCTCTTCAGTACGAGCCTGCCAGACACGACGTTCCATTTCCGCCAAGTCGGGGGCTTTTTCCAGAACCTCAACAGGCATATCAAAAGGCTGATCTGCGGCAATGGCTTCCAGACGAGCAGCCTTGGCCTTCAAGGACAAGGATTCTGCTTCGTTCTCGCCCAGAGAGGACGAGGCACGGGTTGGATCAATACGCAGCAAGACTTCACCCGCTTCCACGGACTGGCCAGGGCGGACCAGAATTTCTTCCACCACACCACCGTCCAGACTTTGCACAATCTGGACCTGGCGAGATGGCACAACCTTGCCCTCGCCACGCACCACTTCATCAATGCTGGCAAAACTGGCCCAGACAATCAGCAGGCTGATGGCCAGCAAGGTCAACCAGATCAGCAGCGTGGAACCCCGTACATCTTGGTAACGAGCCGTCCACGATGCGTTTTTGAGCATATTGCTACCAGGAGGTGGGGAATTGGTGTCCTGGAGTTGCGCACGCACCCAATTGGTCAGGTTCTTTATTTTCATGCTGCACTCCGGGCCTTACCAATCTGCCCACTACGCAAGGCGGCAATGACCTGATCCTTAGGACCATCCGCCACAATACGCCCCATATCCATCACGATCAGGCGATCCACCAGCTCCAGCAAGGCGGTGCGGTGGGTCACCAGCACAACTGTCTTGCCCTCACATTCTTTATGCAGGCTGCGACGCAGGGCCGATTCGCTCTGGTTATCCATATTGCTGCTGGGTTCATCCAGCAACAGAATGGACGGGTTACCGATCAAGGCACGAGCCACAGCGATAGCCTGACGCTGACCACCCGAGAGGGATTCGCCGCGTTCGCCAATCATCATGTCGTAGCCATCAGGATGGCGTCGTGCGAAATCATCCACCCCGGCCTGACGAGCCGCTGCCAACATTTGATCGTCAGTTGCGTAAGGCGTGCCCATCAGCAAATTGTGTTTCAAAGTGCCATAGAACAGCGTGGGGTCCTGCGAGACATAGCCCATGGAGCGACGCACGTCTGCCGGGTCAATCTGCTGGCTATCAATTCCGTCCAGCACAACGGTGCCGCCCGTCGGTTTGTACAGACCCAGGATCAGCTTGGACAAGGTGGTTTTGCCGGAGCCAATACGGCCGATAATCCCTATCTTCTCGCCAGCCTTCAAAGAAAAACTGACCTTATCCAGCACGTTCTGATTAGTGCCGGGATAGCTGAAACTAACGTTGCGGAACTCGATAGAGCCTTCCAGATAAGGGCGTGGCACAAAGTGACGCTCTTCAGGATGCTCTACCGGCATATTCATGTACGAATCCACCGAACCCAGGGAGGTACGGGCATTCTGATACTGCATCATCAAGCCAGCCACCTGCCCCAAAGGAGCCAGGCAACGGCCTGAAATCATGGAGGAAGCAATAATGCCCCCCATGGACAATTTGGTTTCCTGAACCAGGTACACCCCGATAATCACCACACTGATAGTGACCATCTGCTGCAGCATCTGCACCGTGTTCACGGTCAGGGTGGAAGTCATCTTGATGCGCGCACCCTGACGAGCCAGGTACTCGGTGGACTGTTCCCAGTCGCGCTGCGCATTGCTTTGCGCATTCAGGACTTTCAAGGTTTCCATGCCAGCCAGGGATTCGACCAGGCCGGCGTTACGCTGGGCAGCAGCCTGGAAGGTCTGTTTGGTCAGGCGTTCCATACGTGCCTGAGCAAACCAGGAAATACCCAGAATGATCACAATGGCCACAACGGGCGGGATCAGCATCCAGGGCGAGATCCAGGCCAGCACAGCCAAAAACAGCAGCACAAATGGCAAATCGACCAGTGTCGTCAAACTGGCCGAAGCGATAAAGTCGCGCACCGATTCAAAGGAGCGCAGATTGGCAGCAAAAGAGCCCACCGATGGCGGTCGGTTCTCCATGCGCAAGTCCAGCACCCGCTCCATAATCCGCGCGGACAACTGAATATCCACCCGTTTGCTGGCAGCATCAACTACATAGGCTCGCACACTCGAGAGCACCATGTTCATGACCAGCACCAGCCCAATCCCAATCGACAGCACCCACAGGGTTTCAATCGCTTTGTTGGGAACCACCCGGTCGTACACGTTCATGGTGTAGAGCGGAATGGCCAGCGCAAACAGGTTGATCAGCAAGGCAGCGCCAATGGCGTCGCGATACAGACGCCAGTTTTGCACTACGGCTGTCCAGAACCAGTGTTTGCCCTTCATGGGGGCCACACCATCTTTGGCACGCGCTTCGACGCGGAAATCCGGCTGCACCACGGCCAACAGCCCGGAGTACTGCGCTTGCAGATCTTCCAGGCTGATTTCGCTGGGGCTACCACTTTCCGGGAAATGCACCCGGGCACGTTCTTCTTCCAGCCCCAGCAACACACATGCCCGGTTATTGTTCAGCAACAAAATAACCGGGAACAGATTGGTGTCGAGTTCGGTAAAGGCGCGACGCCATACTCGGGCCGTGCAATGACCACGCGCGGCCGCTCGACTGAGCAAGGCAGGCGTCAAACGCCCACGCTGCAAAGGCAAGCCTGCAGACAAGTGCTGCGGCGTGCAAGGATTACCGTGGATACGGGTAATCTCTGCCAGGCAGGTCAGAAGAGGATCATCATGCGTCAGATGAGGCGGGATACTGTATTGCCCGCTTGCTTGTGTCGTGCTGTCAGATGAGTGGTTCATCGTCATTAATCAAATCCAGCGAATCCCGCAGGCGTTGACGGGTACGTTTGCGCTCGTTCAATTTGGCCAAGGCCTGGGGAGGCAGATCAGTCATACGAAGCACACCGTTAGCAACCAGTGCGTCAATCAAATCCTCCAGCACTCGGATAAAACTGGCATCCGAGACTGAGAGCTCTTGTTTGTAGTCATCTTCGTTCTGACTCATACGTGCCTCCCTTCACTATCCAATAACGCCAAGAAGCAGCTACTTACAGCCCGGCTGGTTTCTCGCGCAGGACTGGCGGAGCCATACCGTCGCGGTAATCAACAGAAACCGGGGTCAGGTTGCTGGTATCTGGAACAGGCGTCATACATGCCTTGAATGCCTCTTCGGGGAAGTCCAGCTTGGCGGCTTCTTCAGGCTGCTCCGAGTAAGGCTGGGACAGGCCAACTGCCGACACCAGACGGTGCGACAAGGTCAACCAACGGTATTCGGCTTGTTGCAGGTCGTAAGTGGCATTGGCCAGAGCGCGACGCGCATCAAACAGTTCGTTTTCCGTATCCAGCAAGTCCAGCAAGGAGCGCTGACCGATCTGGAACTGCTGCATGTAAGCAACGCGAACCTTGGACGTAGCCAGTTCGTGTTGTTTCAGGAATGGCAACTGAGCACGCAGGCGCTCGATGTTGTTCCAGGCCACGGCCAGATCCTGCTGTACGTTGCGGCAGGTGTAATCGCGCACGTCGCGGGCAGCGTACTGTTGAGCTGTGGTTTGACGGATGCGAGCAGCATCGGCACCACCACGGAACAGGTTGTACGACAGCATCAACTGCACGTTGCTACTTTGCGAGTTACGGTATGCGGAACCGGGAGGATCATTCTTATCCTTGCCTGTCGCAGCACGGAATTCCAAAGTAGGCGACATGCGGCCTTGAGCCACGTGTTTGCCCGACTCAGCAGCTTGATACAAAGCCTGCTTGGCCAGAATCACGGGGCTGGTGCGCAAGGATGGCAAGAAGTCGGTGGTATTGGCAGGAATCGACTCGCTCAGGCTAGGGGCCGCTTGCATGACTTCAGGAGCAGCCACACCCACAATGCGACGGTAGCGTTGCAGCACGTCGTTCAGGTTGCCGGCCTCGGTCATCATGTTGCTTTGAGCCAGGGACTGGCGGCCATAAGCCTGTTCCAGGTCCACACCACGGCCCACGCCGGATGCCGAACGTTCCTGAATCTGGCTCAGGATGTTCATGTGCATGCCGTAGTTTTCACGGGCCAGCTTTTCCATTTCGCGGTAACGCAGCACATCAATGTGCGCGTTGGCCGCTTCCAGAGCCAGAGAATCTACCGAAGCCAGCAGCTCGTAGTAGGTGGCCAGTTTTTCGTAACCCAACTGACGAACCTGGTTGATCGAGGAGAAACCATCAAAAATCAACTGACGCAGTTGCAGGCTGTAGCCGCTGCGGGACCAGTCGGTAGACGGAGCACCGGAGGTGCTGCCACGCCACTCTTTGCCAACCCAACCCTGTGCATTGACCTCGGGCAACAAGGCGCCACGGCCAACGTTCTGACCTTCAAGCGCAGACTGGAAATCCTGGAAGCGAGCGCCAAGTTCAGGATTGGACATAATTGCCCGCTCAATACTGTCCTTGAAGCTCAAGCTGTTTTCCTGCTGGGCAAGCGCTGGTTGCGCCAGCAGTAGCGCTGTCAGCAGCGCACTTACCGTTAGAGTTTTCTTACCACGCACGTCGGCCTCCGTAAGATCCTGTGCCGCGTTCGCAACAGACGTCATTACGTCAGCGTTGCAACGCATTGCCAGATCAAATTTAAGTACAAAAATGAAAGAAGAATGGGTTCGGTGTGTCGCTCAAACAAAGCGAAAGAAACACCACCCGAGGGCCCAACACCTATGTATTGCACATGGGCTTTACATCTAAGACTGGTAAGTACATCGCCAGCCGCAGCAGTATGTTCATAATGGACCGGGGCAAGACAAGGCGGAGCTACAGGCTTCTGACCTGTATTCTTGGAGCATAACCTTGTGTCTGATTGTGACTTTTTACGTGACGCATAGTGAAACTCATCACGTAGATCACGGGACAAATTGTATCTTAGATTACAAGGGGCTTCGTGGACGACAATGTTAAAAATGATAAATAGCCCGTGATAAAAAAGGCAACAATACACTGAAATTAAACGATTTCGGGCGATTAGGCGCTTAAGCAATAACTGTTGCGCTTATCCCACGTGGCGCGATCGTTGGTAATAATCTACAAAAAACTTTCACCTTAATAAGCATTTAGGTTACATCAAGATAAAACCAGGTTATCACCAGGCGATAAAAATATTTTCATCGTTAAAAATATAACAATCGCTCACATTAAGAATGCTGCACTTGTAACGATTTCTTATTGCAGCTTGATGTCAGTTTTCATCTCTTTGTCAGGCCTTCAAAAATAGATATGAAATCAAAAACTTATAACGGTTTCTTGAAGGGCTCCCTGTTTCGCGCCCGTTTGTAGCTTCTCTGAACAATCCGTTGCTGCAATATCCGCCGCCCACGCTTGTCCCGTTTCTGCTCGCCCGATACCATCGAACGGTACGTATTTAGTTAGCAACACAGACAACTTGGAGGCCGCTCATGTATCAACACCTGGCCCTGTATATCAATGGTCAATTTCTGGATGGACAAGGTCGCCAGACCCAGGCCGTCATCAATCCTGCCAATGGCAGCACCTTGGGCCAACTGCCGCTGGCATCCCAGGCGGATCTGGACGCGGCTCTGAACGCCGCCCAGGACGCGTTCAAAAGCTGGCGTCACAGCTCGCCCATGGATCGCAGCGCGATCCTGCGCAAGGTCGCGGAACTGTCGCGTGAACGCGCCCAGGAAATTGGCCGCAATCTGACACTGGACCAAGGCAAGCCCTTGGCCGAGGCGGTAGGCGAAATCATGTCCTGCGCGGACCATGCGGATTGGCACGCCGAAGAGTGCCGCCGTATTTATGGCCGCGTCATCCCCGCCCGCAACCCCAAAGTGCAGCAAATGGTTCTGCGCGAGCCCATCGGGGTCTGCGCCGCCTTTACGCCCTGGAACTTTCCCTACAACCAGGCCATTCGCAAGATCTGCGCGGCTATCGGTGCTGGGTGCACGATTATTCTGAAAGGCCCCGAGGACTCCCCCAGTGCGGTCATGGCTATTGCCCAAGCCTTTCATGATGCGGGCCTGCCTCCGGGTGTACTGAATATTGTCTGGGGTGTGCCACAGGAGGTGTCGGACTACCTGATCCGCTCGCCCATCGTGCGTAAAGTCTCCTTTACCGGGTCTGTTCCTGTAGGCAAGCAACTGGCTGCACTGGCCGGTGCCCATATGAAACGCATCACCATGGAATTGGGCGGTCACTCGCCTGTGCTGGTCCTGCCTGATGCCGATGTAGCCCGCGCTGCTCGTCAGCTGGCTCGTTTCAAAATTCGCAATGCTGGTCAGGTGTGCATTTCGCCCACGCGTTTTTATATCCACGACGACATCTACACTGCATTTGTGGACCGCTTCACCGAAGAGCTGGCCAATGTAAAAGTGGGCGATGGTCTGGACCCGGATACGCAAATGGGGCCCTTGGCTCACGAGCGCCGCCTGCCCATGATGCAAAAGTTTGTCGACAACGCCCGCTCTCTGGGTGGCAAAGTGTTGCTGGGAGGAGAACAGATCAAGCGCGATGGTTTCTTTTTCTCGCCCACAGTGCTGACGGATTTGCCCGACGATGCACTGGTCATGACCGAGGAGCCATTTGGCCCCATCGCCCCCTTGACGCGCTACAGCGATCTGGACGATGCCATCGCCCGTGCCAACAGCCTGCCCTACGGTTTGTCGGCCTATGCCTTTACACAATCCTTGCAAGACGCGCATCGACTGGGTACCGAACTGGAATCCGGTATGGTCAATATCAATCACTTCGGCAGTTCCCTGCCCGAGACTCCGTTTGGCGGCGTCAAGGACAGCGGCATTGGCAGCGAAGGCGGTACCGAAACCTTTGACGGATACTTAGTCACCAAATTTGTGACCCAGATCTAAGACTGGCTCCTGGCCCCGCTTTGCGGGGCTAGGGTGAACCCCTACTGTACTAACTGCGCATTCCCGTTACATTATTCAAACACTCGTTTGAAATTAGGAAATAACGGTGAAACGCTCTGATCGGACACAGTCCGCCATTCTCGATGCAGCCGAACATCTTTTCGCGCTGTATGGCCACGAAAATACCTCCATGCGCCAGATTACGGCGCAAGCCAAGGTGAACCTGTCGGCTGTCAATTATCACTTTGGCAGTAAAGACGGACTAACACAGGCCGTGTTCCAGCGCCGCCTGAACAGCATCAATCAAGAGCGCCTGGAAAAACTGGCGTTTTATCGTCAGCAAGCCGGTGAAGGTCCGTTGAAAGCATCCCAGGTGGTGGATGCCTTTTTTGGCCCACTGATACGCTTGGCAGGTTCAGGCAACGGCGCCCCACGCTCGTTTATTCCTTTGCCGGGGCAGGACCGCCCGGCGCCGCAGGATTTCATTCAGTCCATCTGTTGGGACGAACAAGTCGCCATCTTCCTGCCCTTCAAGCAGGCTTTGCATGAAGCTCTGCCTACCGTGCCTGAAGAAGAAATCATCTGGCGATTCCATTTCATGCTGGGTGCCACCTCTTATGCCTTGATGGGCACCCAATCACTGCGTCGGGCTTTGCAATTACCCCTTAGCGACAGCCCGGAAAGTGAGCAACAACTGCAACAGCGCTTGATGAGTTTCCTGCTGGGTGGATTACGAGCTCCTTTACCCGCCAGCACCTGAGCTGAACGGCCCTGACCACCAAGCTACACCACGGTGAACCGCGCCCCTCTCTTAGGGGCAGCAAGTCGAAGGTGCAGCATGAGGGGGTTTTACCGCCGGGCCGCTCCCAAGACTCGGCGCCCCCGGTAAAAAGTGCCCCCTCGGGGGCAACAAGCCGAAGGCGCAGCGTGGGGGCCTTCTTCTTTTTTTTCTAAGCTAGTCCGGAGTTGCTATGTTTGTGACCTTGCTATTGATAGTGCTAGTGCTTGGCTGCGTCTACGTTCTCAAAAACCGGAATCTACGCACCAAGTGGCTAAGCCGCCCAATCTACCGCGCCTTTTCCAGCGTTCTGCCTGCCATGTCCCAAACCGAGCGCGATGCGCTGGAAGCAGGTACGGTCTGGTGGGAAAGTGAGCTGTTTCGCGGCAAACCCAACTGGAATACCCTGAGCTCTTATCCGGCCTACCGGCTCACCGATGAAGAGCGCCAGTTCATGGACAATGAAGTCAATGTGGCTTGCGCCATGATTGACGACTGGCAAGTCAGCCAGGAAGACTTCGACATGCCTGCCGAGGTCTGGAACTACCTGAAAGAAAACCGCTTCTTCAGCCTGATTATTCCCAAGGAATACGGCGGTCGCGGTTTTTCGGCGCAAGCGCACTCGGCGGTTGTCGCCAAGCTCTCCACCCGTAACTCGGCCTTGTCCGTCTCGGTCATGGTGCCCAACTCGCTGGGCCCGGCAGAACTGCTGCTGCACTACGGTACCGACGAGCAGAAACAACACTATCTGCCCCGCTTGGCTGATGGCCGTGACATCCCCGCTTTCGCACTGACCAGCCCTTGGGCCGGTTCGGACGCCGCCTCCATTCCTGACGTAGGGATTGTCTGCAAGGGCGAATGGGAAGGTCAGGAAGTGCTGGGCATGCGCGTCACCTGGGACAAACGCTACATCACCCTGGCTCCGGTTTGCACCTTGTTGGGTCTGGCCTTCCGCCTATATGACCCGGACGGTTTGCTGGGTGGCGAAAAAGACATTGGCATTACCTGCGCCCTGGTTCCAAGCGACCACCCCGGCGTTGATACCGGTCGCCGTCACTTCCCCCTGAATGCCATGTTCATGAACGGCCCCACCCGCGGCAAAGACGTGTTCATGCCGCTGGAATTCATTATTGGTGGTCCCGACATGGCTGGCCAGGGCTGGCGCATGTTGATGGAATGTCTGGCTGCTGGCCGCTCCATCTCCCTGCCCTCCTCCTTTACGGGCATGGCCAAACTGACCAGCCGCGCCGTGGGTGGTTACTCCGCCGTGCGTACCCAGTTCCGCAGCGCCATCAGTAAATTTGAAGGTGTGGAAGAAGCACTGGCTCGCATTGCCGGCCATACCTATGCGATGGATGCCGCCCGCACCATGACGGCTGCTGCCGTGGACCTGGGCGAGAAACCTTCTGTCGTCTCGGCCATCGTCAAATACCACGTCACCGAGCGTGGTCGCATTGTGGTGAACGACGGTATGGATGTGATTGGTGGTAAAGGCATTTGCCTTGGCCCCTCCAACTTCCTGGGCCGGGCTTACCAGCAAATTCCCGTCGGCATTACGGTGGAAGGCGCCAATATTCTGACGCGCAGCCTGATCATCTTTGGCCAAGGCGCGATTCGTTGCCATCCTTTCATTCTGGAAGAGATGACAGCTGCACTGAACCCTGACCGCGAAGCCGGTTTGCGTAAATTTGACCAGGCTTTCTGGGCACACATCCGCTACACACTGGCCAATACAGGCCGCTCCTTCTGGCTGGGCCTGGGTGGCTGGCGCTTGCTAAGTGGCCCTACCGGCACCTCCAAGGCCATGCACACCTACTACAGCCAGGCCAGCCGTTACAGTGCTGCTTTCTCCCTGCTGGCCGATGCCTCCATGCTGGTTCTGGGTGGTTCCCTGAAAATGCGTGAGCGCCTGTCCTCGCGTCTGGGGGATGTGCTGTCCGAGCTGTACATGCTAAGCGCCGTGCTCAAGCGTTACCAGGACGAAGGCCGTCAACAGGAAGATGCACCTCTGGCTCACTGGGCGGCTCAAGACGCCTTGATGCGCGCTCAACATGCGCTGGACAAAGTACTGGAGAACTTCCCGAACCGTCCTTTGGCGGCCGTGCTGCGCTTCCTGGTCTTCCCTCTGGGTCTGCGCCGTCTGGGCCCTGATGACAAGCTGGACCACACTGTTGCCAAACTGTTGACCAAGCCCGGTGCCACTCGAGATCGCCTGACTTACGACACCTACTTGCCTGACGACGATATGGAACCCGTCGGTGCGATTGAAGCGGCCCTGCTGGCTTCGCTGAACACCCGCGATATTGACGCCAAAATCCGTCAGTTCGAGAAAAGCGGTCAATTGCAGGACAACCCCAAAGCCAACGTACGCGATCTGGCCGAAGCCGTCTTTCAGGCCGGTGGCATCACGGCTCAGGAATACGAGCAAATCCAGGCCCGCGACATCGTGCGCGATCGGGTTATTGCCGTTGATGATTTCCCCTTCGATTTGCGTCGGGAAAATCCTGCCGCTGAAGCCGCCAGTGGGAGCCAAGTATGAGTTTTCAACCGGTCTATATTATTGACGGCGCACGCAGCCCGTTTCTGAAAGCGCGCAATGCGCCCGGCCCCTTCTCTGCTGGAGATCTGGCCGTGCAAACGGGTCGCGAGCTGTTGCTGCGCCAACCCTTTGAGGCCCCGCAGCTAAGCGAGGTCATCTTGGGTTGCGCCGCCCCCTCGCCCGATGAAACCAATATCGGCCGGGTTCTGGGTCTGCGTCTGGGCACAGGTCACAAAGTGCCGGGCTGGACCGTGATGCGTAACTGCGCCTCGGGTATGCAGGCACTGGACTCGGGCGTACAGGCCATTCAAACCGGCCGCTCGGATCTGGTGCTGGCCGGTGGCGTAGATGCGCTGTCTCACGCCCCCATCCTGTTCAGCGACGACATGGTGCGCTGGCTGGCCACCTGGGGCAAAGCGCGTAGCCTGGGCGCACGCCTGAAAGCGCTGCGCAGTCTGCGTCTGTCCTACCTGAAACCAGTCATCGGCCTGCTTAAAGGGCTGACTGATCCCGTCGTTGGCCTGTCCATGGGGCAGACCGCTGAAATTCTGGCGCACGAGTTTGGTATCAGCCGTCAGGATATGGACGAGTTTGCGGCCCGCAGTCACCGTCTGGCTTTGCGTGCTCAACAAGAAAACGCTTTTGAAGAAATCGTGCCGTTAAGCGACACGCGCGGTAATAACTACCCGCAAGATGATGGCGTACGCGAAGACTCCACGCCCGAGAAGCTGGCCAAGCTGCGCCCAGTCTTTGATCCGCCTTGGGGCAATATCACGGCCGGCAACAGCTCCCAAGTGACCGATGGCGCTGCCCTGCTGATTCTGGCCAGCGAAGCCGCCGTCAAGGAACATCAGCTCAAACCCATTGGCCGCATTGTAGATGCGCAATGGGCTGGCCTGGACCCGGCCACCATGGGCCTGGGCCCTGTTTTCGCCGCGACGCCTATTTTGGAGCGCAACCGTCTGGCCCTAAATGGCCCGGATTTGTGGGAAATCAACGAGGCTTTTGCAGCACAGGTACTAGCATGTCGTGCTGCATGGGACAACCAGGAGTGGTGCCAAAAGTATCTGGGTCGTGATGCTTTGGGTCTGCTGGATATGGACAAGCTCAATGTGGACGGTGGCGCCATTGCGATCGGCCACCCGGTGGGTGCCTCCGGAGCCCGAATTGTGCTGCATTGCTTAAATGCCCTGCGTCGTCGCAACTTGCGTCTGGGCATGGCCGCTATTTGTATTGGCGGCGGACAAGGCGGTGCCATGCTGATCGAATCGCTGCAAGGAGCTGAATCATGATGCCCGTCGCTACCCTGGATTTGCAAAACTTCACGCTGTACACGGACGATCAGCAAATTGCCTGGCTGAAAATCGATTGCGTGGGCAGCTCGGTCAATAGACTCTCGGCAGCCGTTCTGCAGGAGCTGAACCAGGCACTGGATTACCTGGGCAGCCATCCTCCTAAAGCACTGATCATTTACTCCGGCAAAGCTGCCGGTTTTGTAGCCGGTGCGGACATTGACGAGTTTTCGGAACACAACAACAACCCTGAAAAGGGCTTGGCACTGGTCACACGCGGCTGGACCGTCTTCAACAAGCTAGCCAAGCAGAGCTACCCCACGTTGGCGCTGGTGCAGGGCCACTGCCTGGGCGGTGGTCTGGAGCTGGCCCTGGCATGCCGTTATTGCCTGGCCGTAGATCAGGACGATACACGCCTGGCTCTACCTGAAGTGATGCTGGGTATTTTCCCCGGTTGGGGCGGCATGTTGCGCCTGCCTGAATATATAGGCCCTGCCGCCGCCATGGACTTGATGCTGAGCGGCAAAAGCGTGGATGCCCGCAAGGCCGCCCGTCTAGGTATGGTCGATGCTTGCGTCCCTGTCCGTCTGGCCAAGCAAGCCGCCGTCAAGCAGGTGCTCAGTGGCAAGAAACCACGTCGTGCCAAAGGTTTGCCACGCCTGATGAATACCAAGCTGCTGCGCCCCCTGGTGGCTGGCCAAGTGCGGAAGCAGTTGGAAAAGCGCGATCCGTATCAGCACTATCAGGCCCCTCGTGCCATTTTGGAGATCTGGGAAAAACACAACGGCAACGCGTTGAAAGCTCCCGAGCTGATCGAGCAAATCACCCGTTCCAACACCGCGGCTAATCTGCTGCGTGTATTCCATCTGCAAGAGCGCCTGAAAAGCGTGGGCAAGCACTCATCGACGCAAGAAGTCAGCCATATCCATGTGGTTGGCGCCGGTGTCATGGGAGGTGATATTGCTGCCGTATGTGCACTGAAAGGCATGCGTGTGACCTTGCAGGATCAGGACCGCAAACGTATCGCCCAGGCTCAGGGTCGTGCCGCCAAGCTGTTCCAGCGCCGACTCAAAGACCGCAGGCTGGTACAAGCCGCACTGGATCGATTAATCCCGGACCCGGACGGCCACGGCATCCCCTCGGCAGATCTGGTCCTGGAAGCGATCTTCGAGAACGCCGATGCCAAACGTAGCCTGTACACCACCATTGAGCCTCTGCTAAAACCCGGTGCCGTACTGGCGACCAACACCTCCAGCCTGCCCTTGTCCGAGCTCAGCCTGAACCTGATCAATCCGGAACGGCTGGTAGGCATTCACTTCTTTAACCCGGTCTCTCGCATGCCCTTGGTTGAAGTGGTGGAAAGCGAGTTGCTGGCCCCGGAAGTGCGCAGCGTTGCCTACGCCTTTGTGAACCAGATTGGCAAGCTGCCCCTGCCCGTTAAAGACAGCCCCGGCTTTCTGGTCAATGCCGTGCTGGCTCCTTACATGCTGGAAGCCATGCGCTGCGTGGACGAGGGGCTGGACCCGGCCACCGTGGACAAAGCCATGCTGCAGTTCGGCATGCCTATGGGCCCGCTTGAATTGGCCGACACCGTGGGCCTGGATATTGCCCGTGATGCAGGTGCCCAATTAAGCCAGCAGGCGGCCATGCCAGCCTGCCTGAAAACCCATCTGGACCGTCAGGAACTGGGTCGCAAAACCGGCCAGGGTTTCTACACCTGGAAAGACGGCAAAGCCCAGAAATCCCCTGCGGGAACAGTCCCAAGCGGTCTGGCAGATCGCTTGATCAAACCACTTATCGAACAGACCGAACACCAGGTTCGCATCGGTGTTGTGGAGAACGACGATCTGGCCGATGCAGGCGTGATTTTCGGTACCGGCTTTGCGCCATTCAGAGGGGGCCCTCTGCATTACAAAGCAACACAAAAACAACGCAATTAGTTCGGATTGGCACAAATACCTATACGCCGATTGGCCTAGGTCATGCACCATAGAAAACAAACAGGTGTTTTAAAACTTGTCATAAGCCTCTGTCAGACGTCGCACCTATACCTTGGAGAAGAGACATGAAAAAGACGGTTGTAGCTTTGCGTACCATCCCCGCCTTGCTGATTCCTCTGGGAATGAGCATGGGAATGGGTCAAGCCCATGCGGCTGGTTTTAACTTGCTCGAACAAAATGCGAGCGGCCTGGGCAATGCCTACGCAGGCTCGGCCGCCATTGGTGAAAATGCCAGCACGATCTACTTCAACCCAGCTGGCATGACTCTGCTGCCCGAGACCAACTTCTCGGCTGGTATCAACGTCATTAAACCCACCTTCAAATTTTCGGATAAAGGCAGTACGGATCCCTTGGCATTGACAGGTGGGGCCAGCCGACCTGCAACGGGTGGATCAGGTGGCGATGCCGGTAAAGTCGCTCCTGTACCCAATATTTATCTGTCCCATCAACTCTCGCCGAAATGGTGGATCGGTTTGGGTATTGGTGTGCCCTTTGGTCTGACAACTGAATACGACGAAGGCTGGATTGGACGCTACCACTCCGAGAAATTCGCCATTGAAACCGTCAACGTCAACCCGTCGGTGGCTTACAAAGTCAATGATCAGTTGTCCTTCGGTGTGGGTGTGAACTGGCTGCACATTGATGCGGACTACCGTCTGGCTACCCCGGTTGGTTATCACCCGGCTTTGGGTCCACTGGACATGGACACCCGCGTGAAGATGAAGGGCGACGCCTGGGGCTGGAATGCCGGTTTGCTGTACCAAATTACCCCCAGCACTCGTTTGGGCGTTTCCTATCGCTCGCAAATCAAGATCACGGCTGATGGCGACACCAAGCTGCGCAACCGCAACGTGCCGGCTGGCATTCCTGCCCCCAACATCAATTGGGACGCAGAAGCCACCATCAAGCTGCCTGACACCGCCATTGTCAGCTTGGTGCACGACCTGAACTCGCGCTGGCAATTGCTGGCCGATGTGTCCTGGACAGGCTGGAGCAGCATCCCGCGTCTGACCATTGAAAACAGCGGCCCCGGTGCCAAGGATTCCGGTCTGGAACTGAAGTTCAAGGACGCATGGCGCGTCGCCCTGGGTGCGAACTACCACTACAACGAGCAGTGGACCTTCAAGGGTGGTATTGCTTGGGACCAATCCCCCGTTCGCGACAAGAACTACCGCCCAACCGCTCTGCCTGACAGCGATCGTTACTGGGTGTCCCTGGGTGCTCAGTATCGTGCCAGCAAGAACGCCACCTGGGATATCGGCTACACCCACTTGTTCCTGAAAAATACCGACATGAACAACAACACGGATCTGAAAGGTCGTGGTTTGACACGCGGTACCTACAAAAACAGTGGCGACATCCTGGGCGTGCAGTTCAGCTATCGCTTCTAAGGATGCACTATGGCCCGCAGTCGCCGCATGGAGCTGCTCGCACGCCTCCCCCCCACATGGCGTGCGCGCTTTTTGCAGCTGGGCTTTAACTGGCACCCCGCCTTCCGGGCAACCGGCGGGCGAGTCCACAAAGTTTCAGCGAACTTGCAACACATCGTCGTACGCCTGCCATTGCGTCGCCGCACTCGCAACATCAATGGCTCTTTATTTGGCGGCTCCCTGTTTGCCATTACAGACGGCGTGCACGCCACCATGCTTCTGGCTGGGCTGCAACGCCATGTGATTGTCTGGGACAAGAATGCAGAGATTCAGTACCGCCGCCCCGGCTACCAAACTCTGTACGCCAATTTTCAAATCAATCCAGATGAACTGGACGCAATACGAGGACAGCTAGACCAATACCACGAGGCTGAAGCCACGTTTACCGTGCAGATCCAGGACCCCGAAGGCCAGATCTACACCACGGTGGAACGCACCATCTATATCGCCGACGCCCACTTCTACAAGCAGAAATCACAATCACGCTAATTTGCCGGAGGACCGCTTCATGTTTACCCCCCGCTGTGCCGCCCTGATTTTAAGTCTGTCCCTGGGGCTACCCGCCGCCCAGGCCGCTACTGTTGCGAATGTCACCGTGCCAGACACGGTCACCGTCGAGCAGCAAAGCCTGAAACTGAATGGGGCAGGCCTGCGCAAGAAAGTTGTTTTTGATGTGTACGTCGCCGCCCTGTATACCGCTTCGCTTTCCCAGGATGCCGAGGCCATTATTCAATCCCCCGGACCGCATCAGATCCGACTGGTCCTCAAACGCGACCTGGATGCCCAAACCCTGATCGATGCCCTGAAAGACGGCATTCACAGCAACCTGACTGATCCTGAAAAACAAGAACTGGACCCGGTCATCAAGCAATTTGAAGACTTGATGCGCCAGGTGGGTGAAGCCAAGGAAGGCGACGTTGTGGTGCTGGACATGCACACCCCTCAGGTCAAGATCCTGTTCAACGACAAGACGCTGGGCGAGCTCTCTCACCCTGATCTGACCCCTGCTTTGTTGAAAATCTGGCTAGGCAAGAAGCCTGCCCAAGAATCGCTCAAAAAGGCCCTGCTGGGATTGTCTTGAACCTACACGCCTCGGAGCGCTTCATGGATAAAGTCTGGCTGCAGAACTACCCCGCCGGTATTCCTGCCACTATCGAAGATCAGGCCCAGCAGTACTCGTCCTTGCTGGATGTATTTGAACAAAGTTGTACCGACTTCGCGCAGCGCACTGCCTATATCAGCATGGGCAAACGCATGAGCTATCGCGAACTGTCGACCAATGCCTTGGCCCTGGCCAGCTGGCTGCAAAGCCAAGGCGTGAAAAAAGGCGACCGTGTCGCCCTGATGATGCCCAATATGCTGCAGTACCCCATCAGTCTGTATGGGGTGTTGCGCAGCGGGGCCACCATTATCAATACCAACCCGCTGTATACGGCCCGTGAACTGCGCCATCAGCTGCAAGACAGCGGCGCAGAAACCATCATCATTGCGGAGAACTTTGCCCACGTGCTGCAGGAAATCCTGCACGAAACACCCATCAAGCGAGTCATTGTGACCAGCGTGGGGGATTGTCTGGGCGGCCTCAAGGGCTGGCTGGTCAATCAAGTGGTGCGCCACATTAAAAAAGGTGTGCCTGCCTGGTCCTTGCCTGGCTCCGTCTCTTTCAAAGCCGTACTGGCTCAGGGCCGAGGCCGCGCACCGGCCCCGGTCAAGCTGACCCACGATGATATTGCCTGCCTGCAATACACCGGGGGCACGACGGGCGTTGCAAAAGGAGCCATCCTGACCCATGGCAATCTGGTTTCAAACCTGAGCCAGGCCCTGTCCTGGATTCGCCCTTATTTGAAAGAAGGCCAGATCGACTGCGTTGTTACTGCCCTGCCGCTTTACCATATCTTCGCTTTCACCGCGAACCTGCTGGTGTTTCTGCGTCTGGGTGCGGAGAACCTCTTGATCATTAACGCGCGCGACATTCCCTCCATGATCAAGGACATGTCCAAGCTGCGTTTTACTGCCATTACGGGGGTGAACACGCTCTTTAATGCCATGCTGAACAATGCCGAGTTCCGCAAGCTGGATTTCTCCTCGCTGCGCTTTACATTGGGTGGCGGTATGGCAGTGCAGGAAGTGGTCGCCAAGCGCTGGCTGGAAGCGACCGGCAAACCCCTGGCCCAGGCTTATGGACTGACTGAAACTTCACCAGCAGCCACGATCAATCCGCTGGATAAAAAAGAGTTCACCGGCTCAATCGGGCTGCCCGTTCCTTCTACCGACATACGCATACGCGACGAAAACCAGAACGACCTGCCGTTGGGCGAAACGGGCGAGCTATGCATTCGTGGGCCGCAAGTTACTCCCGGCTACTGGCAACGTCCCGATGAAACCGCCAAGGTCTTTGATCGCGACGGCTTTTTACGCACGGGCGATATTGGCTATATGGACGAGCAAGGTTATGTCTTCCTGCTGGATCGCAAAAAAGACATGATTCTGGTCTCGGGCTTTAACGTCTACCCCAATGAGGTGGAAGCGGTCGCCGCCCAGCACCCGGATATTGTCGAGGCCGCCGCCGTCGGTGTACCGGATGAAAAAGCAGGCGAAATCGTCAAGCTCTATGTCATCAGCCGTAATCCCGAGCTGACGGAAAAAGACGTGATTGCCTTTTGCCGCAAGGAGCTGACCGGCTACAAGGCCCCACGTATTGTCGAATTCCGCGATGATCTGCCCCGCACCAATGTGGGCAAAATCCTGCGTCGGGAGCTGCGTCCATAACACGTATTTCGCACGCGCTTAGACCAAGATGAAAGGGGCTTATGCCCCTTTTTCATTAACCGGAGTATTCATAAACAAATAAGAATCGGATCGTTCGTAGCCCTGATACCGCTCTTTAGAATGGGACAAACTATTTATATAAGCGAGTGTCAGAATGCACGCCCTGTCCCGCCTCTCGGAGTCCAATCGCACGGCGATTGCTCAAATTACCGACGAGCTCGATCCGCTGTCCCTGAACTGGCTGTCCGGCTATCTCGCGGGTGTCGCGCAAGTGCGCCACACCGGCCTTCCCGCTCAAGCGCCTGTTTCTCCTGAACTGTCGTTGGTGCCCGCCGCCGCTGCGCCCGCCCAACGACCTGCCACTATTGTGTTTGGCAGCCAGACAGGCAATGCCCAACGCGTCGCCGAAGCCTTTGCCCAACGCTGCGAAGCCGCCGGCATCCCCGTGCGCCTGCTGCGCGCCGACCGTTACCCCACGCGCGAGCTGAAAGAAGAGCGTCTGCTGTACGTCATTATCAGCACCCAGGGTGAAGGCGATCCGCCAGACGATTCCATCGCGTTTTTCGAGTTCCTGTCCGGTGCCCGTGCCCCCAAGCTGCCCGCACTGAAATTCGGTGTGCTGGGTCTGGGTGATTCCAGCTATCCCCTGTTCTGTGGGATCGCGGAAAAGATTGATCAACGTCTGCTGGCGCTGGGTGCGGAACGCATTCTGGACGCAGGGCTGGCTGATCTGGATATTGATACGGTCGCCGCCCCCTGGCAGGACAAAGCCTTTGGTTTTCTGGAAACGGATCACCAGGCCCACGCCGCTGCGGCCGTTCCTGCCGCCCAATCCAGCAACGTTACGGTGCTGGAAACCCAGACCCGCAGCAGCTTCACCCGCGACAATCCATTCCAGGCCACCGTGCTGCAAAGCCAAAGCATTACGGGCCGCGACAGCACCCGCAACATCTATCACTACGAGTTGTCGCTGGAAGGCAGTGGCCTGAAGTACCAACCCGGTGATGCATTGGGTGTCTGGCCTACACAAAACGCCAAGCTGGTCGAAGCAGTTATCCAGACGTTGAAGCTGGACCCGCAAGAGACCGTCACCATTCAGGACAAGTCACACACGCTGCAAGAGTGGCTTAGCCATTACCGCGAGCTGACACAACTGACCAAGCCTTTTCTGGTGGAACTGGCCAAGCGCAATAGCGATGCCGTGCTGCAAACAGCTGTGGGCCCCGAGGGCTTGAGCACCTTGCAAGAGCTACTGAAAACTCATCAAGTGCTGGACGTACTGGAACGCTTCCCGGCCACCTGGAGCGCTGCCGAGCTGGTACAAGCCTTGCGCCCTCTGGCACCCCGCATGTACTCCATCGCCTCCAGCCAGTCCGAGGTGGACGAAGAAGTACATCTGACCGTGGCCAATGTGCATTACCAATTCAACGAGCAGGATCGTTGGGGCGTGGCCTCCGACTATCTGGCCCGGCTGAACGAAGGCGATACCGTGCCTGTCTTTATCGACCCCAATACACGCTTCCGCCTGCCTGAAGATACCAGCCGTGACGTAATCATGATTGGTCCTGGCACCGGTGTAGCTCCTTTCCGCGCCTTTGTGCAGGAGCGCAGCGTTCAGGGTGGCGAAGGTCGCAACTGGCTGTTCTTTGGCAACCCGCACTTTCACTCCGATTTCCTCTACCAGACCGAATGGCAACGCGCCTTGCAGGACGGTCAGTTGCAACACCTGGATCTGGCCTTCTCGCGCGATCAGGAAAACAAGGTTTACGTCCAGCACCGCTTGCTGGAAAAAGCAGCCGAGGTCTATGCCTGGATTCAGGGCGGCGCCCACATTTATGTGTGCGGTGATGCCAATCAGATGGCCAAGGACGTACACCAGACCCTGCAGGAAATTGCCCGCCAGGAAGGTGGATTGGACGCAGACCAGGCTCGCAGCTGGTTGGAAGAACTCTCGGCGCAGGGCCGCTACGCCCGCGACGTTTACTGAGAAGCAAGGACATGACAGAAAAGAAAATCGCCGCTATCGAACAAGTAAAAATTGATAGCCGCTATCTGCGCGGTGGCATTACCGAGGGTCTGGCAGACCCAATCACGGGCGCCATCAGCGAAGACGACAACAAGCTGCTGAAATTTCACGGCAGCTATCAGCAAGACGACCGCGATCAGCGTGAAGAGCGTCGCAAGCAAAAGCTGGAACCGGCGTTCAGCTTCATGATTCGCGCCCGCCTGCCTGGTGGCGTGGTCACGCCCGCCCAGTGGCTGGCCTTTGACCAGATCGCCTGTGACTGGGCCCAGTTTGGCCTGCGCATCACCACCCGTCAGACCTTTCAATGGCACGGCGTGCGCAAGCCCTTTTTAAAGCCCACACTGCAAGCCATCAACAAGGCCATGTCCACGACATTGGCTACTTGCGGTGACGTGAACCGTCAGGTGGTCAGCGCCACCAATCCCTTGCTGTCCGAGCAGCATGGTCTGGTTCAAGAGTGGGCTGACAAGATTTCCGAAACCTTCCTGCCCAAAACCCGCGCCTATGCCGAGATCTGGCTGGACGGCAAAAAAGTCGAAGACGCCATTGACGGCGAAGACTTTGAACCGATTTACGGCAAGACTTACCTGCCCCGCAAATTCAAGATCGGCATTGCCGTGCCTCCCTTGAATGATGTGGACGTATTTGCGCAGGACATCGGCCTGATCGCGATTATTGAAAACAACCAGTTGCTGGGCTTTAACGTCGCCATTGGCGGCGGCATGGGTGCCACTCATGGCGACGACACCACCTACCCGCGACTGGGCAGCGTAATCGGCTTTGTCCGCCCCGAGCAATTGCTGGCCGTTTGCGAAGCCGTTATCACCACACAGCGTGACCATGGCAACCGCGACGAACGCCGTCATGCTCGCCTGAAATACACCGTGGATAAGCTGGGTGCCGACTGGTTTCTGGAAGAAGTGCAAAACCGCAGTGGCCAAGCGCTGGAGCCTTCGCGCCCCTATCACTTTGACCACAATGGCGACCGCTTCGGCTGGACCCAGGGCAGCAATGGCCGCTGGCACCTGAGCCTGCGCATAGATTCGGGCCGCATCATGGATACCGAAGTTGGCCCCTGGCTGACGGGTATGCGTGAAATTGCCAAGATTCACCAGGGACAATTCCGTCTGACCTGCAACCAGAACCTGATCATTGCCGATGTACCTGAAGAAGATAAGGCCAAGATCGACAAGCTGGTTGCTGATCACAAACTGGATGTGTACCAGACACAAAGCGGCATACGCAGCAGCACGATTGCCTGTGTCTCTCTACCCACTTGCGGTTTGGCCATGGCCGAGAGCGAACGCTACGCCCCCATCTTGCTGCCCAAGCTGGAAGCCTTGCTGGACAAATACCAGTTGCGTAATGAGCGCATTGTGCTGCGTATCTCCGGTTGCCCCAACGGCTGCGCCCGTCCTTACCTGGGTGAAATCGCCCTGGTTGGCCGTGCTCTGGGCCGTTACGACTTGCGCTTGGGCGCGAACTTCAGTGGCGAACGCCTGAACGTGATCTATCTCCAAAACATTGCCGAACCTGAAATTCTGAGCATTCTGGACGAGCTGTTTGGCCGCTTCGCTGCCGAGCGTCTGGAAGGCGAACACTTCGGTGATTTTCTGGTTCGCGCTGGCGTCATTGCCGAGCCTTCAAGCCGCTTGATTCCTTTGGTTTTGCAACCGGCCTGACATGAACCTCTTTCCTTTATTCGCCAACTTGAAGCAGCGCGCCGTACTGGTGATCGGCGGTGGAGAAATCGCCGAGCGCAAAGTGCGTCTGGTCCTGGCCGCCGGTGCCCAGGTCACGCTGGTCGCCCCCTATGTGGTGGACAGTCTGGAAGAGCTGGCGAATCAAGGGCGCATTACCCTGATTCGGGAGCGCTATCAGGCCCAGCATCTACAAGGGGCCTGGCTGATTATTGCCGCCACTGACAAGCGTGACGTGAACCAGGTCATTGCCCAGGACGCACAAGAAGCCCGCATTCTGGTCAATGTGGTGGACGACCCCGAATTGTCCAGTTTTCAGGTGCCTGCCATTGTGGATCGTTCACCGCTGATTATTGCCATTTCCTCTGCAGGGTCGGCCCCCATGTTGGCACGGCGAGTACGGGAGCAATTGGAAACCATGTTGGACCACAGCCTGGGTGCGATCAGCCGTCTGGCGCAGGAATACCGCAGCGCCATTCGGCGCGCCCGCCCCGAGCTGGGTGCGCGCCGCCGTTTCTACGACTGGCTGCTGGATGGCCCGGTAGGTGCCGCCCTGCGCAGTCAGCAAGCCGAGCAAGCCCGCTTGAGCCTGGAGAGCGCGCTGCAACAGCCTGAGTCACCCCGCGCCACACAAGGCCGCGTGATTCTGGTGGGCGCCGGTCCAGGCGATCCAGGTCTGCTGACCCTGCATGCCCTGCGTGCACTGAATCGTGCTGATGTGATTCTGTACGATCGTCTTGTATCCGATCAGGTGATGGAGCTGGCTCGTCGCGATGCCCACCGTATTTTTGTAGGCAAGCAATTGGGCGAAGATCATCACCAGACCCAAAACCGCATTCATCAGTTGATGATTGAACACGCCCGAGCAGGTCAAACCGTGGTGCGCCTGAAAGGCGGTGATGGCTTTATTTTTGGCCGTGGCGGTGAAGAACTGGAATATCTGGCCGAGCATGGCATCGCATTTGAAGTGGTACCCGGCATCACGGCTGCCATCGCATGTGCGGCTTATAGCGGTATTCCTCTGACCCATCGTGACCACGCGCAGTCCGTGCAGTTTGTGACGGCTCACCGCAAAAGCGGTCATGGTATTGAGGACTGGAACCCGCTGCTGGATACCAGCCAGACGGTTGCTGTCTACATGGGTTTGCAGCAGATTCTGGGCTTTAGCCATGAGCTGGTACAACGGGGCCGCAGTGCCACTACGCCCTGCGCCTTGATTGAAAATGGTTCGCGCCCTGAGCAGCGCACCTTGCTGTCCACGCTGCAAAACATTGCCCAGGATGCGCAGCAGCATCAGTTTGCCAGCCCCTGCATTCTGGTGATCGGTCAGGTAGCTACCTTGGGCAGTACCTTGTCCTGGTATGGCGAGCTAATCGACCAGCTCAGTCCACGTACAGCAATTACGCAGGATGCGGACAATACCCTGGTCGCTGCATGAAGGCAGTGATCAAGGCCTAGCTAGAATCTCGTCTCAAGATCACTTTTCTATACATACCAACTAAGGCTTCAGTCAGTGCGGGATTAGCATCCTTGAATACCGCTTCAAACTGAATCTAAAAAGGCCCTCAACATTGAGATGTTGAGGGCCTTTTTTATCTTTCTGCAGCTTCTGAAAAGCCACTAAGCACCAGGTAAAACTGCCAGCGCCTACAAGAACAAAACTGGCAGCGGCAGATAGCCTGAGCATGCTCTGTCACTTGTCTTTCCTGGAAATACAAAACAGTCAAAGCTCTTCGCCTGTCGGCCCAAGGGCTGATTATTTAGCGCTGTCCCAAGGCCGCAAATAAGGCTCGCAAAGCGCTATCCAGCAGATAGCCAATCAGACCAATCAAGACAATTACGGCCATCAGTTCGGAATACGCCATACGGTCGCGCGTATCCAGAATCAGGTAACCCAAACCGGCCGACACACCCAGCATTTCGCAAGGTACCAGCACAATCCACAAGACGCCGATTGCCAGTCGGCTACCCGTCAGCACCGAGCCTACAATGCCGGGCAGAATCAAGTACAACAGCGTTTCCAGCTTGGTGGCCGCCAGACTGCGACCCAGCATCAGCCAGCGCGGATTCAGATGCCGTACGCCCGAGGCTGTATTCAGCAAGACAGGCCAGACACCGGCCACACCCAACAGAAAATAAATCGGTGCATCCCCAATGCCAAAGGCCATGACGGCAATAGGCATCCAGGACAGGGGCGAGATCATGCGCAGGAACTGGAACAAGGGAGTCAATGCGGCGTGAGCTCGCGCTGACAAGCCCAGCAGCAAACCGGCGGGCACGCCGACACCCAATGAGATCGCCAGCCCTACAAAAATACGTTGCAAGCTGGCACCTACGTGCATCCAGGTCTCGGACCAGCCCAGTATCTCCAGCAGGCTATGAAAGGCAGCTGCTGGTCCGAATTGCTGCATCAAAGGGCTGCTGGACCAGGCTGTGGCCAAGTACCACAGCACGACTCCCGCCAACAAACCGCCCAAGCCCCACAGGGTGCTGGCAATCCAGGCATTCATTTTGGGGCGTCGCAAAGACGCAGCCGATCGCGGATCAGACTGCGCCAATGACGGAGAAGAAGCAGACGCACTCAAACTCATACAACAATGCTCTCGTTGCGGGTGTATTGCTCGGACAAGCCAAACTGCGCCAGGCCCCCCTGCTTTTCCAACGCGGCACGGACAAAGCGGTCATCCACCAGATCGCTGGCTACGTGTTCAGGAGACAGCCCTTCCAGGAAACCACGCTCGCCCTGAATCAAGGTCCCTTGCAGCATTTGCACCAAGGACTCGGTGTAGCTGGGGAAAGGATAAGGTTGAAAATCGATACGCTGGTCGTCCCAGTCCGGATGACGAATCACGCCAGACTTCACGTATTGCGCACGATCCGCCGGGTCCGGGGACAGCACTTTCAACAGGTTTTCTTGAGTGTGCGGGGTATAGCGGTTCCCGCCTTCACGCGACAGGATCTGGGCCGCCTCGGCGCGGTGACTGCGTATCCAGATCTGTGCCTTGACCAGACCATCCACCACGGCTTGCGACCATTGGGGGCGAGTCTGCAAATCCTGCTCGTGCATGAAGGCCACGCAACAGGCGTGATCGCGCCAGACGTCGCCAGTAAAGCGCAAGATGCGGCCCATGCCCTGAGTTTCGGCTAAGGCATTGAAAGGTTCGGCCACCGTAAAACCGGCAATTCGCCCCGAGGCCAAGGCCGGCGGCATATCAGCAGGCGCCATCACCACCAGATTGACCTCATTGGGTGCCAGCGCACCGGCGTTTTTCACGACAGGCGTCAGGCCATGTGCTTTGAGCACATGCTGCAGCACCACGTTGTGAATCGAATACCAGAAAGGAATCGCCACCGTCTGCCCGCCCAATTGCTCGGCCGAGCTGATGTTCTGCGCCACCGTGATAGCAGAGCCACTCATGTGATTCCATGCCACCACTTTTGCAGGGACTTTGCTGCCGTAGCGCGCCCACACCGTCATGGGAGAGAGCAAGTGCACCAGATTGACCTGACCGGAGATGAAAGCCTCGATCAACTGAGCCCAACTGCGCACCATCACGGGCTTTTCAACCGCAATACCCGCTTCTTCAAAATATCCATTGTGATGCGCCACCAACATGGCGGTGGCATCGGTAATCGGCAAATAGCCGATACGCAAAGGCGCATTTGACTCACTTTGTGCACGGGCAGTCCCTTGGGCCAGCAAGGGCGCAGCACCCGCAACGGTCAGCAAAGACGCCAGTTTCAGCAAGTCGCGACGGGTACGGGACGTAGGAGATTCAATCATGAAATGCACCTTACAAAACAGCAGCGTGAACCGCCTGGGAGAGGCTTTGCTCCAGGCTGGCCACAATTTCCAGGCGTATGGCCTGAAGCCAGTTATCCAGATGAGATCGGGGGTGGGCCGGGCAGCTCCATTCACGCTGCAAACCGGCAGGACGGCCACCTAACAGCAGGACACGGTCCGCCAGCAAAAGGGCCTCATCAATATCGTGAGTGACCAGCACAATGGCGCAGCCAGTCTGGTCGCGTATCGACAGAATCAGCTCCTGCATCTGGCGACGAGTTACTTCATCCAGGGCGCCAAAAGGTTCGTCCATCAACAAGACTTGTGGGCGTCGAGCCAGACAACGCGCAATGGCAACACGCTGTGCCATACCGCCCGACAAGGCACCAGGACGCTGATGACGGCTTTCATACAAACCAACCTGACGCAGCGCCTGTTCAACCCGCAGGCGGCGCTCGGCGGCGGATACGGAAGGCTGGCGCGCAAAACCCAGACCAAAACCAGTATTGGCCTGCACATTCAGCCACGGCAAGAGAATGGCTTCTTGAAACGCCATGGCCAAAGCGGGGTGAACCCCACGCACGGGCTGCCCCAGAAAGGACACCTCGCCCTGGGTGGGCGTTTGGAGGCCTGCCAGTACCCGCAACAAAGAGGATTTACCCACTCCGCTGGGGCCCAGCAGCGCCACGATCTCGCCCGCGCGCACGTTCAAGTCCAGGTTCTGCAAGATCGTCTGGCCACCGTAGGCCAGATTGATCCCCCGAGCGGACAAGAGTCCGGTCCCTTCAGAATCGGTATGCGAGGGGGCGGCGGAACTCATACTGCATCCTGCCCAAGTTCGGCTTTCAGTTGCGCCACCGTGGGTGAAATCAAAGGCACCAGCATGGCTTCGCGATAACGGCGCAGCAGTTGCGGATGCTTGCCCTGCATATAGGTCGCCCCGCCGATCGCGGAGCTTTCCAGGGCCACAGCCTGCGACGCCAAACTACTTAGCTCGATACGGACTTTGAACAAATCAGGCGGCGTGGCCGAGCCAGGTTTACGTACGGCATCAACCAGCACATCCGACAATTCCTGCACACGATCCAGCAAACGGCGGGCGGGCTGCTCCTGTACCCATTGGCAACGTGGCGCATCCAGCACTTGCTTCAAGGAACGACGTGCCAAGCCCATGGTCATCCCGCATTGCAGCGCCATGAAACGGGGGCGTACCGAGCGCACAAAGTGGCCTGCATCGGGATGCAGCAAACGCTCTTGTCCCAGACGCACAGCATTGAACTTCAAAGCGGCGGTATTGCTGCCACGCAGTCCGACCAGATCCAGATCTGCGGAACGCTCCAAGCCTGGATCACCCAGTTCTGCCACCCAAATACCGGCTTGCTCTTCAGGCATGGCGGCCACAATGGCAACCAGGCAGTTGCCGGGACGCAGATTGGTAATCCAGGGCAAGCGGCCCTCAAACTGCCAATGTCCTTGTTCAGGCTGGGCACGCACTTGCAGCTCTTCAATGCCACCCAAAAACTTGATGGCATTGGACAGACCCGTCGCACCCGCAACACTGCCATCCAGCAAACCGGGCAAATAGCGCTCGCGCATGGCGGGGTCCTGAACGTCACGCAGGTATTCAATAAAGGTACGCTGGCTCCACAGGACAAAACCTGCCGTCAGCGAATGCTCGGCCACTTCCACGATGGATTGAACGGCATCACCGAAGTCGGAAAAATCCGCTTTCAGGCCCAGGCTCAACAAACCGTCTTGCGCCAGGCGAGGCAACAAGGCCTGCGCCTGAGATGCATCGCTATCCAGCGACAGGGCATGCTCTTCCAGCCACTGGGCCAAGCCAGGCGACAAAACAGGGCGCTCTGAGGCCAGCACAGGCTGCTCAGCGCGCTTTAAGGCGTTTCCCATGCGTAGGCCTCCAGCTGGCTATTGAGCGGCGTACGAGCCAGATTATTGGCAAAGTTGCAGATCGTCGCCAAGCCAATACCGGTAATCACTTCCAGAGCCTGCTGGTCGCCGTAACCAGCAGCGCGGAAATCGGCCAGAGCCTGATCCGACACCTGACCACGGGTATCAATCACGGCGCGACTGAACAGAGCCAGAGCCTGCAGGCGCTCGTCGTTGATCTGGTCAAAGCCACGCGCACGCAAAGCGGCCAGAATTTCCGGGTCCAGCTTGGCTTTATTGGTCGCAATGGCGGTGTGACCGGCCACGCAGAAGCGGCAACCGTGAGTGGTACCGGCAACCAGTTGCACGACCTCACGCTCGACCAGCGACAGGCTGGCGGTGGCGTTCAAGGCGGACATATCCTGATAGGCTTGCAGGGCAACAGGAGCATTAGCCAAAATAGCCAGCAAATTGGACAAAAAGCCGCTACCACGCACAGCTTTCTCAAGGGCTGGTTTGACCGCCTCTGGTGCGGAGTCCACATTATGCAAAGTTAAGCGAGTCATGATGGCGACAATTCCTTAGTTAATCCGAGAAGGTTTCATTGTCGATTGACTGGCGCCTTATCTCCATGTGCGAACATAGCGGTATTCATATTAAAAATATCCACGAAAAGAAATAAGCATATTTTCTGCATGAGCGACTCTGCCTTTCCTGACAGCCATTGCGCTGTCGACTCCAAAGACACAGGACACCCTGTGGAGGAACTGCTCTTGTCCGGGCTGGAGATCTCTGCCAGCCTGTTTCACTTGGGGCAATACTGCAATCAATGGGAAAGCAGCCTGCACGGGCACCAACGCGCAGGCTTTCATGTGGTCTTGCATGGGCCGTGCTGGCTGCATATTCAGCATCAGGAAGCCTTGGCCTTGCAGGCGGGTGATGCGGTGTTCTTCTTGCGGGATGTGCCCCATCGCTTAAGCTCCTCGCCCACGCCGCCAGACTGGAATGCGGCCATGCGGCGACAAACCATGCAGAGCCTGGAGCCACAAGTGCCACACAGTACGGGCTTGCTCTGTGGTTTTCTGGATCTGGGCCGTGGTTTGAGCGAATTGCTGCTGGCGACCGTGCCTGATGTTTTGTTGATTGATGGTTCTCAGACAGATGCAGATTCAGGACGCCCTTTGCTGGACTTGATCCAGGCCGAAATGCGACGCCAGCCGCAAGCCAACTCCAGCCTGCTGGAAAAGCTGGTGGAGCTGTTGTTGTTCTATACCTTGCGCCAGCAAATCGGACAGACACCGGCCGAAGGTGCCCTGCCCGCCGGCTTGATTCATCTGGCCAGCGACTCTGCCTTTGGTAGCCTGATCGAGCAGTTGCTACGTGAACCTGCCAAAGCCTGGTCGGTGGACGATATGGCCGCCTATCTGAATATGTCTCGTGCCGCCTTTCACCGCCGCTTTACCTTGCTGTGCGGGATGGCGCCAGCCCAAGTACTGTTGCAACTACGTATGCAGCTGGCCAAGCGTCAGCTGGAGCAAGGTCTGACCATGGAGCAGATTGCCGAGCGTATCGGTTATAGCTCTGCGGCCGCATTCAGCGCCGCGTTCAGACGCAGTGTGGGTCTCAGCCCGGCGCAATGGCGCAAGCAAGACGCGCGTCCATAAGTCAGCAAGCTGCTACAACTCTGCCCCCCAGATTGTCGTCCTACCCCGAGTACGTATGCAGGGTAGCTGGCACGATATAGCCCTCGCCCCATAGTTGCCACCGCACAGAATAGAACAAGCTGTTCCCGCTTTTTTGTGAAGGCTTCCGGCTTACGCATACAAGCCGCTAAGCCCCAAGCTTGATCATTCAGTTCAGCTGCGGGTTTAAGCGCCATGACGGGCAACAAGACGAAATACGAACATTGCTCCTGTCTATGAGCAACAGCAAAGTGGACAAGCATAAAAAAACCCCAATCTGTAAACAGATCGGGGTTTTTGACCTACCAGAGCCAGGCCGAAGCCTGGACATCTGAGCAAGCGTTTAGATCACGCGGGCTGCTTCGATCAGACGCACAACAGTCCAGGACTTGCTGCGGCTGATAGGACGGCCTTCGGTAATCTCAACGGTATCGCCTTCGTTGTACTGGTTGGTCTCGTCGTGCGCTTTGTATTTATTGGAGCGGACGATGATCTTGCCATACAAGGGATGTTTAACGCGGCGTTCAACCAGAACGACGACAGTTTTGTCCATCTTGTTGCTGACAACTTGACCGATCAGGGTACGTTGACGTTTTGCGGTAGTTTGAGTTTCGCTCATCTTACTTTCCTGCGGTCTCAGCCATGACGGTACGGACGCGAGCGATGTCGCGACGTACTTTGCCCAATTGGCTGGTGTTGGAAAGCTGTTGAGTAGCACGCTGCATGCGCAGGTTAAATTGTGCTTTCAACAGGCTCTCGAGCTCTTTTTGGAGCTCGGCGGCATCTTTAGTACGGAGTTCGCTGGCTTTCATGACGTCTCCTTAAGCACCGATCTGACGCGTTACGAACGTCGTCGAGATAGGCAGCTTGGCAGCGGCCAGACGGAATGCTTCGCGTGCCAGCTCTTCGCTAACACCTTCCATTTCGTACAGGACCTTGCCTGGTTGAATCTCAGCGACCCAGAACTCTGGATTACCCTTACCGTTACCCATACGAACTTCGGCAGGTTTCTGCGAAATTGGCTTATCGGGGAAGATGCGGATCCAGATGCGGCCACCACGTTTGATGTGACGGTTAATTGCACGACGTGCTGCTTCGATCTGGCGAGCAGTCAGACGGCCACGGTCAGTGGCTTTCAGACCAAATTCGCCAAACGAAACTTGCGCACCGCGAGTAGCCAGACCGGTGTTACGGCCTTTGTGCTCTTTGCGATACTTTCTGCGAGAAGGTTGCAGCATGTTTTATTCTCCTTCGGACGCAGCAGGAGCAGCGTCTTTACGAGGACCGCGGCCACGACCACCTGGACGGCGGTTTTCAGGGCGGTCACCACGTGGACGACGTGGGCGGCGCTCTTCAGGGGCTACGGTGTCAACAGGCATTTCGCCGTTAGGCAGCATGTCGCCCTTGTAGACCCAGACCTTGATACCGATGATCCCGTACGTCGTGTGCGCTTCGGAAGTACCGTAATCGATGTTAGCGCGCAGGGTGTGCAGAGGCACACGGCCTTCGCGGTACCATTCGGTACGAGCGATTTCGATGCCGTTCAAGCGACCCGAGCTCATGATCTTGATGCCTTGGGCACCCAGACGCATGGCGTTTTGCATGGAACGCTTCATCGCACGACGGAACATGATGCGCTTTTCCAATTGCTGAGCAATGGAGTCGGCGATCAGTTGAGCGTCGGTTTCAGGTTTGCGAATTTCTTCGATGTTAACGTGCACTGGCACGCCCAACAGGCGCTGCAGGTCAGCCTTCAGGCTTTCGATATCCTCGCCGCGCTTGCCGATCACTACACCAGGACGAGCCGAGTAAATAGTGATGCGAGCATTCTTGGCAGGACGCTCGATGACCACACGGCCAACGGACGCACTTTTCAGCTTGCGTTTCAGGTATTCGCGCACACGGATGTCGTCAGCCAACATCGTACCGAACTCAGCACCGTCAGCGTACCAACGCGAGCTCCAGTTACGGTTAACAGCCAGGCGGAACCCAATTGGGTGGATTTTCTGTCCCATTGTGACTCCTTAAGCGCCGACTTTGACCACAATGTGGCAAGTCTGCTTCTCAATACGGTTACCGCGGCCTTTGGCTCGTGCAGAAAAACGCTTCAACGACTGAGCCTTGTCCACGTAAATGGAGGTGACTTTCAGTTCGTCGATGTCGGCGCCGTCATTGTGCTCAGCGTTGGCAATAGCCGATTCCAGAGCTTTCTTGATGATGCCAGCGGCTTTCTTGGGAGTGAAAGTCAGCGTATTCAGAGCGTGAGCGACGGACTTGCCGCGGACCATGTCCGCAACCAGACGTGCTTTTTGCGCCGAAATATGGACTCCACGAATAATTGCTGTAGTTTCCATCACTTATCTCCGGGCCTTTTTGTCCGCAGCGTGACCCTTGAAAGTACGGGTCAAAGCGAACTCGCCGAGCTTGTGGCCAACCATGTTCTCGTTGATGTAAACGGGAATGTGTTGACGGCCATTGTGAACGGCAATCGTCAGCCCAATGAACTCGGGCAGGATGGTAGAGCGGCGCGACCAGGTTTTGATTGGTCGCTTGTCGTTACCCACAACGGCTGCGTCAACCTTTTTGATCAGGTGAGCATCAACGAATGGGCCTTTTTTGATCGAACGTGACATAGTGTTCGCCCCTTACTTGCGCTTACGGCGCGAAACAATCATGTTGTCTGTGCGCTTGTTACGACGGGTGCGGTAGCCCTTGGCAGGAGTACCCCATGGGCTGACTGGCTCACGGCCTTCACCCGTACGACCTTCACCACCACCGTGCGGGTGATCGACTGGGTTCATCGCCACACCGCGAACGGTAGGACGAATACCACGCCAGCGAACAGCACCGGCTTTACCGATTTGACGCAGGCTGTGATCGTGGTTGCTGACTTCGCCAATCGTGGCGCGGCAGTCGATGTGAATGCGGCGAACTTCACCGGAACGCAGACGCACTTGAGCGTACGTGCCTTCACGAGCCAGCAACACAGCGGAACCACCAGCGGAACGAGCGATTTGAGCACCCTTACCAGGCAGCATCTCGATGCAGTGAATGGTTTGACCCACAGGAATGTTGCGGATAGGCAAAGTGTTGCCGGAACGGATAGGAGCTTCCGCGCCAGACACAACCGTTGCACCCACTTCCAGACCACGAGGGGCGATGATGTAACGACGCTCGCCGTCTGCGTAGCACACCAATGCGATGTGAGCGCTGCGGTTAGGGTCGTATTCCAGACGTTCTACTTTCGCAGGAATACCGTCCTTGTTGCGACGGAAGTCGACAATACGGTAATGCTGCTTGTGACCGCCGCCACGGTGACGAACCGTGATGTGGCCGTTGTTGTTACGGCCAGCACTGCTGGATTTCTTTTCCAGCAAAGCCGCGTAAGGAGCGCCTTTGTGCAGTTCAGGGTGAACCACTTTGATCATGCCACGGCGACCTGGCGACGTTGGTTTTACTTTTACCAATGCCATATTAGTTCACCTCAGAAAAGTCGAGTTCCTGACCGGGCTTGAGCGAGACATATGCCTTGCGCACACTGCGGCGGCGACCCATGAAACGGCCAAAGCGCTTTTCCTTGCCCTTCTGATTGAGCACCTGCACCGACTCAACTTCTACTTTGAACAGCAGTTCAATAGCAGCTTTGATTTCAGGCTTGGTAGCATCAGGAGCGACGCGGAAAGCGATTTGCTGATTTTTTTCGGCAACGTACGTGGCTTTTTCAGTCACGACAGGAGCCAGAATTACTTGCAATAGACGTTCGGCGTTCATCCCAACATCTCCTCAAACTGAGCGACAGCCGCTTTGGTGACCAACACTTTTTTGTAGTGGATCAGGGACAGCGGGTCGGCGTAGCGTGGTTCAACCACAGCAACGTGAGGCAGGTTACGCGTAGCCAGGTACACGTTCTCGTCCAGCGCGTCGGTGATGATCAGCACGGATTCCAGGCCCAGGTCTTTCAGCTTGTTGGCTGCCAGACGGGTCTTGGGTGCTTCCAGAGTGAAGGAATCAACAACCAACAGACGCTCGTCACGGACCAACTGAGACAGAATCGCGCTGATACCGGCGCGGTACATCTTCTTGTTGACCTTGTGTGCGTAGTTTTCTTCACCGGTGTTGGGGAATGCACGACCGCCTCCACGCCACACGGGCGAGGATGTCATACCAGCACGAGCGCGGCCGGTGCCTTTCTGGCGCCATGGCTTCTTGGTGCTGTGGTTGACTTCGGCACGAGTCAATTGCTTGCTGTTACCGCTGCGAGCATTGGCTTGGTATGCAACAACGATCTGGTGAACCAGTGCTTCGTTGAATTCACGACCGAAAACGGTTTCGTTGGCCTGCAATGTGGATGCAGCTTGGCCTTGTTCGTTCAGGAGCTTCAGTTCCATGGATTAGGCTCCTTTCACAGCAGGGCGCACAACGATATTGGCATTCTTGTGACCTGGGACAGCGCCCCGGACCAGCAACAAGCCACGCTCGGCGTCGACGCGGATCACGTCAAGATTCTGAACCGTACGGGTAACGTCACCCATATGGCCCGACATTTTTTTACCTTTGAACACACGGCCTGGATCCTGGGCTTGACCAATGGAACCGGGTACGCGGTGCGAGCGCGAGTTACCGTGGCTGTTACGCTGGCCGCCAAAATTGTGGCGTTTGATGGTACCGGCAAAGCCTTTACCAATCGTGGTGCCCGTAACGTCAACCTTCTGACCCGCTTCGAAAATGCTTTCCACAGCAACTACGGAACCGGCGGAAAGCTCGGCGATAGCAGCGGGGTCGAGGCGGAATTCTTTCAGGATGCTGCCAGCTTCAACGCCAGCTTTTGCATAGTGCCCTGCCTGGGGCTTGGTAACGCGTGTTGCACGACGGGTGCCAAAGGCAACCTGTACAGCAGCGTAACCGTCAACTGCGGGCGTCTTGACCTGGGTGATGCGGTTGTTGGACACGTCCAGAACGGTCACAGGGATGGACTCGCCTTCCTCTGTAAACACACGGGTCATGCCAACTTTACGCCCAACAAGGCCCAGCCGCCACGCGGCAGGCGTAGGTGTCGAGTTCGACATCGTTTTCTCCATTCCTGACTACGATTGGTCAGGGCTAACTGAGAGTACACGCAATGATTTGCGCGACGACCATAGCCAAAACTTTTTGGCTAAGCTAGTAAATATAGCACGTGGCTGTAAAGCCAAGCAAGATTTACTGCAAAAATCTGCCCTAAACTGCTTGATTGACAACAGTTTTTTCGAATTTGGCCGTCGTGGCCATGCGTTCACGATCAGGAAAATTGATTCATGGCCAATTTTCTATTGATGTGCCTTATTGACGAAACGGGCCACGTATTCGTTCACCGGCTCATCACGAATTTGAGCCGGAGTACCGCTTTGTTCCACCCTGCCCTCGCGCAGCACCACGATGTGTTGGCCAAGCCGCAATGCTTCATCAATATCGTGAGTAATAAAGATGATGGTTTTGTTCAGGCTGCTTTGCAGGCGTAGCAGCTCGTCCTGCATCTCGTAGCGAATCAGGGGGTCCAGGGCCGAGAAGGCCTCGTCCATCAACAGAATATCGGCATCAACGGCCAAGGCTCGGGCCAGACCAACCCGTTGCTGCATCCCGCCTGACAATTCATCAGGGTAGTTATCCGCATAGTCTTGCAGACCCACACGCTCCAGCCATAGCCGAGCCTGCTCTCTGGCTTGTGAACGCTTGTCACCCCGCACTTCCAGGCCAAAGGCAACGTTCTCCACCACCGTTAAATGGGGCAGCAAACCAAAGGCCTGAAAAACCATGCTGATTCCATAGCGACGGAATTGTCGCAAGCTGGCCATGTCCAGTTGCAGTATGTCCTGTCCGTCCACCAGCACCTGTCCGGCACTGGGGTCAATCAGGCGATTGATGTGACGCACCAAGGTGGACTTGCCCGAACCGGACAAGCCCATGACGCAGGATATCTGTTGCGCGGGGAAGCAGGCATCCACGCCAGCCAGGCCCACGATGCAATCCGTCTGCTTTTGTACGGCCTGTTTGTCGGCTCCCTGCTTTAACAGTTCCACAGCTTCGGGTGCCCGATTGCCAAAGACTTTATAGACATCTCGCAACTCTATCTTGCAGGCCTGCTCGCCGGACGAAGTAGGAATGGTATTCATGCTTGCCTCCTGACCTTGCGGCGGTGACGCTGGGAGCGACCAAAGGATTGAGAGATTCGGTCAATGACAATGGCCAGGATCACAATCGCTACCCCCGCCTGCAAGCCACGTCCTATATCCAGGGTCTGAATGCCGGCCAATACGTCCTCACCCAGACCTTGAGCACCAATCATGGAGGCAACCACCACCATGGACAAGGCCATCATGGTGGTTTGATTAATGCCCGCCATAATGCTGGGCCGCGCCAAGGGCAAGGTGACCTTGGTCAGCATTTGCCAGCGCGTGACCCCATAGGCCTGTGCCGCCTCCATCACATGCTTGTCCACCTGTCGCAGACCCAGGCTGGTCAGACGAATCAAGGGAGGGACGGCATAGACCACGGTAGCCAGAACAGCGGGCACCTTGCCCAGGCCAAACAGCATCAGCACCGGAATCAGATACACAAAACTGGGCATGGTCTGCATCACATCCAGCACAGGCGTCAGCACTTTTCTTAGCAGGCGACTGCGAGCAGTCAGAATGCCAACCGGAACACCGATCAGCACGGAGAAGACGGTCGCTACCAGCACCAGAGTGAAGGTTTGCATCAGCTTGTCCCACAGACCCATGGCTCCGATCAGATACAAGCCACCCACATAGAGCAGGACGGGCAGAAAACGTCGCTGCCCCCACCAGGCCAACAAACCGGTCAAGGCCAGAATCGCCCAGGCCGGCACCTGCTGCAAGACACGCTCTACCGGCAAGATGGCATGCGTCAGAATCCAGGCGCTGATCTGGCGAAATCCTGTTCCCCAATCCTGTACGGCAACCAGCAACTGACGGTTCACCCAATCAGCAGCGGACCACTCCGGGAAGAAACGGGACTGCGCGGTGGCTGCGGGTTTTGTCGCCTGTGGCTCCAAGGCAGCCTGCAAGCGATCTGCCTGCGCCACCGGCATCCACTGACGCCATTGCTCTTCGTTTTCTTTCAGGAACTTCTGTACCTGCGTGCTGGCGTTCTGCCCGCCTTCGGTCATGCCCAAAATGATCTTGTTCATCTGCTCGGGCTCCAGCTGGATCTTTTCAAACAAAGCCACCAGCTCGGGATAAGACTCCACGAAAGGAGTAGAAGCCGCTACGCCTATATGCGCCAGGATAAAGTCCGTCGGGCAGATCTTGCCCTTGCCGGAAACTGCAGCCTCCCAGCAGCCTTCATTAAAAGGAGCACTGGCCAGCTTCTTGAAGGAGTATTTGGCCATAAGGCCAGCAGGCTGCCAGTAGTAGAACAGGATGGGTTCTCGCCTGTCATAGGCAGCACTGATTGCGGCGTCCAGCGCCGCACCTGTGCCAGGCCGGAAGTTTTGATAATGCTCGCCCAGCCCATAGAGATCGAACAAGCGGCTATTGAAGGTTTCACATACCCAACCGGAGGGGCAGTTATAGAAGCGGCCTTTATTCGGCTGCTCCGGGTCGCTGAAAACAGTGGCGTAGCGCCCTAGGTCTTCCACTTTCTGTAGATCGGGAGCAGTTGGCTTGATTCCCTTGTCCGGGTCACCATCGACGACATAATCCGGCACATACCAGCCCTGCTCGGCTCCGCCCTTCAAAGTATTGCCCAGCACCTGGACCTGACCAGCCTCGATGGCCTTTTCAATGATCTCGGTACGTCCTGACCAGATCTCGCCAATCACCTGAATATCATTTTGTGCCAGCGCACTTTCCAGAGCCGCCGAGGAGCCTGGAACCCGTTCGGTCTTGCAACCGTAGGCCTTCTCCAGAATCTGCTGATACAGCTCGGTGCTAAATGCTGCGCTTTCCCAGCTCAGGTCCGCCAGCCGTATGGGTTTGTCGTCCCCACACGCTTGCGCTGATGCACTGCTTCCCCACAGACATAGCCAGAGCGCCAGGAAATACCACAGGGCCAGGAACGGCTTTCGTCTCCGATTTATCATTCTTGTCCTCCTTCAACCCTGCTCATCGTCGCATTTGTAGCCCTGGCAAAGTGTGTCCGGTCGTAAAAAGTAGACCAAAACCCGCTTTTTCCCAATCACAACACCATGATGAACTAGCCATGAAACACCTGAGAGCAAAGCTCTTGTTCTGTTCAGGATAAACGGGCAGTCGCCATTGCTCCCTGCAGCGTCCGAAGGAAACGTGCAGACGAAAAAAAAAACGCCATGCAGTTGCATGGCGTTTCTTTCGATGTAACTCGAACAGCTAGGCAGAATTACTGCAGAGCGATTTCGACGTCAACACCGGCTGGCAAATCCAGACGCATCAGAGCGTCGACGGTCTTGTCGGTAGGATCGACAATGTCCATCAAGCGCTGGTGGGTACGCATTTCAAACTGATCGCGCGATGTCTTGTTGACGTGCGGCGAACGCAGAATGTCGTAGCGACGGATACGTGTTGGCAGTGGTACTGGACCACGAACAACAGCGCCGGTGCGCTTGGCGGTTTCTACGATCTCAGCAGCAGACTGATCGATCAACTTGTAATCGTAAGCCTTCAGACGGATGCGGATTTTCTGGTTTTTCATGGGTAATCCTAAAGAACGATATAAGTGGGGGCTTTTTGACCGGGTTTATCGATAACTCGAAGAAACGCTGACTAAAAAGCACCCCTTTTGGGGGTAGCAAAGACGCGGCGGGAAGGTTTGCACCTTCACACCGCGATCAAGGCTTATTACTTGATGATTTTTGCAACCACGCCAGCGCCAACGGTACGGCCGCCTTCGCGAATAGCGAAGCGCAGACCTTCTTCCATGGCGATAGGAGCGATCAGGGACACTTTCATCGAAATGTTGTCGCCTGGCAGAACCATTTCCTTGTCTTCTGGCAGCTCGATGGTGCCGGTCACGTCAGTCGTACGGAAGTAGAACTGAGGACGGTAGCCCTTGAAGAAAGGAGTGTGACGACCACCTTCTTCTTTGGACAGAATGTACACCTCGGCGTCGAAGTCCGTGTGTGGCTTGATCGAACCGGGCTTGGCCAGAACCTGACCACGTTCCACGTCTTCACGCTTGGTACCACGCAGCAGCAGACCGACGTTATCGCCAGCTTCGCCCTGGTCCAGCAGTTTGCGGAACATTTCAACGCCGGTACAAATGGTCTTGACCGTGTCTTTAATACCCACGATTTCGATTTCTTCGCCGACTTTGATGATGCCGCGCTCAATACGACCGGTCACAACCGTACCACGGCCGGAGATCGAGAACACGTCTTCAACAGGCATCAGGAAGGTACCGTCAACGGCACGCTCAGGCGTAGGAATGTAGCTGTCCAGCGCTTCGGCCAGAGCCAGAACGGCTTGGCTGCCCAGTGGGCCTTCGTCGCCTTCCAGAGCCAGTTTGGCCGAACCCTTGATGATCGGGGTGTCGTCGCCAGGGAAGTCGTACTTGGACAACAGTTCGCGAACTTCCATTTCAACCAGTTCGATCAGCTCTTCGTCATCAACCATGTCGGCCTTGTTCAGGAACACGATGATGTAAGGAACGCCAACCTGACGGCTCAGCAGGATGTGCTCGCGAGTCTGGGGCATTGGGCCGTCAGCGGCCGAGCAAACCAAAATAGCGCCGTCCATCTGGGCAGCACCGGTAATCATGTTCTTGACGTAGTCAGCGTGGCCGGGGCAGTCAACGTGAGCGTAGTGACGGTTAGGCGTTTCGTACTCAACGTGCGACGTGCTGATGGTGATACCACGTGCTTTTTCTTCAGGGGCGTTGTCGATCTGCGAGTAATCGCGTGCTTCGCCGCCGTATGCCTTGGACAGAACCGTGCAGATTGCAGCGGTCAGAGTGGTTTTACCGTGGTCAACGTGACCGATAGTACCGACGTTGACGTGCGGTTTAGTCCGTTCAAACTTACCTTTTGCCATGATTTATCCCAATTATGTTTTACAGGAAAACAAAAAAATTGTTGAGCAGCCCGCCATAGGGCGGGCTGATATTGCTATTACTTACCGCGAGCGCTGATCACTTCGTCAGCCACGTTCTTTGGAGCTTCAGCATATTGCTTGAATTCCATCGTGTACGTAGCGCGACCTTGTGTTTGCGAACGCAGGCTGGTCGAGTAACCGAACATCTCGGCCAGAGGAACCTCGGCCTTGATGACCTTACCACCACCAACCATATCGTCCATACCCTGAACCATACCGCGACGGGAGGACAAGTCACCCATCACTGTACCGGCGTATTCCTCAGGGGTTTCAACTTCTACAGCCATGGTCGGCTCCAGCAGAACTGGGGCAGCCTTGCGCATACCATCCTTGAAGGCCATCGAAGCGGCCATACGGAAGGCGTTTTCGTTCGAGTCCACATCGTGGTACGAACCGAAGAACAGCGTAGCCTTGACGTCAACCACTGGGTAGCCAGCGACCACACCTGCGGACAGGGTTTCGCGGATACCTTTTTCAACGGCAGGAATGAATTCGCGAGGAACCACACCGCCCTTGATGGCGTCAACGAACTCAAAGCCACCGCCTGCTTCCAGGGGCTCCAGCTTGAGGACAACGTGACCGTACTGACCACGACCACCGGACTGTTTGACGAATTTACCTTCGATTTCGTCGCAAGTCTTGCGGATGGTTTCGCGGTAAGCCACTTGTGGTTTACCCACGTTGGCTTCCACGCCGAATTCACGGCGCATGCGGTCTACCAGAACTTCCAGGTGCAGCTCGCCCATACCGGAAATAATGGTCTGGCCGGATTCTTCGTCGCTGCTGACGCGGAAAGAAGGATCTTCCTGAGCCAGACGGGACAAGGCCACGCCCATTTTTTCCTGGTCGGACTTGGTTTTTGGTTCCACAGCCTGCGAAATCACGGGCTCCGGGAACTCCATGCGTTCCAGAATGATGTGCTGACCGGCGTCACACAGGGTTTCACCTGTGGTCACGTCTTTCAGACCCACCACGGAAGCGATGTCACCAGCAACCAGTTCTTTCAGCTCGGCACGGTTGTTTGCGTGCATCTGCAAGATACGGCCGATACGCTCTTTCTTGCCCTTGATAGGGTTGTAGACCGTGTCGCCCGAACGCAGAACGCCCGAGTAAACGCGTACGAAAGTCAATTGACCAACAAAGGGGTCAGTCATCAGCTTGAACGCCAGAGCGGACATAGGCTCTTCGTCGTTGGCTTTACGATGAATGACTTCACCGTCATCGTCCGTACCTTCGACAGGTGGAATATCCACAGGCGATGGCAGGTAGTCGATCACGGCGTCCAGCATGCGCTGTACACCCTTGTTCTTGAACGCGGTACCGCACAGCATTGGCTGAATTTCGCAGGCAATGGTACGTGTACGCAGACCCAGGTTGATGTCCTCTTCGGAGAGATCACCGTTTTCCAGGTACTTGTTCATCAGGTCTTCGCTGGCTTCAGCAGCCGACTCGACCATTTTTTCGCGCCATTCTTCGGCCGAAGCTTGCAGCTCGGCAGGAATGTCGGTGTATTCAAACTTCACGCCGTTGCTGGCTTGATCCCAGATGATTGCTTTCATCTTGATCAGGTCAACCACGCCTTGGAACTCTTCTTCAGCGCCGATCGGAATAACGACAGGCACGGGGTGGGCTTTCAGACGCAGCTTGAGCTGGTCGTAAACCTTGAAGAAGTTAGCGCCAGTACGGTCCATCTTGTTGATGAAGGCCAGACGAGGCACGCCATACTTGTTGGCTTGACGCCATACGGTTTCCGACTGAGGCTGAACACCACCCACCGCGCAGTAAACCATGCAAGCGCCGTCCAGCACGCGCATGGAACGCTCAACTTCAATAGTGAAGTCAACGTGACCGGGGGTATCAATGATGTTGATACGGTGTTCTGGGTAATTGCCCGCCATACCACGCCAGAAAGCAGTGGTAGCAGCCGAGGTAATGGTGATCCCGCGCTCTTGCTCTTGCTCCATCCAGTCCATGGTGGCCGAACCTTCGTGGGTTTCGCCCAGCTTGTGGTTCACACCGGTGTAGAACAGGATGCGCTCGGTAGTGGTCGTTTTCCCGGCGTCGATGTGAGCCGAGATACCGATATTGCGGTAGCGCTGAATGGGGGTTTTGCGGGCCATGGTTATATGTCCTCAGATTACCAACGGAAATGGCTGAATGCTTTGTTAGCATCGGCCATCTTGTGCGTGTCTTCACGCTTTTTCATTGCACCGCCACGGCCTTCGGCCGCATCGGACAATTCGCCGGCCAGGCGCAAGTCCATCGATTTTTCACCGCGCTTTTTAGCGGCTTCGCGCATCCAGCGCATGGCCAGAGCCAGACGACGGACAGGGCGCACTTCGACAGGAACCTGGTAGTTAGCACCACCAACACGGCGGCTCTTGACTTCAACAACAGGTTTTACATTATTGATGGCAGCATTAAACACTTCGAGCGGATCTTTGCCGGTTTTCTGCGCAATTTGTTCCAGCGCGCCATAAACAATACGTTCGGCAACAGCTTTCTTGCCGGACAGCATGACCACGTTCATGAATTTGGCCAGCTCAACGCTGCCAAATTTTGGGTCAGGTAGGATTTCACGTTTGGGTACTTCGCGACGGCGAGGCATTTTAATTTCCTTGTGACTATTCAGTTGAACCGCTTTTCGCGGTCTCGGTCATTCATGACAAATGACCACTTACCTACCATGGCACTCAGGCCACGGTTGCACGGATCCAGATCAGTGAACTGATCGATGGATACATGGATTACTTGGGACGCTTGGCGCCGTACTTGGAGCGGGCTTGTTTACGATCCTTGACGCCTTGCAGGTCAAGAGCACCGCGAACAATGTGGTAACGCACACCTGGCAAGTCTTTAACACGACCACCACGGACGAGAACGACCGAGTGCTCTTGCAGGTTGTGGCCTTCACCACCGATGTAAGAAATGACTTCGAAGCCGTTGGTCAGACGCACTTTGGCGACTTTACGCAGAGCGGAGTTAGGCTTCTTGGGGGTCGTGGTGTATACACGGGTGCAAACACCGCGGCGTTGTGGGCAGTTCTCGAGCGCAGGGCTCTTGCTGCTAACGCGGCTGACTTCGCGCGGTTTACGCACGAGCTGGCTAATGGTTGGCATGACCTTTACGTATCCTATAACGTACTTTACGTACTGGTTGACGTATATGTTTTGAAAAACGCCGTCCAGTTGGCGGGTGTTGAAACCCTGGACCGGAAGCGGCATTGCGCAATACCACTCCCCATAAAACACGAAAAAGAGCGGTCTTGCACATGGCTTGGGCTTGATTTCAAGCACTAAAAAAGTGCCCGCAGCCCCTAAATTCAGGGCTGCCATCAAATTACTGCAAGGTGTACCGGCAAAGGATCCTTAAAGTAAGCTCTAAAATTTACCACAGTAAACCCTTATAGGTCAACGATTTGGACACCAATCCGGCAGTTTCCCGTTGTCACGGCACACGCATGGAAGCACTTGGTCACTCGCTATCTACATATCGTTATACTGCAGGGCTATTGCACTTCTGCGACAAGGACAATACCCATGATCATCGCTTCCCTGGAAGACGACCTCGTCCAGGCTGAACTGATTGCCCGGATCCTGACCGAGGCTGGCTATGAATGTCGCTCCTTTCATCAAGGAAAGGACCTGCTGGCCGCTCTGGCCAAGCCACATAATTTCGGTTTATTGCTACTGGACTGGGAACTGCCGGACGTCAGCGGCCTGGATGTGTTGCGTTGGGTTCGCACCACACTGGGCCATGCCCTGCCCGTCATATTCCTGACCAGCCGTACCCAGGAAGAGGATCTGGTCACGGGTTTGCAGGCCGGAGCCGACGACTATATTAATAAGCCCGTACGCAAGGGAGAGCTGGTTGCGCGCGTCAATGCCGCTGTGCGCCGTCTGGATCTGAGCACCTCGGCCACTCAGGACAGCCGCTTTTCGTTTGCAGGCTACGATATCTTTCCTGAACAAGGCCATATTGTGCTGAACGGTGAAACCGTTACTCTGGCGCCCAAAGAATTTGAATTGGCCCTTTTGCTGTTTCGCAACCCCGGCCGCCTGTTCTCGCGTGATGTTTTAAGCTCCGCGGTCTGGAACCGGGAAATTCCGGCCACCTCCCGTACGCTGGACACTCACCTGTCCAACATACGCCGTAAACTCCAGTTGCGACCCGAAAACGGGGTACGCCTGACGGCGTCTTACGCCCTGGGCTATCGCCTTGAACTTTTGACCGACCCTAGCTGATTTCTATGATTACTTTGCGTATCGCCGCGCCTCTCGTTTGCGGCCTGATTTGGGGTGGCGTCGTGTCAGCCCAACCTTCTGGCGCCCGCGGCGAAAATTTTGTCTATAAAGTGCTGGCCGGTGACACCTTGCTGGGCATCTCCCAGACCTACACCCGCCAGGACCGCAACTGGTCCGAAATTCAGCGACTGAACGCGGTGGCCGATCCCTACCGTCTGCCTATTGGCAAAGAACTGCACATCCCATTTCGCATGATTCCGGAAGTGCCCGCCCCCGCCCGTATCACTCACCAGACCGGCCAAATTCTTGTGAACGGTCAAGCACTGGGTGCAGGAACGACTCATTTGCAAGAAGGCGACCTGATCCGCACAGGCAGCAATGGCTACCTGACGCTGGAGTTGCAAGACGGCAGCCAACTGAGCGTACCCGCACAGGCATCCTTGAGCGTGGCTCGCATGCGTGCCTTTGAAGGCACCGGCCTGACCGACTCGATCATCGCTCTGGACGATGGCGACGTGGAATCACGCGTTTCCCCGGAAAAAACCGGCGTAGGTCGCTTTGAAGTCCGCACCCCTGTCAGCATTACCGGTGTACGTGGCACCGAATTGCGTGTGCGTACTCAACAAGGCATGGCTCACAGCGAAGTGCTGGAAGGCCGGGCAGAATTGGGAACCCAGCAACGCAGCACCCCCACTGCCCTGAAGCAGAATCAAGGGGCCGCTGTAGGCACAGATGGCAATATCATGGCGCTGGAGCCTTTGTTGCCCGCTCCGCAGATCTCCACGCCCGAGCGTCGCGGTGGCCAATGGAACAGCACGATTCAGGCCGTGCCCGGTGCCCAGGCCTATCTGGTCCAGACCTCTACCGACCCGCAAGGTGCCAAGCTGCTGTCGCGTAACATTACGACAGATACGGATATTCAGTTCGGTGCCTCGCGTCCCGGCACGTACTACGTTACCGTTCGTGCCATTGACCGCCATGGTCTGATGGGCCCGGACACAATCGAAAGCTTTGAAGGCGCAGCCAGCCTGACCAGCTCGGATGGTCAAGCCGTGGTCAGCAATTTTGGCGATCCAATCCTGCTCTCTCAGTTCGAGTAGCTAAACGGCGTACGGCATGAGCAGCCCAGCCCCCAGAAACAACAAGCTACTCTCTGACCGGATTCGGAAAGAGTGGCATCTGGTTTCGGGCTTGCTGATGCTGCTGACCTTATTGTTCAGCTCCCTGCGTGACGACTTCGCGCTGGGCAAGCTGAACAACCTGATTTACGACTTCACCATGGCAGCCGCTCTTCCACAGGCTGCGCCCCCGGATATTGTCATTGTCGCCATCGACGACTACAGCATCGCCAACCTGGGCTTTTGGCCCTGGCGACGCATCAACCATGCCCAACTGCTAGGCCGTCTTGAACAGGCTCGTGCTGTCGGCATCGATCTGGTTTTTCAGGAGCCCAACCCGGCTTACCCCGATGATGACCTGGCTCTATCAGAGGCCATACATCATCACGGACGCGTTGTGCTGCCAATGATCTATGACACTCAGCGGCAGGCCGTGCATACCGCCATTCCCGTGCTCAGCCAGGCAGCCAAGGCGTCGGGCTACATCAATATCGAACCTGATTCAGATGGGGTAGTGCGCCGTGTCGCCCTGCAGCAGACGACCCCCTTGGGCCGTGTGCTGCCGCACTTCACGATTGCCATGTTGATGACAGGCGGAGATGTGGATCTGGCCCTGCAAGCTCTGGACTCCAGTCAGAAAGACATTCCCCACATTCCCTTTCTGGGCCGCAGCGGTCACTTTCGGACCGTGCCTTACTTCAATGTCCTGAACGGCGATATTCCGCCCTCTTTCTTCAAGGACAAGTATGTGCTGGTGGGAGCCTGGGGCAGTGGACTGGGCGATACCTTTCCTACCCCTTTGTCCAAAGCCGGCATGAGCAGCATGTCGGGCGTTGAGATCCTGGCCAATACCTTGCAAGCCGTACGCAGCAATCATTGGGTGCGCACCCCACCGGCCTGGTTCATTGCGCTGGCCAGTTGCCTGCCAGTCCTGCTGGCATGTCAGGTTCTGATCTATCTGTCGCCACGCGCCACCTTGCTGAGCCTGATCGGGCTGGTCTTTGCGATCCTGCTGGTGAACTGGATCGCCATGCATGGCTTCAATCTGTGGATTCCGCCACTAGCCAGCCTGATCACTGTTCTGTTGGCCTACCCGCTATGGCACTGGCGCAGTCAGGAGGCTGCCCTGAATCAGGTGACCGAAGAACTGAACAAGCTGCAGCTGGAATACCCCGATGTCAGAACTGCTTTGAACGAGCGCCTATCGGGCTTAAGTACACGTAACCTGCCTCATCGTCTGACCCAGCTGCATAAATCCATCAATCTATTGCGCCAGGCCCAGACCAAGCGTGAAGAAACCTTGCGCTTCATTTCGCATGATATGCGGGCGCCCCAGAACTCCATCCTGGCACTAACGAGCTTGCAACGTCAGGATGACAGCAAGCTGCCGCCAGATCAGTTTCTGCACAAGATGGAAGGCTATGCCGAACAAACGCTGGAACTGGTGGACAACTTCATCAGTCTGGCACGGGCCGAAGCCATGGAAATGGTACTGAGCCCGCTGAACCTGTTTGATCTGCTGGCAGACTGTCTGGATGACGCTTGGGCCAGCGCCAGCAAGCGCTCTATCAGCCTGAACTTGAACGACTCGGCGCTGGTCTGGGTGAACGGCAATGCGCCCATGCTGCGCCGCGCCTTTACCAACCTGATTCAAAACGCCATCAAGTACGGACCGGATGGCAACCAGATTGATATAGACCTTATGCTGGGCAACAACAGCGTTCAGGTATTCGTCAAAGATCAGGGCTGGGGAATTCCGGCAGAAAATCAGGCGACGATTTTTGAGCCTTATCATCGAGCCCACGAAAATACCGAAGGTGCACCTTCGGGTAGCGGCTTAGGTTTGGCCTTTGTGAAAACCGTGATCAACAAACACGGCGGGGATATTGTCCTGGACAGCACGCCTGAGCAAGGCTGTACCTTTATCGTCTCCCTGGCCACGATTACTATCTCCGATGAAGACTGAATTCTGGCGCGATGCCGCCCTGCCCTATGTAGAAAGCCGACGTGCCTGCAACAGCCGGATCTGCTATCAGGAACACAGCCACCCCACCTACTCGATTGGCGCCGTTGATGGCGGTGGCAGCGTCTTTACGGGCGCACCCGGCGGCCCGGTCCAGCTTGCACCAGGCTCTCTGGTCTTTGTCCCTGCGCACCGCAGCCATGCCTGCAATCCTTTGCCAGATCAGTCCTGGAGCTATCAGATGCTGCATCTGGATGCGGGGTGGCTGGAGCAGCTTTGGCAGGAAAGTACAGAGTTCAGACTTCAAGCCCAGGAGCCCATCCGCGTTAGTCACGAGCCGCTGCTTTATGCAGCCTACTGTGACTTGAACTCGCTCTTGTTTTCAGCCGCTCCTCTACTGAGTAAAGAAGCAGCCCTGATCGACTTTTTGCTGCACCACGGCTCAGCCCAATCCCAGCCTTTGGCACCCGCTCCCCCACCTAGCCCCATCTTGCAGAAAACCCTGGATCGCTGGGTTGAAGGCCAATTAGCCACTATCCCCCTGCACGAACTGGCCCAGGAAACCGGCTTTAGCCGCTACCAGCTGATTCGCGCCTTTCGTCGCCATACCGGCCTGACTCCACAGCGCTGGCAATTGAACCAACGTATCAATTTGGCCCGAAACGCCCTGCGCCAAGGTGACGAGCTGGCTGATATTGCCTATCGCCTGGGCTTTGCCGACCAAAGTCATTTTCAGCGTGTCTTCAAGCACTACACCGGTGTCACTCCGGGCCAGTACCGCAGTTAAAGCGCGCGCACTTTTATTCAATACGGCACCCACGCTTCTGGTCACACTGCAGTTTTACTCCTGGACGTACCGCCGTGTCCTTGTTCTTGCTGATCGCCAGCACCCATTTCCTGGCCCTGCTTTCCCCCGGCCCCGATTTTTTCCTGATCGCCCGCAGCACCCTGGCCCATGGACGCTGGGTCGCAAGCGGAGCGTGTGCCGGTGTCGCCCTGGCCAATGGCCTGTACATCAGCCTGGCACTAACGGGCTTTGCCCGGATAAGCACTGGCAGCCCTCTCTTTGTGCTGCTACAGGGCGCTGGAGGACTGTATTTACTGTACTTGGGCGTGACGTTCCTGCAGGTAGCCCACCACACTGCTGGGCAAAGGATCAAGGCCTCTGAAGCCTCTACAGGTGGCTGGTGGCATCATGCTCTGCTTGGCCTGCTCTCGGGGCTGCTGAATCCCAAGAACGCCTTGTTTTACGCCAGCCTGGCCTCCGTACTGGCCAGCAGCCACGCTGGCACCGGCCTGCACATCTTGCTGGGTCTGTGGATGTTTTTAATTGTTCTGCTCTGGGACTTGTTCATCACCGTTCTGATCGGGCACCCGCTTTGGCAGCAGCGTATACAAAAGCACTTGCCACGTATCGAACAACTCTGTGGCCTGCTGTTGTGCCTGATTGCCGCTGCCGCCCTCTTCAACATGGCTCAACACTTGGTCACAAACTAAACATCCCGAAAAGTGAAACCTGATCTGCACCGCCGTCAAGCTACCTGAAGGTGATAGAGTGAGGCTGTTAGAGCCACATCAAACGATGGGAAAACAAATCATTTACGGTCTCGGACGCGGCGATATAAGCCGGTAAAATAGTCCGGGTCTTTGTTTTGTTAAGCACCTTGAGTGCGCTACAGTCTATGCTGTAAGACCGGAACAACACCCCCCGTGTCCCGTTCCTTTTTTTGTCAGTTTTCAAGGAGTTACTAGAATGTTTGCCAAAATCGCTTTCACAGCCGTTCTTGGATTGGCCAGCGTGCCTGCTTTTGCTGCTTGCGACGTTACCATCGAAGGCAATGACTCCATGCAGTTCAACACCAAGAGCATCGTTGTTGACAAGACATGCAAGGAATTCACAATCAACCTGAAACACACTGGCAAGCTGCCTAAAGCAGCCATGGGCCACAACGTCGTTATCTCGAAGAAAGCCGATGAAAGCGCTGTTGCTACCGATGGCATGAAAGCCGGTCTGGACAACAACTACGTTAAAGCCGGTGACGAACGCGTGATCGCTCACACTGACGTGGTTGGCGGTGGCGAAAGCACCTCCGTAACCTTTGACGTCTCCAAGCTGAAAGAAGGCGAAGACTACGCATTCTTCTGCTCCTTCCCAGGTCACTGGAGCATCATGACTGGCGAAATCAAGCTGGGTAGCTAAGTGCATCCGCTTGTAGCCGCCAGACGGCCATAAAAAATCCCCACGTGGCCTGGCCATGTGGGGATTTTTTTTAGCTCGAACTATCTGGTTTTAACCGACTACCTGAAGGTAGCGGCCCACCCTGGATAAGCAGGGTGGGGAACCACTAAGTCTTGCTTATTCCTGATCGCCCTCTGGGGCTGCAGGTTGCTGCTCGGGCTCGGAGGCACCGGACACAAAGACCGGATCTTCCGAAGGCTCAGGAGCCGATGCAAACGGGTTTTCCAGTTCACGGGCTGCTTTGCGCTCTGCCACTTCAAAGGCTTCTTTTTCCTTGCGGGCGGAATGGAAGGCCATACCGGTACCAGCAGGAATCAGACGACCCACGATCACGTTTTCTTTCAGACCACGCAGATCGTCGGTTTTGCCCATGATGGCCGCTTCGGTCAACACGCGGGTGGTTTCCTGGAAGGAAGCCGCCGAGATGAAGGAGTCGGTCGACAGCGAGGCCTTGGTAATACCCAACAGCACGTTTTCGTACGTAGCTGGAATACCGTTCTCGGCCAGAACGCGATCGTTCTCGTTCAGCAATTCGGAGCGTTCAACCTGTTCACCCGTGATGAAGTTGGTATCACCGGCATCCACAATGTTCACGCGGCGCAGCATCTGACGAACAATCACTTCAATGTGCTTGTCGTTGATCTTCACACCCTGCAGACGGTAAACGTCCTGCACTTCGTTAACAATGTAGTTGGCCAGCTTCTCGATACCCTTCAAGCGCAGGATGTCGTGCGGATCGGCTGGGCCGTCCACAATCATCTCGCCCTTGTTCACCACTTGACCGTCGTGAGCCAGAACCTGTTTTTCCTTCGGAATCAGGAACTCGTGGCTGACGCCGTCCAGGTCGGTAATGACCAGACGCTGTTTGCCCTTGGTGTCCTTACCGAAGGAAACCGTACCCGTAACTTCGGCCAGCAGGCCGGCGTCCTTGGGCGAACGAGCTTCGAACAGTTCGGCCACACGTGGCAGACCACCGGTAATGTCTCGAGTCTTTTGCGATTCCTGAGGAATACGCGCCAGAATCTCACCCACGGACACTTGCTGACCGTCGCGAACGGTAATCAGCGCGCCCACCGGGAAGGAGATATTGACCATGTGATCGGTACCAGCGATCTTGATCTCCTGACCTTGCTCGTTCAGCAGCTTGATCTGAGGACGCATGGTGATCTTGCCACCACGTGTCTTGGGAGTGATCACAACCAGAGTCGACAGACCGGTCACTTCGTCCACCTGACGAGCCACGGTCACGCCTTCTTCGATGTTCTCGAAGCGAACGGTACCGGTGTACTCGGACACGATAGGACGGGTCAGCGGATCCCAGCTTGCCAGACGCTGGCCAGCCTTGATGGCCTCACCATCGCCCACCGTAATGGTGGCACCGTAAGGCACTTTGTGGCGTTCACGTTCACGACGGTTGTCGTCAAAAATAACGATTTCACCGGAACGGGAGATCGCAACGCGTTCGCCCTTGGCGTTGGTCACATAACGCAGACCAATTTCAAAACCGACCGTACCAGCCGTCTTGGTTTCCACCGAGCTTGCCAGCGCTGCACGCGAAGCCGCACCACCAATGTGGAACGTACGCATGGTCAGCTGAGTACCCGGTTCACCGATGGACTGAGCAGCGATAACACCGATGGCTTCACCACGGTTAACCAGCATACCGCGGCCCAGATCGCGACCGTAGCAGCTTGCGCACAAGCCGTGACGGGTTTCGCAAGTCAGCGGAGTACGGATCTTGACTTCATCAATACCCAGGTTGTCGATCAGGTCGACCAGGTCCTCGTTCAGCAAGGTGCCGGCGGGGATAACCAGTTCCTGATTGTCAGGGTTGACGATGTCGGTCGAGGCCACACGGCCCAGAATCAGATCGCGCAGGGGCTCGATAACCTCACCACCATCCAGGATGGCTTTCATGGTGTAGCCGCCCTTGGTACCGCAATCGTCTTCGGTAATGACCAGATCTTGAGTCACGTCGACCAGACGACGAGTCAGGTAACCGGAGTTAGCCGTCTTCAACGCCGTATCGGCCAGACCCTTACGAGCACCGTGAGTCGAAATAAAGTACTGCAGTACGTTCAGACCTTCACGGAAGTTCGCGGTAATAGGCGTTTCAATAATGGAGCCATCAGGCTTGGCCATCAGACCACGCATACCAGCCAGCTGACGAATCTGTGCAGCCGAACCACGAGCACCGGAGTCCGCCATCATGTAGATGGAGTTGAAGGACTCTTGACGTACTTCTTCACCAAAACGGTTGGTCACTGGCTCGGAAGCCAGTTGCTCCATCATGGCCTTACCCACGCGGTCACCGGCTTTGCCCCAGATGTCCACTACGTTGTTGTAGCGTTCCTGAGCGGTCACCAGACCCGAGGAGTACTGCTTGTCAATTTCTTTAACTTCGTTGCTAGCCTGAGCCAGGATGCTTTCCTTGACGACAGGCACAACCATGTCATTCATGGCGATGGAAATACCACCACGAGTTGCCAGACGGAAACCGGACTGCATCAACTTGTCGGCAAAAATCACGGTGGCACGCAGGCCGCAGCGACGGAAGGACTGGTTGATCAGACGCGAAATTTCTTTCTTCTTCAACGCACGGTTCAGTGCGGTGAAAGGCATGCCCTTGGGCAGAATTTCGGACAGCAAGGCACGGCCAGCAGTCGTTTCGTAACGCTTGATGGTCTTGACCCACTCACCGTCTTCGCCCTTCTCGAATTCTTCGATACGGACGGTCAGACGAGTTTGCAGCTCGACTTCCTTGTTGTCGTAGGCGCGCTGAACTTCAGCCACGTCGGCCATGAACAAGCCTTCGCCCTTGCCGTTTACCAGTTCGCGGGTCGCATAGTACAGACCCAACACGATATCCTGGGAAGGAACGATGGATGGTTCGCCGTTGGCGGGGAACAGCACGTTGTTGGAGGCCAGCATCAAAGTACGCGCTTCCAGCTGGGCTTCCAGCGACAGCGGCACGTGAACGGCCATCTGGTCACCGTCAAAGTCAGCGTTAAAGGCGGCACACACCAGGGGGTGCAGCTGAATCGCTTTACCTTCGATCAGGACCGGTTCAAAAGCCTGAATACCCAAACGGTGCAGCGTAGGCGCACGGTTCAGCATCACGGGATGCTCGCGGATCACCTCTTCGAGGATGTCCCACACCACCGGTTCCTGGCTTTCCACCAACTTCTTGGCTGCCTTGATGGTCGTAGCCAGACCCATCAATTCCAGACGGTTGAAGATGAAAGGCTTGAACAGCTCCAACGCCATCAGCTTGGGCAGACCGCACTGGTGCAGCTTCAACTGAGGACCCACCACAATCACGGAACGACCGGAGTAGTCCACGCGCTTGCCCAGCAGGTTCTGACGGAAACGACCGCTCTTGCCCTTGATCATGTCGGCCAGGGACTTCAGTTGACGCTTGTTGGCGCCGGTCATGGCTTTACCGCGACGACCGTTATCCAGCAAGGAGTCCACGGACTCTTGCAGCATACGTTTTTCGTTGCGCAAGATGATGTCCGGTGCCTTCAGTTCCAGCAGACGCTTCAAACGGTTATTACGGTTGATAACGCGGCGGTACAGATCGTTCAGGTCGGAAGTCGCAAAGCGGCCGCCGTCCAGCGGTACCAGCGGACGCAGGTCCGGTGGCAGCACGGGCAGCACTTCCATGATCATCCAGTCTGGCTTGATGCCGGATTTCTGGAAGCCTTCCAGTACTTTCAGACGCTTGGAGATCTTCTTGATCTTGGCATCCGAACCTGTGGCTTTCAGTTCGGCACGCAGGCGCTCGACTTCGCGATCGATGTCAATCGTGCGCAACAGTTCGCGCACGGCTTCCGCACCCATCAGGGCGTGGAAGTCGTCACCGTATTCTTCGGTCTTGGCCAGGAAATCGTCGTCGGACATGATCTGACCGCGCTTGAGCGGAGTCATGCCAGGTTCGATCACGCACCAGGCTTCAAAGTACAGCACACGCTCGATGTCACGCAGGGTCATGTCCAGCACCATGCCCAGACGGGATGGCAGGCTCTTCAGGAACCAGATGTGAGCAACCGGGCAGGCCAGTTCAATGTGACCCATGCGCTCGCGACGCACCTTGGAGACGGTGACTTCAACGCCACACTTCTCGCAGATGACGCCACGATGTTTCAGGCGCTTGTACTTGCCGCACAGACATTCGTAGTCCTTGATGGGACCAAAAATCTTGGCGCAAAACAGGCCATCGCGCTCGGGTTTGAACGTGCGATAGTTGATGGTCTCTGGCTTGCGGACTTCTCCGAAAGACCAGGACCGGATCTTCTCGGGCGAGGCGATGCCGATCTTGATGGCATCGAACTGCTCGTCCTGAGTGACTTGTTTAAAGAGATCGAGTAGCGCTTTCATTATTTACGCTCCAAATCCATGTCCAGGGACAAGGAACGGATTTCCTTGACCAGAACGTTAAAGGACTCCGGCATACCGGCGTCGATCACGTGGTCACCCTTGACAATGTTCTCGTAGACCTTGGTACGGCCAGCGATGTCGTCGGATTTAACCGTGAGCATTTCCTGCAGGGTGTAGGCGGCGCCATACGCTTCCAGCGCCCAGACTTCCATCTCCCCGAAACGCTGACCACCGAACTGCGCCTTACCACCCAGCGGCTGCTGAGTAACCAGCGAGTATGGGCCGGTGGAACGAGCGTGCATCTTGTCATCGACCAGGTGATGCAGCTTCAGGTAGTGCATGTAGCCTACGGTGACCATACGCTCAAAGGCTTCGCCGGTACGACCGTCAAACAGGCGAACCTGCGTGCGGTGTGGTGCCAGCTGCAGTTTCTCGGCGATGTCGTCAGGGTAGGCCAGACGCAACATCTGGTCGATTTCCTGCTCGGTTGCACCGTCGAACACTGGCGTAGCCAATGGCAGACCTTTCTGCAAGTTGGTGGCCATGTTCATCACTTCGTCGTCAGTCAACTCGTTGATGCGAGTCTTCTTGCCGGCAGTGTTGTAGACCTTGTCCAGGAACGCGCGCAGTTCGGAAACCTGCACGTTCTTTTCTTCTTGCATCATGTCGTTGATGCGGTGGCCAATACCCTTGGCAGCCCAACCCAGGTGAACCTCCAGAACCTGACCCACGTTCATACGCGAAGGCACGCCCAACGGGTTCAGAACGATGTCCACAGGGGTACCGTCAGCCATGTGCGGCATGTCTTCCACGGGAACGATGCGGGAAACCACACCCTTGTTACCGTGACGGCCGGCCATCTTGTCACCAGGCTGCAGACGACGCTTAACAGCCAGGTAAACCTTGACCATCTTCAGCACGCCAGGAGGCAGCTCGTCGCCTTGGGTGAGCTTCTTGCGCTTTTCTTCAAAAGCCAGATCGAACTGGTGACGCTTTTGCTCCAAGGATTCCTTGGTGTGCTCCAGCACCAGTGCGTGTTGCTCATCAGCCAGACGGATGTCGAACCACTGCCAGCGATCCAGATCGTTCAGGTAGTCAGCGGTCAGCTCGGTGCCCTTGGGCAGCTTGCGTGGGCCACCGTTGACGGTTTTGCCGACCAGGAACTTCAAGGCACGGTCAAAGGCGTCGTCTTCAACGATCTGCAGCTGGTCGTTCAGGTCCTGGCGGTAGCGACGCAGTTCATCATCAATGATGGACTGGGCACGCTTGTCACGCTCGATACCTTCACGGGTAAAGACCTGAACGTCGATCACCGTACCGACCATGCCCGAAGGCACGCGCAGGGAGGTGTCTTTAACGTCAGAAGCTTTTTCACCAAAAATGGCGCGCAGCAGCTTTTCTTCCGGAGTCAGCTGAGTTTCACCCTTGGGTGTCACTTTACCGACCAGCACGTCGTCGGCACGCACTTCGGCGCCGATGTACACAATGCCGGAATCGTCCAGACGGTTCAGCTGAATTTCGGACAGGTTGCTGATATCGCGGGTGATATCCTCAGGTCCCAGCTTCGTGTCACGGGCAACAACCGTCAGCTCTTCGATGTGAACCGAAGTGTAGCGATCATCAGCCACGACCTTCTCGGAGATCAGAATCGAGTCCTCGAAGTTGTAGCCGTTCCAGGGCATAAAGGCGATCAGCATGTTCTGACCCAGAGCCAATTCGCCCAGGTCAGTCGATGCGCCGTCGGCCAGCACGTCACCACGAGCCACGATATCGCCACGTTTGACGATAGGACGCTGGTTGATGTTGGTGTTCTGGTTGGAACGGGTGTACTTGGTCATGTTGTAGATATCTACACCGACCTCGCCAGCCACGTTCTCGTCATCGTGCACGCGAATAACCACGCGCTGTGCGTCAACGTCTACCACCACACCGCCACGACGGGCTTGTACGGTTGTACCCGAGTCAACCGCAACAGTACGTTCGATACCGGTACCGACCAAAGGCTTCTCAGGGCGCAGGCAAGGAACTGCCTGACGCTGCATGTTGGCGCCCATCAGTGCTCGGTTGGCGTCATCGTGCTCCAGGAACGGAATCAGCGAAGCAGCCACAGACACGATCTGCGAAGGAGCCACGTCCATGTAATGGATGTTCTCTGGCGCAGTCATCATGGTTTCGCCCGCTTCACGGCAGGCAACCAGATCGTCCGCAAAGGCACCGTCTTCGGTCAACTCGGCGTTAGCCTGAGCGATGACGTAATTGCTTTCTTCAATCGCCGACAGGTAATCGATCTGTTCACTGACCTTGCCGTCAACAATCTTGCGGTAAGGCGTTTCCAGGAAACCGTACTCGTTCAGACGAGCGTACAGCGCCATGGAGTTGATCAGACCAATGTTTGGACCTTCAGGCGTTTCAATCGGGCATACGCGACCGTAGTGGGTTGGGTGCACGTCGCGCACCTCAAAGCCCGCACGTTCACGAGTCAGACCACCAGGGCCCAGTGCCGAAACACGACGCTTGTGCGTGATCTCGGACAGCGGGTTGGTTTGGTCCATAAACTGCGACAGCTGGCTGGAACCGAAGAACTCCTTGACAGCCGCAGAGATGGGCTTGGAGTTGATCAGATCGTGCGGCATCAGGTTTTCGGTCTCGGCTTGGCCCAGACGTTCCTTGACGGCACGTTCCACACGCACCAGACCGGCGCGGAACTGGTTTTCGGCCAATTCGCCCACGCAACGAACACGACGGTTACCCAAGTGATCGATATCGTCGATCTGACCGCGGCCGTTACGCAGACTCACCAGCACCTGAATGGTGTCCAGAATGTCTTCGTCGGTCAGGGTCATGGGACCTTCAATGCTGTCACCACGGCCCAGACGGCTGTTGACCTTCATGCGACCCACACGCGACAGGTCGTAGGACTCTTCGCTGTAGAACAGACGGTTGAACAGGGCCTCAACCGCTTCTTCGGTTGGTGGCTCGCCGGGACGCATCATGCGATAGATCGCGATACGGGCAGCATTGGAATCCGCTGTTTCATCGGTGCGCAGGGTCAGGGAGATAAAGCCGCCCTGGTCCAGTTCATTGATGTACAGGGTCTCGAAATCACGCACATTGGCTGCGCGCATTTCGGCCAGAATGGATTCGGTGATTTCGTCGTTGGCGTTGGCAATCACTTCGCCGGTTTCGGCGTTGATGATGTTCTTGGCCAGCACACGACCCAGAAGGAAATCTTCCGGGATGGAAATGTATTCAATCTTGGCTGCTTGCAGGTCGCGCAAATGCTTGGCATTGATACGCTTGTCCTTTTCAACCAGTACGCGACCGTCGCGGTCGGTAATGTCGAAACGGGCAACCTCGCCCTTCCAGTGTTCTGGAACGAATTGCAGCTTGCCACCTTCCTGGTGCAGCTCGATGTGGTCGAACTCGAAGAAGTGGGCCAGGATCTGCTCTGGCGTCAGGCCGATGGCCTTCAGCAAGATAGTGACGGGCATCTTGCGACGACGGTCGATACGGAAGAACAGAATGTCCTTGGGATCGAACTCGAAGTCCAGCCAGGAACCACGGTAAGGAATCACGCGCGCCGAGAACAGCAACTTGCCCGAGCTGTGCGTTTTACCGCGGTCGTGTTCGAAGAACACGCCGGGGGAACGGTGCAGCTGGGACACGATGACTCGTTCGGTACCGTTGATCACAAAAGAGCCGTTATCAGTCATCAGGGGCATTTCGCCCATGTAGACTTCTTGCTCTTTTACTTCCTTGACGGTAGGCTTGCTCACCTCGCGGTCCATGAGGACCAGACGAACCTTCGCCCGCAAGGGGGAGGCATAGGTCAAACCACGAAGTTGACACTCTTTGACGTCGAACACCGGCTCGCCGAGCGTATAGCTCACGAACTCTAGCCGCGCCATTTGGTTATGGCTTACTATTGGAAATATGGAACTGAAAGCTTCCTGCAAGCCTTCAACCTTACGCTGAGAAGGCAGCGTGTCCTTCTGCAAGAAGGTTCTGAAAGAATGCAGCTGGGTAGCCAACAGGTAAGGAACCTGCTGTACGTCTTCACGTTTGGCGAAGCTCTTGCGTATGCGCTTTTTTTCGGTGTACGAATAAGGCATGAGCACTCCGACTCAAGGGTTACACGGACCGTCAACCACGGCCCTGGTTTACGACTCTAAAAAACCCGACTTTCTACAATACTCATTAAAAATCATGGGTTTTCTGGAAACGCAAAAGCCCGGGAAGGCTTGAAACGCATTCCCGGGCATCTATCGATACTCTTACTTGAGCTCGATCTTGGCGCCAGCTTCTTCCAGCTTCTTCTGAGCGTCTTCAGCATCAGCTTTGGACAAGCCTTCTTTAACAGCCTTAGGAGCACCGTCAACCAGGTCTTTGGCTTCTTTCAGGCCCAGACCGGTGATTTCGCGCACGACTTTAATGACGCTAACTTTGTTTGCGCCAACGTCAGCCAGGAACACGGTGAATTCAGTTTGCTCTTCAGCGGCAGCAGCAGCGCCACCAGCAGCAGGAGCTGCAACAGCAACAGCGGCGGCAGCAGCCGACACACCGAATTTTTCTTCCATTTCTTTAATCAGCTCGGACAGTTCGAGCACGGACATTGCGCCGATGGCGTCAAGGATTTCAGCTTTAGTAGCCATTTTTAAGAACTCCAGATATTAGGTAAATGCCAGGTTTGGTAGTCGTTCGCAACGACGAAGTTTCCTGAAGGAAAACTGCTTACGCAGCTTCTTTCTGATCGCGCACAGCCGCCAGGCCGCGAACAAACTTGGTGGGAACTTCGTTAAGCGTACGCACAAAAGTAGCGATAGGTGCTTGCATGGTGCCCAGCAGTTTCGCCAGCAGTTCGTCGCGCGAAGGCATCGTGGCCAGAGCCTTAACACCATCAGCATTCAGAACGCTATTGGGCAGCGCACCGCCCATGATGACCAATTTGTCATTGGTCTTGGCAAAATCTGCAACGACTTTCGCCGCAGCCACGGGATCTTCACTGATGGCGTACATCAGAGGACCCACGAGCTGGCTGGAGATACCGTCAAACGAGGTACCTGCCAACGAACGACGAACCAGCGTGTTTTTCAACACACGCAGGTAGACGCCAGACTCACGCGCTTTTTTGCGCAATACGGTAGCAGAAGCGACGTCCAGACCACGGTACTCGGCGATAATGATCGATTGGGCCTTTGCCAGTTCGGCAGTGACTTCTTCGATGACTACCGCTTTCTCTTCACGATTGAGACTCACGGTTGAACACTCCTTCAAACGATGTCGGGAAGGCTTCCCAACATCAACCGAATGCGGCGCACCTGGACGAGTTCTATAACGAATTCTTCCACGGGCGCCGTCTACGTTGGATGGGGCATTCTGCCCCGATTAAGCACCTGGATGACAAATCAGCCCAACTGCTCCAACGGTCTTTGACAGCAGTGATCCTGTAAACAGGATCGCAGCCCAAAGTTCTTTTTTCTAACTGTTGATTAAACAGTCAGAGATGCAATTTCAACACGTGCACCGCCACCCATGGTGGAGGACACGGCAACCTTGCGCAGGTAAACACCCTTGGCAGCAGCTGGACGAGCCTTGTTCAAGGCGTCAACCAGGGCGACCAGGTTGGTTTGCAGCTGTTCAACGTTGAACGAAGCGCGACCAATGGTGCTGTGAATGATACCGGCCTTGTCGGTACGGTATTGAACTTGACCAGCCTTGGCGTTTTTAACAGCCGTGGCAACGTCAGGAGTCACAGTACCGACCTTGGGGTTTGGCATCAGGCCACGAGGACCCAGAACCTGACCCAGAGTACCAACAACACGCATGGTGTCGGGCGAAGCGATCACAACGTCAAAGTCCATTTGACCGGCTTTGATTTGCTCAGCCAGATCGTCCAGACCAACGATGTCAGCACCAGCTTCACGAGCGGCGTCGGCTTTTTCGCCTTGGGCGAAAACGGCAACACGCACGGATTTACCGGTACCAGCAGGCAGAACCACCGAGCCACGGACCAGTTGGTCGGACTTACGGGGATCGATGCCCAGCTGAACAGCGATATCGATGGATTCGTCGAACTTGGCAGTGGCAGTGTCTTTCACCAGGGCCAGAGCTTCGGCCACAGGGTAGAACTTGTTGCGGTCGATCTTGGCAGCAATAGCGGCTGCGCGTTTGCTTACTTTAGCCATGACTTACACCACCCCTTCAACGTTGATGCCCATGCTGCGAGCGCTACCAGCGATGGTACGCACAGCGGCGTCCAGATCGGCGGCGGTCAGGTCGGGTTGTTTGGTCTTGGCGATTTCTTCAGCCTGAGCGCGGGTCAGCGTACCGACTTTATCCACGTTAGGACGTGCAGAACCGGATTTGATACCAGCAGCCTTTTTGATCAGGATGGTTGCTGGAGGAGTCTTCATGATGAACGTGAAGCTCTTGTCAGCAAAAGCGGTGATCACCACAGGAATTGGCAGACCGGGTTCCAGACCCTGTGTCTGGGCGTTGAACGCCTTGCAGAATTCCATGATGTTCAGACCGCGCTGACCCAGCGCTGGACCGATTGGAGGGGATGGGTTTGCCTTACCAGCTGGGACTTGCAGCTTGATAAAGCCGACGATTTTCTTCGCCATGCTTAGCTCCTTGCGGGTGATGACGCCTGACGCAGAGTGCGACAGGCTTCCCGGGGGTTGTAATTAATCAGGTCTTTTCGACTTGATCGAAATCGAGTTCAACGGGGGTGGCGCGACCGAAAATAGTAACGGTGACACGAACCTTGTTTTTCTCGTAGTTAACTTCTTCGACGTTACCGTTAAAGTCTGCAAACGGACCGTCCTTGACGCGTACCAGTTCGCCAACCTCGAACAGCACTTTGTGCCGTGGCTTCTCAACGCCCTCTTCCATTTGCGACAGGATTTTTTCCACTTCGCGCTCGGAGATGGGAGCGGGACGGTTACCGGAACCGCCCAAAAAGCCGGTGACTCGCGGCGTACTTTTTACCAAGTGCCAGGTTTCGTCGGTCAAGGCCATCTCGACCAGAACGTAACCAGGGTAAATACGTCGCTCTGTAATTGATTTCTTGCCGTTCTTTACTTCAACGACTTCTTCCGATGGAACCAGAATGCGACCAAACGCTTCTTGGAGATCAGCGCGTTCAATGCGCTCCACCAGAGCTTTGTGCACGCTTTTTTCCATGCCGGAATAAACGTGAACCACATACCAGCGTTTGCTCATGTGTGCCCTTTATTTCCAGCCCAGCAACAGGCCATAAATGATCCAGCCGAGCCCTTTGTCAATCAGCCACAACAAGATGGCCATAACGGCAACAAACACAAAGACGATACCCGTCATTTGCGTTGCTTCTTTACGGGATGGCCAGTGAACGCGACGCACTTCCGTGTAGGCATCACGAGAAAAAGCGACCAGGCGGCGGCCTGTATCGCTAAACCAGATGATCAATACGGCGACGATTAAGCTGGCAACAAATACCCCAGCGCGAACCAGTGAATTTTGGCCATCCAGAACGGAATAGCCAACAATACCGGCGGCGACGACTAGGACCGCTAGGCCCAGCTTGATGCGCTCGGAACCTCGGTTAACGGTTTCTACGTTGGTATTCGACATATTCCGACGAGTGACGCCACGCGAGGTGGTGGCGAGTGACTGTGGTGGCAGGGGCAGAAGGAATCGAACCCTCAACCTTCGGTTTTGGAGACCGACGCTCTGCCAATTGAGCTATACCCCTATACCTTGACAAACTGTAGCACGCTACTTAGCTACGTTTGGCTTTTAGGCAAAAGAGGATATTAACCTCTTTCGCCCAAAATTACTACTCTTTTTTTACTTGATGATTTTTGCCACCACGCCAGCGCCAACGGTACGGCCGCCTTCGCGAATAGCGAAGCGCAGACCTTCTTCCATGGCGATAGGAGCGATCAGGGACACTTTCATCGAAATGTTGTCGCCTGGCAGAACCATTTCCTTGTCTTCTGGCAGCTCGATGGTGCCGGTCACGTCAGTGGTACGGAAGTAGAACTGAGGACGGTAGCCCTTGAAGAAAGGAGTGTGACGACCACCTTCTTCTTTGGACAGAATGTACACCTCGGCGTCGAAGTCCGTGTGTGGCTTGATCGAGCCTGGCTTGGCCAGAACTTGACCACGTTCCACGTCTTCACGCTTGGTACCACGCAGCAGCAGACCGACGTTATCGCCAGCTTCGCCCTGGTCCAGCAGTTTACGGAACATTTCAACGCCGGTACAAATGGTCTTGACCGTGTCTTTGATACCCACGATTTCGATTTCTTCGCCGACCTTGATGATGCCGCGCTCAATACGACCGGTCACAACCGTACCACGGCCGGAGATCGAGAACACGTCTTCAACAGGCATCAGGAACGTACCGTCAACGGCACGCTCAGGCGTAGGAATGTAGTTGTCCAGCGCTTCGGCCAGAGCCAGAACGGCTTGGCTGCCCAGTGGGCCTTCGTCGCCTTCCAGAGCCAGTTTGGCCGAACCCTTGATGATCGGGGTGTCGTCGCCAGGGAAGTCGTACTTGGACAACAGCTCGCGAACTTCCATTTCAACCAGTTCGATCAGCTCTTCGTCATCAACCATGTCGGCCTTGTTCAGGAACACGATGATGTAAGGAACGCCAACCTGACGGCTCAGCAGGATGTGCTCGCGAGTCTGGGGCATTGGGCCGTCAGCGGCCGAGCAAACCAAGATAGCGCCGTCCATCTGGGCAGCACCGGTAATCATGTTCTTGACGTAGTCAGCGTGGCCGGGGCAGTCAACGTGTGCGTAGTGACGGTTAGGCGTCTCGTACTCAACGTGCGAGGTGCTGATGGTGATACCACGTGCTTTTTCTTCAGGGGCGTTATCGATCTGCGAGTAATCGCGTGCTTCGCCGCCGTATGCCTTGGACAGAACCGTGCAGATTGCAGCGGTCAGAGTGGTTTTACCGTGGTCAACGTGACCGATAGTACCGACGTTGACGTGCGGTTTAGTCCGTTCAAACTTGCCTTTAGCCATGGCAGACTCCTGAAGGGATAGAACGATATAGAGAAGAGAGATGTGGTGCCCATGACGCGGATCGAACGCGTGACCTCTCCCTTACCAAGGGAGTGCTCTACCACTGAGCCACATGGGCATTCAACTTCAGCCCAGAGTGGCCAAAGATTTTTAACCTGGAGCGGGTGAAGGGGATCGAACCCTCGTCTTAAGCTTGGAAGGCTTCTGCTCTACCATTGAGCTACACCCGCAGACTTTTCTTCACCCTCTCCTAAAGTCGCCTTGCTGGCTGACTCTAGAAAAGTGCTGGTGGTGGGAGTTGGATTCGAACCAACGTAGGCGCAGGGCCAACAGATTTACAGTCTGCCTCCTTTAACCACTCGGACATCCCACCCGAAGCGAAAATCGAATTATGGACATGTTTTATGAGGTCGTCAAGCCTTTTGGGAAGAAAACTGAATAATTCGATGAATTTTTTAAAAAAACCTGATTTTGGGCGCTTTTCTTACTGGTTTTGTCACTGTTTTTGGGCCCCCAGGATACCGCTTTTGAATGAATTCAAAACCTGGGAAACAGGATGAAATGCGGGTAAACACATAGATTTTTTCCTATTTTCAGTGCCTATTTTTGTAAGCAAAAGATACGGAATCAGATTTTCCGTTTTAATCCGGCTTTCAGGCTTCTTCCCTACACTCTCCCTCGCCTCCTTAAGGCTCTCATCCTGCTGTTTTCTACCGGCTTGAGCACAAGCACTCAATCTAAAAAACATGTCGTCATGAACTACCCCAAAAAAAGGAGGATTGCCGAGCAGCCTCAGGAAAGGGAGGTTCATCATTCCAGAAGTTTTTCTAGTTCTCCTCCTTCCTGCTGCTTCTTTTTTGCAAGAAGATGCAGACCATTAGCAAAACACGGCTCATAGCAAAGAAAAAGCCGACGTCAGGTCGGCTTTTCTACAGCAATCGCATTGCTTTCTGCGTGGCGCGGCCCTGGCTCAATCGTCCGTTTGTTCCAGCAAGGACGACAGGCCCTGCTTTTCCAGCAAGGCATTCAGATGTTCCCAGCCATGGAAAGCGATCTGCAACTGCCCCTTGTCCTTGGCACCAACCTTCAAAGTCACTTTGGTACCCAGATGGTCGGACAGCACTTTTTCAAAGCGCTGTACATCACCGTTGCGGCTGGCCTTGCTCTGAGCCTGCTTGCTGGCAGGCTCGTCATCCTCGTGCAGGGCACGGGCAACCAGCTTCTCGGTTTCACGTACCGACAGACGGCGGGCAATCACCTCGTTGGCCAGCATGATCTGACGGGCAGCATCCACGGCCAGCAAGGCACGAGCGTGACCCATATCGATGTCGCCGGCCAGCAGCATGATCTGCACAGGCTCTGCCAGGTTAATCAGACGCAACAGGTTGCTGGTGGTCGAGCGCGAGCGGCCAATCGCCTGAGCAGCCTGCTCGTGGGTCAGGCCGAACTCGTCCAGCAGACGTTTCACACCTTGTGCCTCTTCCAGCGGATTCAGATCTTCACGCTGAATGTTCTCGATCAGCGCCATGATGGCGGCGTTCTCGTCGCCAACTTCGCGCACCAGGACGGGTACTTCTTCCAGACCGGCAATTTGCGACGCACGGAAACGGCGTTCACCCGCGATGATCTCGTATTTGCCCTTATCCTTGCCCGACAGAGGACGCACCAAAATAGGTTGCATCACACCTTGTGCGCGTATGGATTCGGCCAGCTCGTTCAAGGCGCCCTCGTCCATGCGAGTACGCGGCTGATACACCCCGGCCTTCAGCAGTTTGACGGGCAGGTTGGAAGGTGGGCCATCGCTCACCGCCGCTTCGCCCTTTTTCCCTATGGTTGCGATAGCGCCTGCGTCCGCGCCGAGCAAGGCATCCAAGCCTCGACCTAGACCTTTTGGTTTTCGTGTAGCCATGCTTACATTCCTATTGATTCTTGTGTGCCTTACGCCTTATCGCTACGGGATTCTTTCTTCAAGCGCTTGATCAGCTCTTTGCCAAAGTCCATATAGGCCCTGGCCCCCCGGGAGTTCTTGTCGTAGACAATACCTGGCATACCGTGGCTTGGCGCTTCAGCCAAACGCACATTACGTGGCACTACCGTCTTGAACACCTTATCGCCAAAGTGTGTCTCGATCTGATTGGAGACTTGCTGCTGCAAGGTAACACGACCATCAAACATCACTCGCAGCAAACCAATCAACTGCAAATCCGGGTTGATATTGCGATAGACCCGCTTAACCGTATTGACCAGATCCGACAGCCCTTCCAGTGCAAAGTACTCGCACTGCATGGGGATGATGACCCCGTGCGCGCTGGCCAGGCCATTGAGCGTTAGCAGCGACAAGGTAGGTGGGCAGTCGATCAGCACGAAATCATAATCATCCAGTACCTGTGCCAGTGCCTGTTTGAGTTGTTGCTCGCGCTCTTGCATCTGGATCAGGTCTATCTCGGCGCCCGACAGCTCCCTATTGGACGGCAAGACGTCATAGCCACCTGTTTCTGAATGTATCTTTACGTTAGAAATACTTTCATCACCAATCAGCACTTGGTACAAATTACCAGACAGGCTGTTTTTATCGATGCCGCTACCCATAGTGGCATTGCCTTGGGGATCCAGGTCAATCAACAAAACTTTTTTCTTCAGTACCGCAAGCGCAGCGGCCAAATTGATTGCAGTGGTCGTCTTGCCTACTCCGCCCTTTTGGTTCGCGATACAAAACACATAGGCACGGGGAGATTTTTCGTCGTTTTTACTCATGATTATCCTTGCTGCACCAACCACACTAGACAACGCTGTGCCTCTAGCTCCGGTACGGTTAATGATTCTATTCGTTCGACCTGCCAGTTACTTTCAGATTGCAATGCGGCTATTTCCAAATCAGGTTCTTTACCCTTCATAGCTGCAATGCGCCCACCTGGGCGAACATGCCTGCCTGCCAAATTTACGAAATCAAGCAGCGAAGAAAAAGCTCGGGAAACCACAATATCTGCCTGCATGGGTTCCTGCTGCTCTACACGTACATGCATTGCCGACAAATTAGGCAAGGCCAAAACCCCAACCATTTGTTGAACAAATGCCATTTTTTTCTCAACAGCATCAATGCAAGTAATGTTCCACGTGGAACATGATGCTGCCAAAACAACACCCGGCAAACCAGCCCCTGACCCTACATCCACAATCCGAACCGATTCTTGCGCCGAGTGATTGCTGCTGGCCAGATAGTTCTGGAACGGGCGGACAATCGACAGGCTATCAAAAATATGTTGCACCAGCATTTGATCTGGGTCACGCAGGGCGGTCAGATTATAAGTACGGTTCCAGCGCTGCAACTGATTAATGTAGTCCAGTAGCTTGCGCACCAAGGCGGGGTCCTGATCCAAGCCCAAATCCAGCAGGGCCTGATTCAGGCGTTTTGAAAAAGTATCGCTCATGCCGTTTGTTTGTTTTTTTGCTTGCGCTTCAGGTGTACCAACAATAAAGAAACCGCCGCAGGTGTCACACCCTGAACACGTCCGGCCTGGCCAATGGTCAAAGGCTTCGCAGCCTTCAAACGCTGACGCACTTCAATCGACAATCCTTTGATATCGTCGTAGTCCAGATCCTCTGGAATGGCCTGCTCTTCCAACGCTGCCTGACGAGTCACCTCGTCCTGCTGACGCGCCACATAGCCGGCATACTTCACCTGAATTTCCACCTGCTCAATATGCACCGGATCTTCCAGACCGGGACCTGCTACCGGCGTACCTTGATCATTCAGCACGGCCATCAGCTTTGCATAATCCACTTCGGGGCGCTTGAGCAAATCGAAGAATGAATACTCCCGTTCGATATTTTTACCTAACAGTGCGTTTGCCTGTTCGGCCGGTAAGTTGCGGGGGTTCACCCAGGTACCCTTCAAACGCTCGATTTCACGTGCGACCGCATCGCGCTTGCGATTGAAATGATCCCAACGGGCATCGTCCACCAGGCCCAGATCACGACCGATTTCAGTCAGTCGCTGGTCTGCATTGTCTTCCCGCAGGCTCAAACGATACTCAGCGCGAGAGGTAAACATGCGATAAGGCTCAGTCACCCCACGGGTAATCAAATCGTCTACCAGCACACCCAGGTAAGCCTCGTTACGGCGTGGATACCACTGCTCTTTCTCTTGGGCCAAACGGGCAGCATTCACCCCGGCCAACAAGCCCTGCGCAGCTGCTTCTTCGTAACCCGTCGTGCCATTGATCTGGCCGGCAAAGAACAAGCCACGAATCTGTTTGGTTTCCAGCGTGGGATACAGGGATCGAGGATCGAAATAATCGTACTCAATCGCGTAGCCTGGACGCATGATGCGAGCATTCTCCAAACCTGGCAGGCTGCGCACCATAGCCAATTGGATATCGAAAGGCAAGCTGGTCGAGACACCGTTCGGGTAGATCTCGGTCGTGCTCAAGCCTTCTGGCTCCAAAAATACCTGGTGACTGCTCTTGTCTGCAAAGCGATGAATCTTGTCTTCAATAGACGGGCAGTAACGCGGGCCGATACCCTCGATGGTGCCCTGGTCGCTATACATGGGCGAGCGATCCAGACCGGAGCGAATAATGTCGTGAGTACGCTCATTGGTATGCGTAATCCAGCACGGCATCTGTTGGGGATGCATGGAAACATCGCCCATATAAGAGAACACCGGAATGGGATCACTATCGCCGGGCTGAACTTCCAGACGGGAAAAATCGATAGTATTGGCATCAATACGCGGAGGGGTTCCTGTCTTCAATCGCCCTTGGGGCAACTGCAGTTCCCGCAAGCGATGCGCCAGGCTGATGGAGGGTGGATCCCCTGCCCGACCTGCCGAGTAATTATTCAGGCCTACATGAACCAAACCATTCAAAAAAGTACCTGCAGTCAAAACCACAGATTTGGCTTTGAACTCCAAACCAATCTTGGTGACCGCACCCACTACCCGATCACCCTCCACAATCAAGTCTTCGACTGATTGCTGAAACACCATCAAGTTGGGTTGATTCTGCAGAACCTCGCGAATAGCCTTGCGGTACAAAGAACGGTCAGCCTGAGCACGAGTGGCGCGCACGGCTGGCCCTTTGGAGCTATTCAGGGTACGGAATTGAATACCAGCGTGGTCGGTAGCCAAAGCCATTGCCCCGCCCAGCGCATCCACTTCCTTGACCAAATGCCCCTTTCCAATCCCCCCAATAGAAGGGTTGCAGGACATCTGCCCCAAGGTATCCATATTATGGGTTAGCAATAAGGTAGACACGCCGGTTCGAGCTGCCGCTAAAGCCGCTTCGGTACCAGCATGTCCGCCGCCTATGACAATAACGTCAAACTCTTCGGGATAAATCATGTCAGAACAGCTAAAAAGTAAAAACCAATTATACGATTACCAGCGACGGTTGTTCCACATGAAACACATGGAACCAATATCTGTTCCACGTGGAACACAGTTTTTTGCGTAAATACCACTGTGGATAACTTTGTGGAGAAACAGGCCGTTTTTTATCCCCAGGCAACTATCCAGGGAGCAGGCCACGCCTTCGAAGATTTTTCCTGTCCATGATACGCCAGGGAGGGAAGCCATAAAAGGCGCGCTTATCACCCTTAAATCTCTTAAAAGCAGCTATCTAAGCGGGTACCCTGCCCCAGGTGGATAAAATCGACTTAAGCAGGGAGCAAAATTGTGGATAACAGAGCAATAAAAAGAAATACAGCCTGATGAACAGGAATACCGCTCAACAGTCTGGCGATAAGGAAATTTCCGCTGGCCTGGAGAAAATATAAGGCTTCGATTTTTCAATCTGGCTACTTTGGCTGCAGGTAAAAATGTCCTATGCGCAAAAAGAGAGCGCGCTCAGACAGGGCAGAACTTGCCTGTGACGACAGATACTTTGAAAAATCAGCAGCACCTTGAAACCTGGAGTCTTATCAAGAGCCCGAGTTTAAGACACAGGTTCGCTTGAAAAATTCCCGCAGCTCCAACAGGCATCCGTAGCGAAGTAGCTGGAGAAGAAAAACGGACAGCAGAAAAAGCGGCGCTCTAATCCTATATAGGCAGCAGCTATATCAATGTAAAAACCCGTCCTGAGCGATTGGTTCCACGATCAACAGATCCGTGTGGAATCTATGGTATTTTCGACAAGAATTTGTCTGATACTTCGCCACCCAACCGTTTGCTCAAATCTGAAGCGCGGGTGCATTTTTATTATTCATATCAGTAGACCCATGCAGATCACATCCAAGCTCCCTTCTGTGGGCACCACCATCTTTACCACCATGAGCCAACTGGCCCTGGAGCACAAAGCCATTAACCTGGGCCAGGGCTTTCCAGATTTCAATCCGGATCCGGCTTTGATTGAGGCTGTACACCAGGCCATGCTGGATGGCATCAACCAGTATCCTGCCATGGCGGGCTACCCTGCCCTGCGAGCCGCTATTGCCAGCAAAACGCAGGCTCGTTATGGCCGCCTTTACAAGGTGGATACGGAAATTACCGTTACCAGTGGCGCCACTGAGGCCTTGATGGCCAGTTTCCAAGCCTTTGTGCATGCAGGCGATGAAGTCGTCGTGATCGAGCCCTTCTACGACCTGTATATCCCCGCCATCGAGCTGGCCGGAGGTATACCTGTTGCCGTCCCCATGACAGCGCCTAGCGAAGCTGTGCCCTACTATCGCGTCGACTGGGACCGTGTAGAGCAAGCCATCACCAGCAAGACCCGTATGCTGGTAATCAACTTTCCGCACAATCCGACTTGTACCATCTTGCAGCCCCAGGATCTGGACGCTTTGGAGCAGATTGTAGAAAAGCATCCTTCCTTGATCATCTTGTCCGATGAGGTCTATGAACACCTGACCTTTGATCAGAAAGAGCATCTCAGTCTGGCTACCCGGCCTAGCCTGGCAGAACGAGCAGTCATCGTTTCTTCCTTTGGCAAGACCTTCCACGCTACAGGTTGGAAAGTAGGCTACTGCTGCGCTCCTGCCAGTCTCAGCACGGAAATCCGCAAGGTCCACCAATACACTGTCTTTACCGTTCCCAGCCCCTTACAGGCCGGTCTAGCCACCTATATGCAAGACCCTGCTACCTGGGAGAGCCTACCCGCTTTTTATCAGGAAAAGCGCGATCATTTGCACCAAGGTCTACAAAACACACGTTTTACACCTATGCCCAGTGAAGGGACTTTCTTCCTGCTGGCCAGCTATGAAAACATTTCAGAGCTATCCGAACTGGATTTCGCCAAGCACTTGAACCAGAACTACGGCGTAGGCGTGATTCCCGTCTCTGCCTTCTACCTGAATCCCAATTCTGAGCAGGCTAACCATCGTTTGCTGCGTTTTTGCTTTGCCAAGCAGCCCAACACCTTGGATCAGGCCATTGAACGCTTGAAAAAGGTCTAAACACCTTGCTTTCTGCCTTCATCAAACCGCCGTCAGGCGGTTTTTTTGTACCCTGATTTTTGTGGACAAGTACAGTCGTCGTAATCCTGCCTATATCTGCTACAGAAACCCTATAACAGCCATGCGAAACAACACGCATTAGCTGGGCCTCAAAACGCCAACCGCGAACCACAAAACCCGCACCTTGTAACCCGCAAGACGCCAAACGTGAAACAGGCGATTTGTCGTCCCCATACTATCCTGTTGATAACTTTGGGGGTAAACCTGATTTTTTGCCCAGTTATCGCTTCTTTTCCTTTGATAAAAGGAAGAACCAGCCAGCGTTACAGCTTCTCTGTTTCAGGACCGGCAGCCAGAAAAAAAATCCGCCTCAAAGCTAAAACCACAAAAAATATAGATATAAAACAAGGACTTATTTCAACATTACACGTTCTTCAAACACAGCTTAGCTGTGAAAATACACAGTTCACCTAGCTGCTTCAGGCTAAATAAGACCCGTGCGGGCACAAGTACACGCTTTACCCACAAAATGTGGATAAGTCAAAAATTCAAACAAGATTGACCTAGTACAAGTTTCAGGCTCAGCAATCCCCGAAGCCATAGCAAATTCTTGGCCAAACACGTCGTCCAGGTAGAACTCCCCTCTTTTGCCAATCAAGGCCTTTGCTTGAGTTTTTCTCATGTTGAAAGAAACCCTAGAGGCGTGACAGCAAAGTCGATCTTGCACGGTTCTGAAAATAAACTTTCAGTCTTTGCGGCTCAAATTTCTGTATGCAAAAGTCGCATAAGCCAGCGTTGAGCGAGATCGTGATTTTTGTTCATGGACTGCATCTTAGTCGAGAACTTTTGGCTTGCAAAGAGCAGGGGCCTGGTCTGCAGGGAGTTGAACTTATCTTACATAACAAGCACTTAAATCTTTTATTAAAATTACTGGATGGAGGCCTGTTGATAAGTCGAACAAGTGTCTTTAGCAATGATAAAACAAGAGCTTAGCGGTTTCTTTTTCGGGGATAGATCTAACGCTTACCGGTGGATGGTTTAGGTACAACTTTTAGACTCCACAAAGAAGTACCTACTTATGCCTTATGTATCCACACCCTGTTCACAATGCCCTTCCTAGAGCTTATCCACAGAAAAGAAAATTGTAACAGCAGGAAGAAAAACGGATTTAGCGGGTTGGCTGCGTAAAACCGGTATCCGTCATGATGATTTTCTCTGGCCAACGCAAAGCAGCCAGGTGAAAAGCCGAGTCTTCAGGCGCCTGGTCCTTGCGACGATCGCGCCAACGAGCTCCAACGGAAAAGTCCACGCAAAACGTGTTTTTCTTTGCGCCGTGCCAGGAAAATGGATCTATATCCTTGAATAATAAGGAGTATTTAGACATTTTCGCTGTTGGTTGAGGAAAGAGCTGACGCCAGTAGTGGCCAAAAACGACCGGAATATCGTCCTGGTAGCTGTTCCACCAAGGGGTACGGTCGGAAAAACGCCAACGGTTGCCAGCAAAAAATGGGCGATCCGCCGGGCCTTCGGTTCCGGAAGTCAGTAAACGGATGGGGTTGAAGTCATTTTTGACCAAATCGTAGTCAATGTAGGCCTGCAATAACGGCATCAAGGCCTTTGGATCTTCAATTTTTTCTTTCCATTCCTGTTTTGCAGCCAGATATTTATTCAGAATTCCTTTTTTTTCTGCATAATTATCAGCTTTACGCTCGCATTCAAAGAAAAAATCAAGAAAATCTTCGCTTTTTACCGATCGAATTGCATCAATAGCTGGATTATTCCAGGCGGCATGCACAATTCTGAGGTCACTTCTTTCCAATGCAATGGGTAGTGAGCTTAAAAACTTTCGGATTTCGTCTCTATTTTGAGGTTTTGCACGCTTGAATGGGGAGTAATTCTTTAAATCCGGCTGATATCGCTGATCAAAATACCAGCCTGAACCATCTTTTGCATCGTCTATCAGTAGATTGATTTCATGATTACCTAATATTCCTTTTGCTTTATTATTATTTATCAAGGACTTAAGGTACTCAATTACAGCAGGGCTGTTTGGACCGCGATCACAATAATCTCCAACGAATATCAGGCTACGTTGCTCCGGGTGAGAGCCATCTTCCTGGTAACCCAAGTTTTGGATCAGTTGTTGCAAGGCCTGAAGCTCTCCATGTACATCACCGATGATGTCTAAAGAACCAGTAGGTAAAGGCTGTACAAGAAAGTTGGGCATGGGTGAAGAGATCTTTATTTAACAATAACTATATATATAACTGGTAATGAATAATGAGTGTCTGTGGATAAGTGGCATAGCTGAGAATTTTTCTTTAATTTCAACATCTTATAGACCACTTTTGCCTGTGTATCACCCCGAGGGAGTCGGTGGATCGAAACTGGACAAAATTTGAGGTCTTGAAAGACAGGCGACTTATCCCCCTTTCATCCACAACACGTCCACAACAGGCCCTCTTGGAGCTTATCCACAGGGGGCCAAAGCCAGTAGCTGCCTTAAATATAGCTTTTTTGCCCAGTCCTTGACCGATTTTCTGGCCGAATTCTGCCTGCCTGGTGCGTCTGGATGAGCTGATGTCGATGTTTGCACCAACGCCATGTTGGAGTGCGAATTAAGCCTTTATAATATCCACAAATTATTCACTTTCTTATTAACCGCATATTTTCCTGGATTTTATATTTCCATTTTTGGTTTAATCTATTTTGTTAATAAAATTGTGGATTTCTTTGTTATTCATCCCTGTGGATAAGTCAGGCCATCACGACTGTTATTAGTTTTCTTTGGTCTAAACAAAAACCTGTTTTTGTAATTCAGTATTGTTGTTTTGTTTTTGGATGCAATCTTTATTGTTATCTTCGAAAAAAAAGAATTAGCAACCCTGTTTATTATTTTTAATATCTGGCTGGATTGCTTTCTTTTTTATTTATCTTTCTTTTATATAGACAGTTTTTTTTTATTAATGTTTTTCTAAAAAAAGCAGCAATTAATCAATAATTTGAATCTTTTCATCTCTGTCCTCCAGCTTTTTCTTTGATTATCAATTGATTCCTTTCCGGGCTTTGTAGTTAAAGTTCGCTCTTCTTTAATAAAAGAATGGCTTGGGGCAGAGCAATAAACATTGAATGATCAGGTTTAACGGTGGAGCCTATCTGCCGACCCGACCC